>NZ_JBFANF010000007.1:0-270145 GCF_040674675.1 Dactylosporangium sp. NPDC049742 | reverse complement strand
ATCCGTCGTCGCCGCCCGCGTCTATGCGCTGCAGCAATCTGCAAAGGCCGTGGTCTTTGGTTCGCAGCCTGGCCGGGTGGGCCGCACCGGCCAACGACTGGGCGGGACGCGGTCGGCGGCGCCGGCGGCGAGCCGGGCCCGCGCGGCGGCGAGCAGCAGCGCCGAGCGGTGCTTCGGGTCGGTGGTCAGCTCGGCGGCGCGCTCCAGGAACGCGGCCGCCGCGGCCCGCCCGCCGCGGGCGAGGGCCCGGTCGGCGGACCGCTCCAGCTCCAGGGCGACGTCCTCGTCGGGGCCGGTCGCGGCGTGCGCGCGGTGCCAGGCGTGCCGGTCGGGGTCGAGGCCGGGGTCGGTGCCGGCGGCGAGGGCGGCGTGCACGTCGCGGAGCGTCGCCGGGCCCGCGGCGCGCCAGGCGGCGGAGCGCACGAGCGGGTGGCGGAACCGTACCAGCGCACCGAACTCGACCAGGCCGGCCTGCTCCGCGGCGGCGGCCGCGTCCATGCCGACGCCGAGCCGTCCGGCGGCGCGCCACAGCAGGGCCGGGTCGCCGACCGGCTCGACGGCCGCGGCGGCCAGCAGGGTGCGGGTGTCGGCGGGCAGGGCGGCGACGCGCCGCTGGAAGTCCTCCTCGACCTGCCCGGCGACGGGCGCGCCGCCCGGTCCGCCGAAGCCGAAGGCGAGCTCGGCCGCGGTCCGCTCCCGGGGCAGCTCCAGCAGGGCCAGGGGGTTGCCGCGGGTCTCGGCGACGATGCGGTCCCGCACGCGGTCGTCGACGGGGCCCGGCAGTACCGAATCCAGCAACGCCCGCGCGTCGGCCTCCGGCAGCCCGTCGACGCGCAGCTCGGGCAGGTCCGCCAGGATCCGGTCGCCGCCGGGCGTGCGGGCGGCGAAGACGAGCGCCACCGACTCGGCGTCGAGCCGCCGGGCCACGAACGTGAGGATGACCTCGGACATCCGGTCGAGCCACTGCGCGTCGTCGACCACGCACACCAGGGGCCGCTCCGCGGCGGCCTCGGCGAGCAGGCCGAGGACGGCGAGCCCGACGAGCAGCGCCTCCGGCGGGTCGCCGGCGGTGAGCCCGAACGCGGTGCCGAGCGCGCGCCGCTGTGGCTCGGGCAGCGCGTCGAGGTGGCCGAGCAGCGGGGCGAGGAGCTGCTGGAGCGCCGAGTAGGCGATCTCGGTCTCCGGTTCGACCCCGGCGGCCCTGGCGACCGTCACCGCGGTGGCGTCGCCGGCGACCTGGTCGAGCAGCGCGGTCTTCCCGGCGCCGGCCTCGCCGCGCAGGACGAGGACCCGGCTGTGGCCGGCGCGCACGTCACGGATCAGCCGGTCGAGCGCCTCCCGCTCGTCGCGCCGGCCCCGCAGCTCGGGCCGGGTGATCTTCGCTCGCACCTACCCATTGTGCCGTGCGCCGGCGCTGAGGCGGCCTGTGAGCTGCGCCGCGCCGGCGCCGCTGAGCTGCGGCAGGGCGGTGAGGCGGCCGCAGGCGAGCAGGAGCAGCGCGGCCATCGGGGCGCGGACCTCGGGGCCTTCGCCGTGCGTCCAGGCGGTGTCGGTGGCGACGAGCCGGAAGCCGGTGAGCCGCTTCGCCGACGGCGGTGGCGGTGGCAGCTTCATGGTCAGCGTGCGGGTGGTCGCGACGGCCGCGGCCTCCGCCGGGGTGTGCAGGTCGCGGCCGAGCGGGACGGCGATGTCCTGGCCGTGCACGAGGATGTCGGTGAGCGTCTCCACGTGGGTGACGCCGAAGTTGTGTCTGCGGGCGTCCGGTGTACCGCGGACCCCGGCGACGATCTGCCCGGTGCTGAGCGCGGCGGCGCGCCGGTGCGCGGCGTGCTGGATCGTCCGGTCCAGGCTGCCGCGCCAGCGCAGCAGCATGCCGAGCGCGCCGCCGAACCCGACGTCCTGCAGGGTCAGGTGCGCGGCGACGTCACGCACGGTCCAGCCCTCGCACAGCGACGGCCGGCGCCACTCCTCGTCGGACAGGGTCTCCAGCAGCGCCGCGACGGCGCCGCGCTGGGCGTGGATGACGGGCCAGATCTGGTCGCGGTTCATGGTGCCGGTACCTCCGCTGTGCGGGGACGGATGACGGTGGTGACGAGCGCGGTGATCTGCTCGACCGGGTCGAACGCCGGGTCCGGCATGGCGAGCTGGTGCAGGATGAGCCCCGTCCAGTGGTTCATGATCAGCGGCGCGTCGTGCGGCGGGTCGGTGGAGCCGGCGGTCCGCAGCCAGTTCATGAACCAGGCGTTGACGCGGGCGCCGCCGGCGGCGAGGGTGGCGCGCAGCTCCGGCTGGTTGGCGGCCTCGACGAGGATCGCGTAGCGGGCGAGGGTGAGGGTGCGCTGCGGGCCGGTCGCCAGCTGCGCGAACGCGCTGAGGGCCCGGGCGAGCTCGTGCGGCGTGGTCGGCGCCAGCCGGGTCGCGAGGTCCTCCCAGTTGGCGCGCTCGCGGTCGACGAAGCGCTCCACGACCGCGTCCAGCAGCGCGCCGCGGGTGCGGAAGTGGTTGGAGGTCGAGCCGGGCGGCAGCCCCGCGGTGGCGTCGACGGTGCGGTGGGTCAGTGCGTGGATGCCGCGCTCACCCAGCACGGTGATCGCGGCGTCGAGCAGGTCGTCCCGCCGGTTCGCCATGCACCGATACTACGATGGTAGTGACAACAACTGCAATCGTAGTGTCAGCCGATCCGGTACTGCTGCGCGCGGTCCTGGTCGAGGGTCAGGCCGTGCCCGGGGGCGGACAGGTTCGGCGCCAGGGTGCCGCCGGGGTCCGGCGCGGCGGCACCGTCGAAGAGCATCGACTCGATGCGCACGTGGTCGTGGAACCATTCCAGGTGGCGCAGGTTGGGGGTGGCGGCGGCGACGTCGCGGTGCAGGTGCGGCGCGCAGTGCCCGGAGACCTGCAGGCCGTGGGCGGCGGCGACGGCGGCGACGTTGCGCCACTCGGTGATCCCGCCGCAGCGGGTGAGGTCGGCCTGGACGCAGTCGACCGCCCCGGCGCCGATCATGCGGGCGAAGTAGGGCAGGTCGTAGCCGTACTCGCCGGCCGCCACGTCGGGGACCACCGCGTCGCGGACCTGCCGCAGCCCGTCGAGGTCGTCGGAGGAGACCGGCTCCTCGAACCAGGCGATGTCGTGCTCGGCGGCGGCCCGGGCGACGCGGATCGCCTGCTTGCGCTGGTAGCCGCCGTTGGCGTCGACGTAGAGCTCCGCCTGCGGGCCGATGACCTGGCGGGCGAGCCGGATCCGGGCGAGGTCCCGCTCGACGTGGCCGCCCCACGACTCGCCGATCTTCATCTTGACCCGCGGGATGCCCTGATCGTGGACCCAGCCGCCGAACTGGTCCGTGAGCCGCCGGTCGTCGTACGTGGTGAACCCGCCGCTGCCGTAGATCGGCACCGCGGTCCGCACGACGCCGAGCAGGCGGGCCAGGGGCAGGTCCAGCAGCCGGGCCTTGAGGTCCCACAGGGCGATGTCGACGGCGGAGATGGCGGTGGCGGCGACCCCGGGCCGGCCGATGTTGCGCACGGCCCGGTGCATCGCCTCGTAGGCGGCGGCCACGTCGAGGGCGCAGCGCCCGGTGACCACCGGGGCGAGGGTCTGCTCGACGAGCTGCCGGGCGGCCGGCGCGGTGTAGCTGGCGCCGAGCCCGGTCTGCCCGCCCGCGGTCACGGTGACGGTGACCATCGTGGTGCTGTCCCAGGCGATGGTGCCGTCGGCCTCCGGGGCGTCGGTGGGGATCCGGTACACCGCCGCGGCGACCCGCTCGACGGGCGCCTCGGCGGTCACGACCGCACCGCTCTCGCCTCCGGCCGCACCGACAGCGCGCGTTCGGGCCGCTCGCCCGCCGGCACGCCGCGCAGCGCGGCGTTGACGACCTCGGCGAGGTGCAGCGCGTGCCGGCCCGTGCCCGCCTCCTCGATCTGGGTGCGGCAGGAGAAGCCGTCCGCGAGGATGATCGTGCCGGGCGCGGCCGCCCGGACCGCCGGCAGGAGGACCTGCTCGCCGACGGCGAGGGAGACGTCCCGATGGTCCGGGGTCATGCCGAAATCCCCGGCCAGCCCGCAGCAGCCGGACGCCAGCTGCTCGACGTCCAGGCCGACCCGGCGCTGCAGTTCCGCGTCGGCGTCGTGGCCGAGCACGGCGTGGTGGTGGCAGTGCGTCTGGCTGATCGCGTGCGGCCGGCCGCCGTGGTCGCCGCGCAGCTCGGGCAGCGCGATGTCGTGGTCGGTGACGAGCAGCTCGGCGAGCGTCCGCGTCTGCTTGCGCAACCGCAGCGCGTCCTGGTCGTGGCCGAGCAGCTCCAGCGCGTCGCCGCGGAACACCGCCGTGCAGGAGGGTTCCAGCCCGACGACCGGGACACCCGCCCGCAGCCACGGCGCCAGCGCGTCGATGGTGCGCCGCAGCACCCGGCGGGCGACCCCGAGCTGCCCGGTGGAGATCCAGGTGAGCCCGCAGCAGACCGGCCCGCGGGGCAGCGCGACCCGGAAGCCGGCCGCCTCCAGCGCGCCGACCGCCGACGCGGCGATGCCCGGCGACAGGTACGTGGTGAAGGTGTCCGGCCACAGCAGCACGGTGCCGCGCTCGCCGGTGCCGCCCGGCGTCCGGTTGCGCATCCACCGCTGGAAGCCGGCCCCGGCGAAGCGGGGCAGGTCGCGGCGCGGGTCGATGCCGCCGAGCCGTTTGACCGCGGCACCGACCCCGGGCGCGTGCGTGACGGCGTTGACCAGGTCGGGGGCCAGGGCCGCCAGCCGGGCCGCCACCGGCAGCCAGCCCAGCGAGTAGTGGGACCGGGGGCGGATCCGCCCGGCGTGGTGATGGGCGAGGAACTCGGCCTTGTAGGTGGCCATGTCGACGTGCATGGGGCAGTCGCGCTTGCAGCCCTTGCAGGCCAGGCACAGGTCGAGGGCGTCGGCCACGGACCGCTCCCGCCAGCCGCCGGTGATCGTCTCGCCGCGCACCATCTCGAACAGCAGCCGCGCCCGGCCCCGGGTGGAGTGCTCCTCGTCGCCGGTGACCTGGTAGCTGGGGCACATCACGCCCTGGTCCGGCTCCGGCCGGCGGCACGCGCCGACCCCGGCGCAGCGCAGCGCGGCGCGGGCGAAGCTGCCGCTGTCCTCCGTGTACCGGAAGTAGGTCGCCGGCTCGGCGGGGGCGTAACCGGCGCCGAGGCGCAGCTGGCCGTCGAGGGGGTTGGCGTGCACGACCTTGCCGGGGTTCATCCGGTTGTCCGGGTCGAAGATCGCCTTGAACTCCTCGAAGGCCTGGACGACGTCCGGTCCGTACATCTTGGTCAGCAGCTCGCCGCGGGCCTGCCCGTCGCCGTGCTCGCCGGAGTAGGACCCGCCGTGGTGTGAGACGAGGTCGGCGGCCTGCTCCACGAAGGTGCGGAAGTCGGCCACACCGCCCGCGGTGACCAGGTCGAACGGGATCGACGTGTGCAGGCAGCCGTCGCCGAAGTGGCCGTAGAGGCTGGCCGCGTCGTAGCCGTGGCGGTGCAGCAGCCGCTGGAAGTCGCGCAGGTAGTCGCCGAGGCGCTCCGGCGGCACGGCGGAGTCCTCCCAGCCGGGCCAGGTGTCGGGCCCGCCGGGGGTGCGGGCGGTGGCGCCGAGGCCGCCTTCGCGGACGGCCCACAGCTGCGCCTGGTGCTCCGGGTCGTCGAAGACCTTGCCCT
Organism: Dactylosporangium sp. NPDC049742; assembly: GCF_040674675.1. NCBI lineage: Bacteria > Bacillati > Actinomycetota > Actinomycetes > Micromonosporales > Micromonosporaceae > Dactylosporangium > Dactylosporangium sp. NPDC049742. The sequence goes on along the minus strand of NZ_JBFANF010000007.1, from coordinate 264,479 downwards.
CGTCGTGGCCCAGTTCGTCGAGCATCCGGTGGACGCGGTCCTTCGCCTCCCCGACGGTGTCGGCGCCGATGTCGACCATCAGCCAGGCGGCCCCGCGGCCGGTGTGGTTGGTCGGCTCGGGCAGGAGCTTCAGCGCCTCGGGGCGCATGTGCTCCTCGCCCTCGTAGCGGATCAGCTTGTCGTCGAGCCCTTCCAGGGCCGTCGGGGCGTACCGGTTGATGGTGGGCACCGCGTCGGCGGCGGCGGCGATGTCGGGGAAGGCCATCAGCACCAGGACGTGCTTCGGCGGCTCGGGCAGCAGCCGCAGCTGCGCGCGCAGCACCGTCACGCAGGTCGACTCGGTGCCGACCAGCGCCTGGGCGAGGTTCATGCCGTGCTCGGGCAGCAGCGCCGGCAGGTTGTAGCCGGAGATGCGCCGCGGCAGCGCCGGGAACGCGCGGATCTGCCCGGCGTACCGGTCGCGCAGGTCACGCACCGCACGGTAGATCTCGGCGCGGCGGCCGCCGGCGGCGAGGATCCGCCGGTACTCCTCGTCGGAGGTCTCGCCGACCCACATCCGCTCGCCGTCGTAGGTGAGGATCTCCAGCCGCTCGACGTTGGCGGCGGTAGTGCCGCTCCACTGGGCGGTGGAGCCGCACGAGTTGTTGCCGATCATCCCGCCGATCGTGCAGTGGTCGTGCGTGGCGGGCTTCGGCCCGAAGACCAGCCCGCCGTGCTGCCGGGTGGCGGCGTTGAGCTGGTCGAGGACGAGGCCCGGCTGCACCACGGCCCGCCGGTGCTGCCCGTCGATGGACTCGATCGCGTCGAGGTGCTTGGAGAAGTCCATGACCACGGCGACGTTGCAGCACTCGCCGGCCAGGCTGGTGCCGCCGCCGCGGGACAGCAGCGGCGCGCCGAACTCGCGGCAGGTGGCCACGGTGGCGACCACGTCGTCGAGGGTGCGCGGCACCACCACACCGATCGGGACCTGCCGGTAGTTGGAGGCGTCGGTGGCGTAGAGGGCGCGGGTGCCGTCGTCGAAGCGCACGCCGCCGTGGATGCGCTGCCGCAGCGCGGCGGCCAGGCCCTGGGCGTCGACGTCGGCGCCGCCGGCGGGCCGGGCGGTGCGGACCCGGGGCGCCGGCAGCAGTGTGGTCACCGGTCCGCCTTCAGCTGCTGGATCTTGTCCTTGAACAGGGTGGTGGCGATCGACGCCTTGTGCGGCTGGCCGTGCAGGAAGGCCTGGGCGAACTTCTTCGCCTGCTCGTAGCTGACCTTGCCGGGCATCGGCGGCTCGTTCGGGTCGACGGTCACGTCGACCAGGGCCGGGCCGCGGTGGGTGAACGCCTCGACCAGCGCGGCGCGCAGGTCGCCGGCCTTCTCGACGCGGGCGCCGAAGCCGCCGCAGGCGTGCGCCCAGGCGGAGAAGTCCGGCTTCGGGTCGCCGAAGCGGACCCCGTGCTCGGGGTAGCCGAGCACCATCTGCTCCCACAGGATCTGGCCCAGCGCGTTGTTGTTGTTGATCACCACCTTGATCGGCAGGTCGTAGCGGCAGGCGGTGTTGAACTCGGCCATGAGCATCGCGAAGCCGCCGTCGCCCTGGTAGGCGATCACCTGCCGGCCGGGGAAGGCGTGCTGGATGGCGATCGAGTAGGGCAGGCCGGGTGCCATCGTGGCGAGGTTGCCCGACAGGTAGAACTCCCGCCCGCCGCGGATGCGCCAGTGCCGCGCCGCCCAGGTGGCGATCGTGCCGGAGTCGCAGCACAGTACCGCGTCCTCGTTCGCCAGCTCGTCCAGGCAGGACGCGAGGTACTGCGGGGCGATCGGGTCCCGTTCGCCGCTCTCCAGGGCGTGCATCTTCTCGTTCCAGTCGCGCATCTGCGCCTGGTACCGCTGCAGGTGCGACCGGTCGGTGCGGCGGGTCAGCCGGGGGATGAGGGCGTGCAGGGTCGCTTCGACGTCGCCGATGAGCGGCACGTCGGTCGGCAGGCGCATGCCGGCCCGGGTCTCCTCGATCTCGACCTGGACGACCTTGACCTTGCCCGCCTCCGGCAGGTGCTTGGTGTACGGGAAGTTGGTGCCCAGCATGACGAGGGTGTCGATGTCGTCGATCAGCTCCTCGCTGGGGGCGGTGCCCAGCAGCCCGATGCCGCCGGTGGTGTAGGGCGAGTCGTCGGGGATCACCATCTTGCCGGACAGGGTCTTGATCACCGGGGCGGCGATCGTGTCGGCCAGCCGCTCCACCAGCGCGCCCGCGCCGCGCGCGCCGACACCGACCAGGATCGCCGCCTTCGCCGAGCCGTTGATCACCTCGGCGGCGCGGGCGACGTCCTCGTCGCGCGGCCGCACCGAGCCGGTCAGGTACACCGGCGCCGTGGCCGGCGGCTTGGCGGGTGCCACGTGCTGGTACGGGTCGGCGTCGGCCGGCGCCACCTGGATGTCGTTGGGGACGCACAGGTGCGCGACCCCGCGCCGGGCGTACGCGTGCCGGATCGCCACGTCCACCAGCGCGGGCAGCTGCTGCGGGTTGACGACCAGCTGGTTGTAGACGCTGACGTCCTCGTACAGCCGGGTCAGGTCGACCTCCTGCTGGTATCCGGTGCCGAGCACCGAGGTCTCCTGCATCCCGGTGATCGCCAGCACCGGCGCGTGGTCGAGCTTCGCGTCGTACAGCCCGTTGGCCAGATGGATGCCGCCGGGCCCGGACGTGGCCAGGCACACCCCGATGCGTCCGGTGGCCTTCGCGTGGGCGGTGGCCATGAACGCGGCCGCCTCCTCGTGGTGCGTCAGGACGAAGCGCACCCGGTCGGCGTTGCGCCGCAGCCCTTCCATGATCCCGTTGATGCCGTCGCCAGGGATGCCGAACACCGTGTCGACGCCCCAGTCGGCCAGCCGGGAGATCAGTACCTCGGAGGTGATGGTTTCCATGTGCCGTTTGGTCCTTTCCGGTGATGGGCCGATCCGCCCCACCGCAGAGCCGGACCGTCGCGTGGCATGACCCAGCGACCGGCGCGGTGCAGTGTCACCCACCCGGCCGGGCGTCACCTCGCCGAGCGGGTCACCGGCGCCCACCGGCGCGAGGCCGACCGGGTCCTGGGCGCCATGCCCGCCCACAGCCGACCGAAACTTCTGCCCACCCAGCTCGGCCAGGCCCCCGGACGGCGGGCCGGTGCCGCCACCGGGCACGGGCCCGGTGGACGGCCACGACGCCGGCGCGGGTGCTCAGAAGTCGTCGTCGAAGGAGACGCTGCCGGTGACGCCGACCTGGTACGCCGAGACCCGCCGTTCGAAGAAGTTCGACAGCTCCTGGACGTCCTGGAGCTCCATGAACGCGAACGGGTTGCGGCTGCCGTAGAGCGGCTCGACGCCCAGCAGCGCCAGCCTGCGGTCGGCGACGTGCTGCAGGTACTCGCGCATGTCGGTCAGGGACAGGCCGGAGATGCCCTGCTCGAGCAGGTCGGCGGCGAACTGGACCTCGCACTCGACGGCCTCGGCGACCATGGCCCGGATCTGCCCGGCCATCTCGTCGTCGAACAGGTCCGGTTCCTCGGACCGGACGGTGTCGACGACGTCGAACGCGAAGGCCATGTGCATCGACTCGTCGCGGAAGACCCAGTTGGTGCCCGAGGCGAGGCCGTGCAGCAGCCCGCGGGAGCGCAGGTGGTACACGTAGGCGAAGGCGCCGTAGAAGAACAACCCTTCGATGCAGGCGGCGAAGCAGATGAGGTTGAGCAGGAACGCCCGCCGGTCGTCGCGGGTCTTCAGCTCGTGCAGGTCGCCGAGGGAGTCGATCCAGCGGAAGCAGAACTCGGCCTTCCGCGCGATCGACGGGATGTTCTCCACGGCGGCGAACGCCGCGGTCCGTTCGGCGTCGTCGGTGACGTAGGTGTCCAGGAGGTTCAGGTAGAACTGGACGTGGACGGCCTCCTCGAACAGCTGCCGGGACAGGTAGAGGCGCCCTTCCGGGCTGTTGATGTGCTGGTACAGGTTGAGGACCAGGTTGTTGGCGACGATCGTGTCGCCGGTGGCGAAGAACGCGACCAGCCGGGACACGAGGTGCCGCTCGGCGGGGGAGAGCTTGGACAGGTCGGCGAGGTCGCTGTGCAGGTCGACCTCCTCGACGGTCCAGGTGTTCTTGATGGCGTCCTTGAACCGGTCGAAGAACTGCGGGTACCGCATCGGCCGCAGTGTGAGGTCCATGCCGGGGTCGAGCAGCATCGGCCGGATGTCGGCGCCGAGACGGGGTTCGGGGATGGTGGTCACTGGCAGGCCTCGCACGACTCGGGGTTTTCCAGGGAGCAGGCGACGGCCTCGGCGGGCGGCGCGACGAGGGAGACAGTGGCCTGCTGGATCCGGGTCGCCGGCCGGGACCGCAGGTAGTAGGTGGTCTTCAGCCCGCTCTTCCAGGCGTGCAGGTACATCGAGGACAGCTTGCCGATCGTCGGTGCGGCCAGGAACAGGTTCAGCGACTGGGACTGGTCGATGTACGGCGCGCGGGCCGCGGCGAGGTCGATGAGGGCCCGCTGGGGCAGCTCCCACGCGGTGCGGAACAGCGAGCGCACGTCCTCGGGCAGGCCGTCGACCGCCTGCACGGACCCTTCGGCCCGCTTGATCTGCTCGCGGACCGCGGCCGTCCACAACCCGCGGGCCTTGAGCTCCCGGACCAGGTAGGTGTTGACCTGCAGGAACTCGCCGGACATGGTTTCGCGTTTGAACAGGTTGGACACCTGCGGCTCGATGCACTCGTAGCAGCCGGCGATCGAGGCGATCGTCGCCGTCGGCGCGATCGCGACGAGCAGCGAGTTGCGCAGTCCGTGCGCCGCGATCCGGGCCCGCAGCGCCGCCCACCGCCCGGGCTGTGCGGGGGTGGCGCCCCACAGGTCCGGGTGCAGCTCGCCGCGCGCCGCGCGGGTCTCGGCGAACGCCGGGTGCGGGCCGGACCGCTCCGCCAGCTCGGCGGACGTCTCGGCGGCGGTCAGGAGGATCTCCTCCTGGACCCGGGTGGACAGGTCCCGCGCCGCCTCCGAGTCGAACGGCAGCCGGAGCGTGAAGAACGCGTCCTGCAGGCCCATCAGGCCGAGGCCGACCGGCCGCCAGCGCGGGTTCGACGCGGCGGCCTGCGCCGCCGGGTAGTAGTTGATGTCGATGACCCGGTCGAGGAACACGACGGCGGTTCGGACGGTGTCGCGCAGCCGCTGCCAGTCGACGCCGTCGGCGGTGACGTGCGCGCCGAGGTTGATCGAGCCGAGGTTGCACACGGCGGTCTCGTCGTCGCTGTTGACCTCGAGGATCTCGGTGCACAGGTTCGACAGGTGGATGGTGTTGCCGGGCGAACCGGTCTGGTTCGACAGCGCGTTGGAGCGGTCCTTGAACGTCATCCACCCGTTGCCGGTCTGGGCGAGGGTGCGCATCATCCGGGCGTACAGGTCACGGGCCTTGACCGTCCTGACCGCCCGCTGCTCGGCGGCGCGGTAGGCGTCGTCGAACGCCGCGCCGTGCAGGTCGGGCAGCTCCGGCGCGTCGGACGGGTCGATGAGCGACCAGTCGGCGTCGGCCTCGACCCGGCGCATGAACTCGTCCGGGATCCAGTTGGCCAGGTTCAGGTTGTGCGTGCGCCGGGACTCCTCGCCGGTGTTGTCCCGCAGCTCCAGGAACTCCTCGATGTCCGGGTGCCACGGCTCCAGGTACACGCACGCGGCGCCCTTGCGCCGGCCGCCCTGGTTCACCGCCGCGACCCCGGCGTCGAGGGTCTTCAGGAAGGGCACGATCCCGTTGGACCTGCCGTTGGTGCCGCGGATGAGCGCGCCCCGGCCGCGGACCCGCGTCCAGGAGATGCCGATGCCGCCGGAGAACTTCGACAGCTTCGCGACCTGGTGGTAGCGCTCGTAGATCGAGTCGAGCTCGTCGCGGGGCGAGTCGACCAGGAAGCAGGAGGACATCTGGGTGTGCCGGGTGCCGGAGTTGAACAGCGTCGGCGAGCTCGGCAGGTACGCCAGGGACGACATGAGCCGGTAGAAGCCGACGGCCTCGGACGGCGTCCGCGACAGCCCGCAGGCCACGCGCAGCAGCCAGTACTGCGGCGTCTCCACGACGAGGCGGCTGGTCGGGTGGCGCAGCAGGTACCGGTCGGCGACCGTCCGCAGCCCGAAGTACTCGAACCGCAGGTCACCGTCCGGGTCGACGGCGTCGTCGAGCTCGCGGGCGTGGCGGGCCACGAACGCCGCCGTCTCGTCGCCGATCAGCCCCAGGCCGTGGGCGTGGCGGATCGACTGGCTGAAGCCGGCCACGCCCTGCCCGCGGACCTCCTTGCCGACGTACGCGGCGAGCAGCCGCGCCGCGAGCCTCGAATACTGCGGTTCCTCGCCGATGAGCTCGGCGGCGGTCTGGATCGACAGCTTGTCCAGCTCCGCGGTGGTGGCGCCGTCGTACAGGCCGCTGATCGTCCTGGTCGCCACCCGCAGCGGGTCGACCTCGTCGAGGCCGCCGACCCACCGTTCGACCGCCTTGACGATCTTGCCGACGTCGACCGGCTCCAGGTCGCCGTCGCGGTTGCGGACCCGCATCGCATGCCGGCGTGGCTCCGCCGTCGTGACCGTCACTGGCTCTCTCCTCGCGAGCTCGTTCCAGTGGATCCGAGGTCGCGGGGACGCCGAACGGCGCGCACGGCGGGTCGCCCGGCCGTGAACCGTTCATGGTGGCGTCGGCCGTCCCGCGCGGCCTCGAAGCCGCCACGCACAGGGTGTGCGTGGCGCGCTGGCAGGTCTTCGGACTCGCGGGCGTGACCACGGATGGTCGCCTACTGGCCGTCACTTCCCAGGCCGGATGGCCCAGTGTGCTCGACGGCGGTCGTTCCCACTCACCGCTGCGGGGCAGTCCCGGACTCGCACCGGGTTCCCTCTTGCCTCGACCCGGCCCCGCTGGGGGACCGGCTCGAACCAGCTGCGTCGAGCACCATATCTAGGGTCGCCGGGAATTGCACACACCACATGTCGGTGCGGCGTGTTGTGATCTTCACATTCCGCGGGCGGCCGTCCCGTGACAGCCGTGCCGACGTGTCGCGGGACCGGCCCGAGCCCTTGAAGGTTGCCGATTCCTCTGGCAGTCTCGTCATGCCGCCGCGATGTTAGCGCTCACTTCACTCGTCACCCCCGTAGTGCGGGCGCGTCGCGCAGGCATGTTAACGCTCACAGAGCCACCGCCGCCGTCACGGTTCGAAAGGATCACACCCCATGCCCCACCCCAGCGTCAGCCGCCGCCGGCTGCTGCAGACCACCGGCGCCGTCGCCGCCGCCTCGGCGGCCGCGCCCCTGCTCGGCGCCCCGACCGCCGCGGGCGCCGCCCTCGCCCCGGCACGCGCCGACATCGGCGTCTCGGCCTACGCGTTCGACCTCGGGCAGGTGCGGCTGAGCACCGGCCGCTTCCTGGACAACCAGAACCGGACCCTGGCCTACCTGCGCTTCGTCGACGTCAACCGGCTCGTCTACAACTTCCGGGCCAACCACCGGCTGTCCACCGCCGGCGCCGCCGCGACCGGCGGCTGGGACGCGCCGAACTTCCCGTTCCGCACCCACATGCAGGGCCACCTGCTGACCGCCTGGGCCCAGGCCTACGCCGTGCTCGGCGACACCACCTGCCGCGACAAGGCCAACGCCATGGTCGCCGCGATGGCCGCCTGCCAGGCCAACAACGCCGCCGCCGGCTTCAACACCGGCTACCTGTCCGGCTTCCCGGAGTCCGACTTCACCGCCCTGGAAGCCGGCAACCTGAGCAACGGCAACGTTCCCTGGTACTGCATCCACAAGACCCTCGCCGGCCTGCTCGACGTGTGGCGCCTGATCGGCTCGACCCAGGCCCGGGACGTGCTGCTCGCCCTCGCCGGCTGGGTCGACTGGCGCACGGGCCGGTTGTCCGCCTCGCAGATGCAGACCACGCTGGGCGTCGAGTTCGGCGGCATGAACGCGGTCCTCGCCGACCTGTACCAGCAGACCGGCGACGCGCGCTGGCTCACCGCCGCGCAACGCTTCGACCACAACGCCGTCTTCAACCCCCTGGCCTCGAACACCGACGCGCTCAACGGGCTGCACGCCAACACCCAGGTGCCGAAGTGGATCGGCGCCGCCCGCGAGTACAAGGCGACCGGCACCACCCGCTACCGGGACATCGCCGTCAACGCCTGGAACATCGCGGTCAACGCCCACACGTACGTCATCGGCGGCAACAGCCAGGCCGAACACTTCCGCGGCCCGAACGCGATCGCGGGCTTCCTCACCAACGACACGGCCGAGCAGTGCAACACGTACAACATGCTGAAACTGACGAAGGAGCTCTGGCTGCTGGACCCGAACAACGCCGGCTACTTCGACTTCTACGAGCGGGCGCTGCTCAACCACCTCATCGGCGCCCAGAACCCCGCCGACAGCCACGGCCACGTCACCTACTTCACCCCGCTGCGGGCCGGCGGCCGGCGCGGCGTCGGCCCGGCGTGGGGCGGCGGCACGTGGAGCACCGACTACGACAGCTTCTGGTGCTGCCAGGGCACCGGCGTCGAGACGAACACGAAGCTGATGGAGTCCATCTACTTCTACAACGGCACCACGCTGACGGTGAACCTGTTCGCGCCGTCGGTGCTCACCTGGAGCCAGCGCGGGATCACGGTCACGCAGACGACCAGCTACCCGGTCAGCGACACAACCACGCTGCAGGTCACCGGCAGCGTCGGCGGGTCGTGGACGATGCGGATCCGCATCCCCTCGTGGACGTCCGGCGCCACCGTCAGCGTCAACGGCACCGTGCAGAACATCGCCACGGCCCCCGGCACCTACGCGGCGCTGACCCGGTCATGGACCTCCGGCGACACCGTCACCGTCCGCCTGCCGATGGCCGTGGCGGTCCGCCCCGCCAACGACAACGCCAACGTCGTCGCCGTCACCTACGGCCCGGTCGTGCTCGCCGGCAACTACGGCAACACCACGCTGTCCGCGCTGCCGGCGCTGAACACCTCGTCGATCACGCGGACCAGCACGAGCTCGCTCGCGTTCACCGCGACCGCGAACGGCACCAACGTCGGCCTCGGCGCCTTCCAGGACGCCCACGGCTTCAACTACACCGTCTACTGGAGCGCCAACGGCGCCTCCACCAGCTCGCCGGACCACCGTCTGGTGAACGCCGCCAGCGGGCTGGTCCTCGGCATCCAGAACATGTCCACCGCCGACGGCGGCCTGGCGCTGCAGTGGACCGACAACGGCACCGCCGACCACAACTGGGAGGTCGTCGTCGACGGCAGCGCCGTTCGGCTGCGCAACATCAACAGCGGCAAAGTCCTCGGCATCCAGAACATGTCGACCACCGCCGGCGCCGTCGCGCTGCAGTGGACCGACAACGGCACCGCCGACCACCGCTGGACCGTCGTGGACAACGGCGACGGCGGCCACAAGCTCCGCAACGTCAACAGTGGCCTGGTGCTGGGCATCTCCGGCAACTCGACGGCCAACGGCGGGCAGGCGGTGCAGTCCGCCGACGACGGCTCGGCGGACAACCTGTGGCGCTTCCTGCCCAACGGCGCCCGCCGCATCCAGAACCTCGGCAGCGGCCTCGTCCTCGGCGTCACCAACATGTCCACGGCCAGCGGCGCCCTCGTCCTGCAGTGGGGCGACACCGGCACCGCCGACCACCTGTGGACCGCCGTCGTCGACACCGGCGGCTACATCCGTCTCCGCAACGCCAACAGCGGCCTCGTCCTCGGCGTCGAGAACGCGGGCACCGCCAACGGCGCCAGAGCCGTCCAACTCGCCGACACCTCGTCCTCCGATCGGCGTTGGCGGCTGCGGTACGGCGCGAACGGCTACTTCCGCATCCAGGCCGCGAACGGCGGACGGGTCCTCGGCGTCAACGGCGCCTCCACCGCCCAGGGCGCCCAGGTCCTCATCTGGGACGACAACGGCACCAACGACCACCTCTGGCGCTTCGTGTAGTGGGGTTCGCCTCACCGCGTCCGATGTCGCGGGCGACCGGGGCGGCGGGATGGCACATGTCACCCGGCGCCCCGTTGCCCGATGCCGCGGCGGTTCGTACCGTGGCGGCCATGACCGCCTGGACCCTTGCCGTCGCCCGTGACGACCTCGCCCGGACCGTGCTCGCCGAAGGGCCGGTGCCGGGCCTGGCCGGCGGTGAGGCGCTGCTGCGGGTCGACCGGGTCGGCATGACGGCCAACAACGTCACCTACGCCGTGCTCGGCGAGTCGATGCGCTACTGGGAGTTCTTCCCGCACCGCGACCCCGACAGCGGCCTGGGTCTGGGACTGGTGCCGCTGTGGGGTTTCGCGGAGGTGGCGGCGTCGACGGCACCGGGTGTCGAGGCCGGACAGCGCGTGTACGGCTACCTGCCACCCGCCAGCCACCTCGTCGTGCGGCCGGTGCGGATCGACGGGACCGGGTTCCGCGACGGTGCCGGGCACCGGGCCGGGCTGCCGTCGCCGTACAACGCATACCGGCTGACCACGGGCGACCCCGTGTACCGCGCGGACCAGGAGGACCTGCTGGTGCTGTTCCGGCCGCTGTTCTTCACCTCGTTCATGCTCGCCGACCAGCTGCTGGACAACGACTGCCACGGCGCCGCCACCGTCCTGCTGTCCTCGGCGTCGAGCAAGACCGCCTACGCCGCCGCGTTCGAGCTGCGGGGCCGCGGCCCGCGCGTGATCGGGCTGACCTCGCCGGGCAACGTCGCCTTCACCGAGTCGCTCGGCTGTTACGACCAGGTCGTGCCCTACGACGACGTCGCCACGCTCGACGCGGTGCCCGCCGTCTACCTGGACCTGTCCGGCTCGCCCGCCACCCGGGCGGCGGTCCGCGCCCACTTCGGCGACCGGCTCGTCCGCGACGTGGCGGTCGGTCTCACCGCCCAGATCCCGAACGCCGACGCCGCCGGCCAGGTGTTCTTCGCCCCAGACCAGATGCGCAAGCGGACCGCCGACTGGGGCCGCGAGGGCCTCGACCGCCGCTTCGCCGAGGCGTGGCGCCGCTTCGCCGCGGCCGCCGCCGGCTGGGTCGACGTGGAGACCGGCGAGGGCCCGGAGGCGCTGCGCGCCGCCTGGCTCGACGTGCTCGCCGGCCGCGCCGCACCCCGCTCCGGCCGGATCGTCCGCCTCTGACCGGCGGCTAGGGTCGAGCCCATGGAGCGCGAGGACTGGACCGTGGAAGACCACCTGCGTGGCAAGCCGGCCGGCAGCGTGGCGCTGTACCACCGATTCGTCGAGCTGGTCGAGGCGTGCGGCCCGTTCACCTACGCGGTCGCCAAGACCACGATCACGTTCAAGGGCAGCAGGCGCGGGTTCGCCGGCGCCCGGCCCACCACACACGGGCTGGCCGGATACCTGGACCTGGAGCGGATGGTCGAGGATCCCCGGATCCTGCGCGCGTCGCCGTACACGAAGCGCCTGTTCGTGCACCAGTTCCGCGTCGGCGACCGCGGGCAGCTCGACGACGCGTTCGCCGGATGGGTCGCCGAGGCGTACGAGGTCGGCCAGGGCGGCCACCTCACTCGGTGAGTGCCCCGCGGTGGCAACTGAATCGGCTAAGTTCCATCCTTGACCGACGTTCGGTGGAGTCGTAACCTGACTTCGCTTAACCGGTTAGGTCGATCACGTTCAATGCTCGCGGCTCGGCGCCGGCCGCGGGACACCCCGCCCGATCGGCATCGAAGGAAACCCGCATGAGCAAATCCGCCCGCCGTCGATGGCCCGCCGCGCTGACCGCCGTCCTCCTGGTCCTGGTCGGCGCCGTCGTCACGCTGACCGGCGTCAACCAGGCCACCGCCGCCACCGCATTCGTCCAGCGGTGCGGCATCCGCTTCTGCCTCGGCGGCAAGAGCTTCTACTTCGCCGGGACCAACACCTACGACCTGTTCACCTACGGCTCCGGCTCCGGTGACACCGAGACCCAGTACATGGACAAGGCCAAGATCGACGCGCACCTGGCGAACCTGGCCGCCGACAAGGTGACCGTCCTGCGCCTGTGGATGTTCAGCATGGAGAGCTGGCACGGCTTCGAGACCGCCAAGGGCGTCTACAACGAGCAGCAGTTCGCCCTGTTCGACTACATCATCGAGTCGGCCCGGACCCACAACATCCGCCTCATCCCGGTCTTCGACAACTACTGGGAGGCGTACGGCGGGATCGACCGGCGCCTCCAGTGGGAAGGCCTGTCCGGCGGCCAGCCCGGCCGGGGGCAGTTCTTCAGCAAGTCGAAGTGCCCCGGCTGCTTCACCAGCTACAAGAACTACGTGTCCCACGCGCTGAACCGCACCAACCACTACAGCGGCGTCAAGTACAAGGACGACCCCACGATCATGGCGTGGGAGCTCATGAACGAGCCGCGGTATGAGAACCAGACCCCCAACGAGAACACCAGCGGCGCGACGCTGCGCGCCTGGGTCGACGAGATGGGCGCGTTCATCAAGGGCATCGACCCCAACCACCTGCTCGGCACCGGCCTGGAGGGTCACGAGACGAGGTACGGCTTCGGCGGCGACGAGGGCAACCCCTTCGTCTACATCCACCAGTCGCCGTACATCGACTTCACCTCCGCGCACCCGTACCCGACGGAGTCCTGGGCGAACCTCGGCATCGAGCAGACGAAGACCCTGGTCCGCGCCTGGATCAACGACTCGCACAACCTGGTCGGCAAGCCCTTCTTCATGGGCGAGTTCAACGTGCACAACGTCGACCGGACCGCCTGGTTCACCGCCCTGTACAGCGACTTCGAGGCCGCCGGCGGTGACGGCAGCGCGTTCTGGTGGTACTCGGCCACCAGCGTCGACGGCAAGTTCGGCGTGATGAAGGGCGCCCCGGAGCTCGCCCCCTTCCGCACCCACTCCACCAACATGATCACGAAGAGCGGCGGCGTCGTGCCCAGCGTGTCGCTCTCCGCCAGTCCCTCGCGTCCGCCTTCCGCGTCGCCTTCGGTCTCCGTCTCGCCCTCAGCCTCGCTGCCGTCCGGCCCCTGTAGCGTCCACTATGGACTGTCCGACTGGGGCAGCACGTTCAACGGCGACGTGACGATCCGCAACACCGGCACCGCCCCGATCACCGGCTGGGCCCTGCGGTGGACGTTCCCGGGCAACCAGGTCGTGACGAACATGTGGAACGCCGTGCCCACCCAGGCCGGCAACCAGGTGACCGCCAGAAACCCGGCCGACTACAACGTCACCATCCCCGCCGGCGGCAGCCTGAACTTCGGCTTCAGCGCCACCTCGGTCCCCGGCACCAACGGCATCCCGTCCACCTTCACCCTCAACGGCGCCACCTGCACCAAGGTCTGACGAGGTGGGGGCCGGTCCGCCGGCCCCCACTCCCGCTCACCGTTTCCGGATCAGCGTCACCCCGTCCCGTACGGGCAGCATCACGGACTCGACCCGCTCGTCGCGCAGCACCGTCTCGTTGAGCTCGCGCATCGCGACGTGCGCCGGCCGCCGGGTCGCCGGGTCGCCGGGGTCGACCACCCGCCCGCCGAGCAGGACGTTGTCCAGGACCAGCAGCCCACCGGCCCGCAGCCGCGGCACGAGCGCCTCGTAGTACTGCGGGTACCCCGTCTTGTCCGCGTCGATGAACCCGAAGTCGATCACCGGCTCGTCGGGCAGCGCCGCGAGGGTCTCGGCGGCCGGCGCGATCCGCAGGTCGATGCGGTCCTCGACGCCCGCCCGTTCCCAGTACTTGCGAGCGAGCGCGGTCCACTCCTCGGACACGTCGCACGCCAGCAGCCGCCCGCCCGGCCGAAGCCCCCGGGCGATGCAGATGGCCGAGTACCCGGTGATCAAATAGGTCACCACCTAAGCGTCGAATATCCTCGACACTTCCGCAAGCCCTGCGGCTTGAAAAAGTGACGAGAACCTTAGACAGTTAACGGGTGCGAGAGGACCTGGTGCTGAGCGACCCCGAGCAGTTCAAGGCGCTCGGCCACCCCCTGCGGCACCGGCTCCTGCTCGCCCTCCGGCAACGCCCGGCCACCTTCGCCCAGCTCGCCACCGCCCTCGACGCGACCAAGGGCACCGTCGGCTACCACATCAAGATCCTCGAACAGGCCGGCCTGGTCCGCGCGACCGCGACCCGCCGCGTCCGGGGCGGCACCGAGCAGTACTACGAACCCACCAGCCAGCGCCTCCGCATTGCCCCGGACGCCCCCGTCGGCGGCGACTTCCTCGTCAAGGCCGCCCTGTCCGAGATGCTCCCCGCCGACGAGACCGCCGCCGACATCACGATCCTGCGCCACGTCCGCCTCACCCCCGCCCAGGCCCGCAGCGTCGCCGAGAGCTTGGAGCGGTTCGCCAGCAGCGACCACCTCCCCACCGACACCCCCACCGGCCAGCCCTACGGCATGCTGCTCAGCCTCTACCGCGCCGACATCCCCTCCCTCCCCGTCGAGCCCTCCGCGCCGGCGCACACAGAGCAGTAGCGACGGCCGTCGCCGCCTGTACCGCCCACCGCCGCCGCTCGGCGCGATGCGCCCATGCCGCGAAACCAGCGGCGACAGCTGCGGGTCGCTGCCGACGACCAGCGCGATGCGCACTGGTCGTACACCAATGACGGCGGGCGCGGCGTCTGCGGTCGGTGCCATGCGGACTGGTTGTGAAAGCCGGCGACGGTGCGGAAGCACCGAATGATGCCCTCGACGACGCTGGACCATGCGCGGCCGGCGGCAGGGGACCATCACCGCAACCATGGCGCGGAGTGCAACCACGAGTGCCGAGCGGCTGCGGGCGCTGACCTGGATGGGCTTCACCGTGCTCAACCTGAAGCCGTCCGGACCCGGCCGGGACGAACAGGTCGAGCGCCTCGCCCGCGAGGTCCTACCGGCCGTCTGGCCAGCACCGCTCCGGCCGTCGTGGTCGTCACGGCGCCGCCTCGCGATATCTTCAGTGACTGCCTCGTCGACGCTCTGGCCGTGCAGCCGGCGCGACCGGTCGCTTACCAGCGCCGCGGGACGTCCCGCGGCGCTGTTGTGCTGCGGTTCGTCGCGGATTTTGACGGTTCTGTTACGTCCGTGCGTCCGTGGTGTTCTTGACACGCTGGGCGCCCGTGGCCAAGATGTAAAAACCAAGCGCTTGTTAGGTTTATGGACATGAGGCCAAACGGCCGGCGGTGTTCGCCGCGATCACTCCTCCTGAGGCTGACGATTCGTATAATTCCGTGACAGGGGTACAAATGGGCGTTTCATTGACGAGCCGCATCGTCAGCTGTCTCGCGCTGGCGGCGCTCACCGTCGCCGGCTGCGGTAACAAGGCGGGGAACGAAAAGCCGAGCAACGGCACCGCGTCCGGCGCTCCGATCATCATCGGTCTGGACGAGGACAGCACCGGCTCCGGCGCCTCCTACAGCACCATCGCCGGCAAGACGATCCGGCTGGCGATCCAGGACGTCAACGACAAGGGCGGCGTGCTGGGCCGCCCGCTGCAGCTGGTCGTCGAGAACGACGAGTCCGACCCGACCAAGGTGCCGGCCGTGCTGCAGAAGCTCGCCGGCCAGGGCGCCAAGGCACTGTTCCTGCAGAGCGGCAGCGCCGCCATCCTCCAGGCGAAGTCGACGCTCACGGCGCTCGGCCTGCCCGCCATCGCACCCACCGGTGTCACCGCCACACTGGTCGCACCGCCGGACAACGAGCTGATCTACATGCTCGCCAACACCACCACGGACTGGGCACAGGTGTACTGCGGCGCCTTCAAGGCCGCGAACATCACGAAGATCGGCGTCCTCACCGACGATACGACCACGATCGCCGCGCTCGACAAGGCGCTGCTGCCGGCGCTGTCCTGCGTGCAGATCGTGGCCACCGAGAAGGGCGCGGCCAACGCCTCCGACCTGTCAGCGCAGGTGGCCCGGCTCAAGAACGCCAACCCTGACGCGGTCCTGGTGACCAGCGTCGGCGGCGCGTTCGAGGTGCTCGCCCAGAACACCCTGGGCAGCCAGATGAAAGGCACGAAGCGCTTCTCGCTCGCGTCCATCGGCAACCAGCCCGCCTCCTGGAAGCTGGCCGCCCCGGGCGCCCTGGAGGGCCTCATCTTCATGGGCTCCATCAACACGGCGAACCCGCGCACCCAGGCGCTCGTGACCCTGCTGAAGGACAAGTACGGCAAGGACTACGACATCACCGCATACGACGCCCAGGCATGGGACTCGGTACACGTGCTCAAGCTGGCGATCGAGAAGGCCGGCGGGGTCGACGACTCGAAGAAGCTCAACGAGGCGATCCAGAGCGTCAAGGGCTACCCGGCCACCTTCGGCCAGGCGAACTTCACGCTGTCATTCGGCGCCGACAAGCACCTGGGCGCGGACGGGCCGTGCGGGCTGTCGCTCATCGAGTTCGGCGCGGACAACAAGCCCAAGGGCCCGTGGGCCACTTTCCAGCCGCCGTGCGTCAAGTAGTGAGGTAACAGGTATGGGCCAGCTGCAGCTGTGGTTGTCCGCCCTCGAGATGGGGTGTTTCTTCGGCCTGCTCGCGCTGGCCTACTACCTGGTCCTGGTCGGCGCCGGGTTCTTCAACTTCGCGATCGGGCCGTACGCGATGGTCGGCGGGCTGTGCACGTCGTACCTGGTGCTCTACGAGGACATGAACGTGTGGGCCGCGGCGGCGGTGGCGATCACCGCCGCCGCGGCGCTCGCCGTCGTCACCGAACTGGTCGTGGTCAGGCCGGTGCAGCGCCGCTCCGGCGGCGGCGAACTGCCCGCCCTGGTCGCCGTCGCGGCGGTGCTGTTCGCGATCCAGCAGCTCGGCGGGTACCTGTTCGGCTACACCACGTTGCCGGGGCAGAACCTCCTCACGTTCGACCCGGTGACGGTCGGCGACACGGTCGTGCAGCCGAGCGCCCTGGTGCTGCTCGCCTTCACCGTCGTCGCGTTCGCGGGTCTCGCGGTGTGGATCCGTAGCACCCGCACCGGCCGGCTGCTACGCGCGGTCGGTGACAGCACCCACGCCGCCGGACTCCTCGGCCTCCCCGTCAACCGGGTGCGGCTCATCGCGTTCCTGCTGTCGGGTCTGCTCGCCGGGATCACCGGGCTGCTGTTCGCACCGAAGGCGGGCGTCAGCTCACTGTCGGGGCTCAGCTGGGCGCTGTCGGGCTTCCTCGCGATGGTGGTCGGCGGCACCGGCTCGGTCTGGGCGCCGCTCGTCGGCGGGCTGCTGCTCGGCGCCGTCGAGGTCTTCGTCCCCTACTACTTCGGCGGCCAGTCCCACGTGTACGGGCTGCTGATCGTCGCCCTGTTGTTCTTCGCCCTCAAACCGAGCGGCCTGTTCGTGCGGAGGGTACGAGCATGAAGCGCTTCCCCGGCTCCTTCGGCCTGCTGGGCGGCGTCGTGGGCGCGGTGCTGATCCTGCTCTGGGTCGGCGCGGACGGCTACAAGCAGACGCTGGTCACCACGACCGCCACCTACGCGCTGATCGCACTCGGCATGTACGTGCCGTACCTGATGGCGGGATCACTGTCGATGGCCTACGGCGCGTACGCCGGCATCGGCGGCTACGCGGTCGGCCTGATCTCGACGAAGAGCGGCCTGCCGCTCATCCTCGCCTGGGTCGCCGGGCCGATCGTCGCGGCGGCCGTCGCCGTGCTGCTCGGGCTCGCCACCCGGCGGCTGTCCGGCTTCTTCCTCGCCGCGGTGACGCTGCTGTTCGGGATGGCGTTCACCGCCTGGCTGGTGGACGCCGAAGGTATCTCCGGCGGCTCGGGGGGCCTCGGCAGCCTCCGCAAGCTCGACATCCTCGGCTGGCAGCCCAGCCACTACCAGGTCGTCGTCGGCTGCACCGTCGTCGTGTGCGTCATCGCGTTCCTGCTCGACCGGCTGCGGATGTCGCCGTGGGGTGTGATCGTGCGGACCATGCGCGACGCGCCCCGCGCGGTGGAGGCGGCCGGGGTGCGGGTGCCGGTGATGAACCTCGTGTCCCTGGCCATCGGCGCCGCGATCGCGGCCGTCGGCGGCGGCCTGTTCACCTACTCGGCCGGCAGCGTCACCCCGGACACGTTCACCCTCAACCTGGTGTTCCTGGCCATCTTCATGCCGCTCATCGGCGGCGCGGCCACCCCCTGGGGCGCCGTCCTCGGCGCCGTCATCGCCGTCGAGCTCACCCTGAACTTCCCCGCCGTGGAGACCAGCGGCACGCTGATCCTCGCGCTCGGGGTCCTCGTCATCCTGCTCGTCGCGCCGCAGGGCGTCATCGGATACGCGAGCAGGCTCACCAAGCTTGTGGGGGGACGCCGTGGCTGAGACGCTCCTCGTCGGATCCGGCCTGACCAAACGCTACGGCGGGGTCACCGCCCTGCAGGACGTGTCGTTCTCCCTCACCGCCGGTGAGGTCCTCGGCCTCGTCGGGCCCAACGGGGCCGGCAAGACGACCCTGGTCGACCTCATCTCCGGCGCGCAGCCGGCCACCGAGGGATTGTTGACGCTGCGCGGGCAGCGCCTGGCCGGTCCCGCGTCCCGGCGCGCCAAGGCCGGGCTGGCCCGCACCTTCCAGTATCCGCAGCTCGCCCTCGAGCTCACCGTCGCGGAGAACCTGCTGCTCGGCCGGGCCGCCCGGCGGCACGGCACCGTCTGGCAGATGATCGCCGGGTCGTTCAGCGGGGCGTTCCGCCCGTACCCGCCGGCCGACCTCGCCGCCGTCGCCGCGCTCGCCGAGGAGCTCGGCATCGACCGGCTCGACCGGCCCGCCGGCGACCTGTCCCTCGGCGAGCAGCGCCTCGTCGAGGTCGGCCGCGCGCTCGGCCAGGACCCCCTGGTGCTGCTGCTCGACGAGCCGTTCGCCGGCTCGGACGCGGCCGGCGTCACCGGCATCTCCGAGGTGGTGCGCACCGTGCAGCGGCGCGGCCACGCGGTGATCCTCGTCGACCACAACGTCGACCTCGTCGCGGGCCTCGTCGACCGGATCATGCTGCTGGACCGCGGCCAGTCGGTGTTCGACGGCTCGCCCCGGGAATGCCTCGACAGCCCGCAGATGCAGCAGGTGTACTTCGGGGTCACCGACCCCGCCCCGGCCGCTGCCCCAGATGACGCCGAGGAGGTTCCGCATGTCGTCTCATGAGCTGCGTCTCGAAGGGCTGACCGTCCGTTACGGGCATGCCAGCGCGGTCGCCGGTGTGGACATCGTCGCGCCCGGCGGCGTGATCACCGCCCTGGTCGGGCCGAACGGCGCCGGCAAGAGCAGCGCCCTGCTCGCCGCGTACGGCTCGGTCGCGGCGACCGGCCGGGTGTTCCTGGACGGTGAGGACGTCAGCCGGCTCAAACCGGCTGCCCGGGCCCGCGCCGGGATCGCCGTGGTGCCGCAGGGCCGCCAGCTGTTTCCGAAGCTCAACGTCGCGGACAACCTGCAGGTCATGGCGGAGCTGCTGCGCCTGCCGCGTAGTGCGGTGCAGACCGCGATCGACCGCTTCCCCATCCTGCGGACCCGGATGAAGAGCCTCGTCGGCGTGCTGTCCGGCGGTGAGCAGCAGATGCTCGTCGTGTCCCGGGCGCTGATGGGCTCGCCGCGGGTGCTGCTGCTCGACGAGATGATGACCGGGCTCGCCCCGCTCGTCGTGCAGGAGCTGCTGCGCACCGTCACCCAGCTCGCCGGCGAAGGCGTCGCGGTGCTCATGGCGGAGCCCGCCCTCGGCGCGGTCCGCGGCGCCGTCGACCGCGGCTACGTGCTGGTCCGTGGTGAGGTGGTCGCGACCCGCGAGGACGGCGGCGCGGCCCTCGACAGCGAGTACCGCACCCGGATGGGTGTGCTGAAGACCGCCGCGCACTGACCCAGCCGCATCGGGCCCGTACGACGTCCTTCGTCGTGCGGGCCCGAACGGTGTGGTCAGGCGGCGTAGCCGCCGTCGACGTCGAGCTTCTGGCCGGTGATGAACCGGGCCCGGTCGCTGGCGAGGAAACACACCGCCTCGGCGACGTCGGCGGCGGTGCCGAACATCCGCAGCGGGATGTTGCCGCGGGTCACCTCCAGGGCGCGCTCGTCCAGATCGCCGTCGGCGATGAGGCGGGCCGCCATGCCGTCGGTGAGCATGCCCGGCCCGACGCAGTTCGCCCGGACGCCGAAGCGGCCCTCCTCTGCGGCGATCCCGCGCACGAGCGCCTCGACCGCCGCCTTGGGGCCGGCCGAGAGCCCGTCGCGGACCGGGAACCGGCGGGTGGCGGCGGTGGTGACCGCGACCAGGCTGCCGCGGGATTCTCGCAGCCGCGGCAGGGTCGCGGCGAGGATGTTGAAGAACCCGGCCACGTCCTCGGTGAGCTGCGTGGCGAACCGGTCCGGCGCGACCCGGCTCAGGTGCAGCATCGGCACGTGTGGCCCGGCGGCGTGCACCAGGGTGTGCACGACCGGTGCCGCGTCGATCAGCGCCGCGCACGACGCCGGGTCGCTCAGCTCGACCCGGTGCGCGCTCGCACCCGGCAGGTCGGCGGCGAGGGCCTCGGCCGCTGCGGCGTTGCCGCGGTAGGCGAGCAGCACGCGGCTGCCACGGGCGGCGAGGAGGCGGGCGACGGCGCTGCCGATGCCGCCGGTGGCACCGGTGACGACGGCGACGCCCTTGCGGAACCTGAAATCCATCCGCTTACGCTACCAAGCAAGCGTTTGGTAGAGTACCCGTCGTGGAGCTGAAACTCGGGGTCATGCCCATCCTTGGCGGCACCGGCGCCGCCGATCCCGCCACCACCGCCCGCTTTGTCCGGCTGCTCGAGGACCTCGGCTGCGAGTCCGTCTGGGCCGTCGAGCACGTCGTGGTCCCCGACGACTACACCTCTGCGTATCCGTACGACCCGGGCGGCCGGATGAGCCTCGGCGCCGGCGACGACATCCCCGACCCGCTGCACTGGCTCACCTTCGCCGCCGCGCACACCACCACGCTGCGCCTCGGCACCGCCATGCTCATCCTGCCCGAACACCACCCCGTCGACCTCGCGAAACGCCTCGCCACCGTCGACGTGCTCAGCGGCGGGCGGCTCCTGGCCGGCATCGGCGTCGGCTGGCTGCGCGAGGAATACGACGCCCTCGGCGTGCCGTTCGAGGAACGCGGCGCCCGCGCCGACGAGTACCTCGCCGCCATGCACGCGCTCTGGACGCAGGCCCCGGCGAGCCACACCGGCCGGTTCGTGTCGTTCCACGACGTGCACAGCCGCCCCCGGCCCACCCGCCCCGGCGGCGTGCCGATCGTCGTCGGCGGGCACTCGCTCGCCGCGGTGCGCCGGGCCGCCCGCTTCGGCAGCGGCTGGTATCCGCTCGGCGTCAGCGCAGACCGCTTCGCCGAACTACGGACCGCGCTCGCCGCCGAGTGCGCGGCAGCCGGCCGCACCATCGACGACGTCGAGATCACCATGAGGGCCCCGGGCAACGTGGGGGAGCTGGAGACGCTGCGCTCCCTCGGCGTCTCCCGGGTCGTCATCCGGGCCGACCCCGCCGACCTCGTCGGCGTCCGGGACAAGGTCCGCCGGTATCAGCGAGAGGTGCTCCGCGCATGAGATCCGTCATCGTCACCGGCGCCGCCCAGGGACTCGGCAAGGCGCACGCACTCGCCTTCGCCGCGGCCGGCGCCCGCCTCGTGCTCAACGACCTGGACGCCGGCGCGCTCGCCGAGGTCGCCGCACACACCGGCGCGGTCGCGTTCCCCGGCGACATCGCCGACTGGGACTTCGCCGCCGCCCTCGTCGGCAAGGCGGTCGCCGAGCACGGCCGCCTCGACGCCCTCGTCAACAACGCCGGCCTGGCCCGCGACCGGATGGTCGTCAACCTCGCCGAGGACGAGTGGGACGCCGTCATGAGGGTAAACCTCAAGGGCACCGCCGCTCCGCTACGGCACGCCGCCGCGCACTGGCGGGCCCGGGCCAAGGCCGGTGAGGACGTCGCCGCCCGGGTCGTCAACACCACCTCCGGCGCCGGGCTCATGGGCAGCGTCGGGCAGGCGAGCTACAGCGCCGCCAAGGCCGGGATCGCCGCACTGACCCAGGTCGCCGCCGCCGAACTGGCCCGCTACGGCGTCACCGTCAACGCCATCGCCCCCAGCGCCCGCACCGCGATGACCGAGGAGGTCTTCGCCGACGCCATGCGCGCCCCCGACGCCGGCTTCGACGAGATGGACCCCGGCAACGTGTCCCCGCTCGTCGTCTGGCTCGCCGGCGCCGACAGCGGCGACGTGACCGGCCGGGTCTTCGAGGTCTCCGGCGGCCGGGTCAGCGTCGCCGGC
This sequence comes from Dactylosporangium sp. NPDC049742, assembly GCF_040674675.1. Taxonomy (NCBI): domain Bacteria; kingdom Bacillati; phylum Actinomycetota; class Actinomycetes; order Micromonosporales; family Micromonosporaceae; genus Dactylosporangium; species Dactylosporangium sp. NPDC049742. Next base: position 242,303 of record NZ_JBFANF010000007.1, on the reverse strand, counting down.
GGCTGGCAGCACGGCGAGGTCCGCGACGCCGGCCGGCGCTGGCACCCCGACGAGCTCGGCCCCGTCGTGCGCGACCTGCTGTCGCGCGCACCAGCCCCGGCGGCCGTCTATGGCGCCTGAGGTGAGCCTCCGGGCGGCCGACGTCCGTGCCTGGCTGCGGGAGCACCTGACCGGCGAGTTCGCCCCGCTGGTCGGCGCGGGCGGACCGGGCCGGGAGCACGAGCAACTGGAGCTTCGGGCGAAGTGGGAGCGGGAGCTCGGCGCCGCCGGCTGGATCGGCCTCGGCTGGCCGGCGCCGTACGGCCGTGGCGCGAGCATCGCTGAGCAGGTGGTGTTCTTCGAGGAGTACGCCCGCGCCGGCGGCCCAGGCCGGCTCAGCCACATCGGCGAATACCTGCTCGCACCGACCCTCATCGCGCACGGCACCGAAGCGCAGCGCCGCCGCTTCCTGCCGCCGATCGCCCGGGCCGAGGAACTGTGGTGCCAGGGCTACTCCGAGCCCGGCGCCGGTTCCGACCTCGCCGGGGTCCGCACCCGCGCGGAACTGTCCGGCGACCGCTGGCGGATCACCGGGCAGAAGGTGTGGACGTCCCTGGCGCACGCCGCCGACTGGTGCTTCGTGCTCGCGCGTACCGACCCCGCCGCGACCCGCAGGTCCGGCCTGTCCTACCTGCTGGTGCCGATGCGTCAGCCCGGCGTCGAGGTGCGGCCCATCATGCAGCTCACCGGGACGTCGGAGTTCAACGAGGTCTTCTTCGACGGCGCCAGCACCGACGCGGACCTGGTCGTCGGGGCGCCCGGTGACGGCTGGCGGGTCGCCACCAGCACCCTGTCCTACGAGCGCGGTGTCGCCACCCTCGGCCAGCAGCTCGGCTTCGCTCGCGAACTCGACGCCGTGGTCGCCGCCGCGCGGGCCAACGGGTCCTTCGACGACCCCGTCGTCGCGGACCGCATCGCGGAGGCCTGGGCCGGGCTGCAGGGCCTGCGCCACCACGCGCTGCGGGCGCTGTCGGCCACCGAACCGGACCCGGTCGGGGCGTCGGTGGCGAAGCTGCTGTGGGCCGGCTGGCATCAGCGCCTCGGGGAACTGGCCATGGACGTGGGCGGGGCCGCGTCGACCGTCGCCGAGGCCGCGCCGTATGAGCTGACCGACGCCCAGCGGCTGTTCCTGTTCACCCGCGCCGACACCATTTACGGCGGCTCCGACGAGATCCAGCGCAACATCGTCGCCGACCGGATCCTCGGCCGCACCCCGCGAGGCACCCGATGACCCTGGAGCAGGAACAGAAGCAGGAACAAGAGCAGGAGCACGCCGCGCTGCGCGAGAGTGTCGCCGCGTTCTTCAGCACCGGCGCGGACTGGGGCCGGCTCACCGGCGAACTCGGCCTGACCGCCCTGGCCATCGGGGAGGACCACGGCGGCTTCGGCGCCTCCCTGGTCGAGGTCGGCATCGTCCTGGAGGAGGCCGGCGCCGCGCTGCTGCACTCGCCGCTGCTGTCCACCACGGTCGCCGCCCTCGCCCTCGACCCGGACCTGCCCGCCGCCGCGTCGCTGCTGCCGGCACTCGCCGCCGGCGACCTGATCGGCGCGGTCGCCCTCGACGGCAGCTGCACCGCCCGGCCCGACGGCGACGGGTTCGTCCTGGACGGCTCGTTCGCGCACGTCCTGGACGCCGAATCGGCCGGGGTCGTGATCGTGTCGGACGGCACTGCGCTGTACGCCGTCACCGACCCGGAGATACGGCCGCAGCCGACCCTGGACCAGACCCGCGGGCAGGGGACCCTCGTGCTGTGGGAGGCACCCGGCCGCCTCGTCGCCCGCGATGCCGCCCGCGCGCAGGACCTGCTGCACGCCGCGCTCGCCGCGGAGTCCGTCGGCGTGGCCCGCGCCTCGCTGCGGGTCACCGTCGAGCACCTGCGCACCCGCGAGCAGTTCGGGGTGCCCCTCGCGACGTTCCAGGCGCTGCGGCACCGCGTCGCCGACCTGCACGTCCACCTCGAACAGGCGGTGTCATCCGTGTGGTACGCCCTGCGCGCCGCAGGCACCTCCGAGTTCGCCACTGCGGCGCCCCTCGCCAAGCTGATCGCGACGGAGGCCGCGTGGACCGTGACCCGGGCGTCGATCCAGCTGCTCGGCGGGATCGGCTTCACCTGGGAGCATGACGCGCACCGCTACCTGAAACGCGCCACCGCCAACCGGCTCCTCGCCGGCGACCCGGTCGCCCTGCGCCGCCTCCTGCTGTCCCGCGCCGGCCTGTAGCGCCGCTACGCCAGGCGTGGCAGTGGCTTCGGTGCCGACCGCCACGCGGTGTACGCGGATTCGAGGCGGTCGAGTTCGTCCTGGGTGCCGATCGCGACCCGGTGCTCGGGACGCTCGGCGTAGTGCCGGATGACGGTGGCGGTGAAGATGGCGTCGACGTGCAGCCGGAACATAGGCACGGTGCACCGCTCCAGGTTTCCGGCCGTGTCCTTGTACAGCAGCCGCATCGTCCAGCGCCGAGCCGGATGCGGGCCGCCGGGCAGGAGGTCCTCCCAGCGGACGTCGCGGCTGCGGAAGGACCGCCGAACGGTGATGCCGTCGGCGGTCAGCCCGTCGCGAGGACCCGCCGGATGGTCAGGGCGTGACGGGGCGGGCGGTCTCGGTGTAGCGGGGGAGCTGGCCGCCGCCGTCGACGAGGAGACTCGCCCCGGTCAGGTACGCCGCGAGGGGCGACGTCAGCAGCAGCACCGCGTCGGCAATGTCGGCGGGGGTCGCCATGCGGCCCATGGGGACGGTCGCGGCGACCGCGGCCAGGGCGTCCTCGTCGCCGTAGTGCGCGGCGTTGTCGTCGGTGCGGACCACGCCGGCGGTGACGGTGTTGACCCGGACCTTCGGCGCCCACTCCAGTGTCAGGGCGCGGGTGAGGACCTCGAGGCCGGCCTTGGCGGCGGCGTACGCGGCGGTGCCGGGTGCCGGTCGCAGCGCGGACACGCTGCCGATGTTGACGATCAGCCCACCGCCCGGCTGGGTCTGCATGACCGCGTTCGCGGCCTGGGCGACGAAGAACGGCGCGAGGAGGTTGAGCCGGACGACGGCGGTCACCAGGTTCGGCGAGGCGGTCGCGGCCGGGACCGCGGGGGAGCCGCCGGCGTTGTTCACCAGGAGGTCGAGCCGGCCGAACCGGTCGACGGCCGTCGTCACCAGCGCGGCGGCCTCGTCCGGCTCGCGCACGTCGGCGGCGGTGAAGACCACCCCGGCCGGCAGGTCGGCAGGTTCGCGCCGGCCGCAGACCAGGACCTGGAAGCCGGCACCGGCGAGACGCGCCGCGATCTCCCTGCCGATCCCGCGGGTGCCGCCGGTGACCAGTGCGGCGGGTTCAGAGCCGTTCGATGATGGTGACATTCGCCGTCCCCCCGCCCTCGCACATGGTCTGCAGCCCGTAGCGGCCGCCGGTGTCCTCCAGGGTGTGCAGCAGCGTCGTCATCAGCCGGGCCCCGGTCGCGCCGAGGGGGTGGCCGAGCGCGACTGCGCCGCCGTTGACGTTGATCCGGTCCGGGTCGGCGCCGGTCTCCCGCTGCCAGGCGAGGACCACCGGCACGAACGCCTCGTTGATCTCGACCAGGTCGATGTCGTCGATGGTGAGGCCGCTGCGCCGCAGGGCGTGCGCGGTCGCCGGGATCGGGCCGGTGAGCATGTAGACGGGGTCGTCGGCGCGGACGCTCAGGTGGTGCACGCGGGCGCGGGGGCGCAGGCCGTGGGTGCGCACCGCCGCTTCGGAGGCGACCAGCAGGGCTGCGGCGCCGTCGGAGATCTGGCTGGCGAGTGCGGCGGTGACGACCCCGCCCGGGGTGAGCGTGGGCAGGCCGGCCATCTTCTCCAGCGAGGTGTCCGGGCGCGGTCCCTCGTCGGCGGACACGTCACCGTAGGGCACCGTCTCGCGCCTGAAGCGGCCCGCGGACCGGGCGGCGGCCGCCTTTTGATGGCTGCTCAGCGCGTACACCTCCATCTCAGACCGGCTGAGGGACCATTTCGTGGCGATGAGCTCCGCGGCCCTGAACTGGCTGATCTCCTGGTCACCGTAGCGGGTCTGCCAGCCGGTGGAGCCGCGGAACGGATCGTCGAAGCCATACGTCCGGCCGGCCAGCATCGCGGCGGAGATCGGGATGGCGCTCATGTTCTGCACGCCACCGGCCACGACGAGGTCGGCGGTGCCGGACATGACGGCCTGGGCGGCGAAGTGCAGCGCCTGCTGGGAGGAGCCGCACTGCCGGTCGACGGTGACGCCGGGGACGGCGTCGGGCAGGCCGGCGGCGAGCCAGGAGGTGCGGGCGATGTTGCCGGCCTGCGGGCCGATGGCGTCGACGCAGCCGAAGATGACGTCGTCGACGGCGGCCGGGTCGACGCCGCTGCGGTCCATGAGCGCGGTCAGCACGTGCGCGCCGAGGTCGGCCGGGTGCACGCCGGCGAGGCCGCCACCCCGCCGGCCGACTGGGGTGCGCACCGCTTCGACCAGGTAAGCATCTGTCATGCTCGACACTTTACCAAGCGAGCGCTTGGTTGGTAAGGTGCGTGGCATGGAACCGTTGAGTGCCCGGACGCTGCCGGACCTGGTGCGCTCCGGCGCCGAGCACCACCGCGACCGCGAGGCGATCGTCGACGGCCCGGTCCGGCTCACCTACGCCGGGCTGGCCGAAGAGGTCGCCCGGTTCGCCGGAGCCCTTGCCGCCAGGGGTGTCGGCAAGGGCGACCGGGTCGCACTGTGGGCGCCGAACTCGTGGCGGTGGGTCGTCGCCGCGCTCGGCGTCGTCACCGCCGGTGGTGTCCTCGTCCCGCTGAACACCCGCTTCAAGGGGCCGGAGGCCGGCTACATCCTGGCTCGCAGCGGCGCGCGGCTGCTGCTGGTCGACGACGGCTTCCTCGGCAACCGCTACGTCGACTCGCTGGCGGCGGAGAACTTACCCGACTTGTCGGACATCGTAACCCTGGCCGAGTGGGACACCTTCGTCAGCCGCACCGCGGCGGTGACCGCGGAGGTCGGCCCGGACGACCTGTCCGACCTGTTCTTCACCTCCGGCACCACCGGACGGCCGAAGGGCGCGATGCTCACGCATCGGCAGAGCACCCAGGTCTACGTCGCCTGGAGCGAGCTCGCCGACCTGCGCGCGGGGGACCGGTATCTGCTCGTCAACCCGTGTTTCAACACCTTCGGCTACAAGGCGGGCGTCATCGCCTGCCTCCTGCGCGGCGCGACGATCGTCCCGCAGCCGGTCTTCGACGTCGCCGCGTCGCTGCGGCTCATCGAGCAGGAGCGGATCACGGTCCTGCCCGGCCCGCCGACGCTGTACACCACCCTGCTCGACCATCCGGACCGGCTGTCACACGACCTGTCCAGCCTGCGGGTCGCGGTCACCGGCGCCACCACGGTGCCGGTGGTCATGATCGAGCGGCTCCGCGAGGAGCTGAAGCTGGCGAGGGTGCTCACCGCCTACGGGCTCACCGAGTCCTGCGGCACGGCCACCATGTGCCGCCCCGACGACGACCCAACCACCGTGTCGACCACCTGCGGCGCCGCGATCGACGGCGTCGAGGTCGCCGTCGATCCGGTCACCTCGGAGGTGCTCATCCGCGGGTACAACGTGATGCGCGGCTACTGGCAGGACCCGGCGGCGACCGCCGACGCGCTCGACGCCGCCGGCTGGCTGCACACCGGCGACATCGGCGTCCTCGACGAGCGCGGCTACCTGCGGATCACCGACCGGCTCAAGGACATGTTCATCGTCGGCGGGTTCAACGCCTACCCGGCCGAGATCGAGCAGGTCCTCGCCCGGCACGAGAGCGTCGCCGAGGTCGCGGTCATCGGCGTCCCCGACGAGCGCCTCGGCGAGGTCGCCCGCGCCTACATCGTCCCGCGAACGGACCACACAGTGACGCAGGAGGAGCTTGCCGTGTACTGCATGGAACGCCTCGCGAACTACAAGTTGCCGCGCTCCTACCTGTTCCTGGACGCGTTGCCGCGCAACGCCAGCGGCAAGGTGCTCAAGACAACCCTGCGCGCGGCGGCGTAGATGGACACCGTCATCGTCACCGGTGGTGCCAGCGGCATCGGCGCCGCGATCGTCCGCCTCGCGCTGGAACAAGGCCTCCGCCCGGTCGTCTGGGACCTGGCCCCGACCGACGGCGGTCTCGTCGTCGACGTCCGCGACCCGGCCGCGGTCGCGGCGGCGCTGGAGGCGAGCGGGCCGACCCGGTTCCTCGTCAACAACGCCGGCCCGGCCAGCGGCGGCGCCCCGCTCGGCTTCGCCGAGGGCCTCACCGCGACCGCCGGCAGCGTCGAGACCGTCACCACGGCCTGGCTGCGCACCGGCCCGCCCGAGGGCGCGGCGGTGGTCAACGTCGCCTCCGTCGCCGGGAATCTCGTCGGCACCGACTCGGCCTGGTACTCGGCCGGCAAGGCCGCCATCGCCGGCTACACCCGCCACCTCGCCACCCGGATCGCGCCGGCGGTGCGCGCCAACGCCGTCGCCCCCGGCTTCATCGACACGCCGAGGATGGCCGGGTTCGGCGACACGCCGCTCGGCCGGGACCTCATCGCCCGCAACCCGATGCGCCGCGCCGGGCGCCCAGAGGACGTCGCCGCCGCGGTGCTGTTCCTGCTCTCGCCGTCCGCCGCGTACATCAACGGCGTCCTGCTGCCCGTCGACGGCGGCTGGACGGTCTCCCAGTAACCGTCAAGGAAAGGGGCTGCGCAGATGCCTGACGCCGTCATCGTCTCGGCCGTGCGTTCGCCGATCGGTCGCGCCTACAAGGGTTCCCTCGCCGGCGTGCGCGCCGACGACCTCGCCGCGCAGGTCGTGCGCCTCGCCCTGGAGCGGGTCCCGTCGCTGGACCCGCGGACGCTGGACGACCTCATGCTCGGCTGCGCCCAGCCGGCCGGCGAACAGGGGTACAACCTCGGCCGGCAGGTCGCGATGCACCTCGGCCTGGACATGGTGCCCGGCACGACCGTCAACCGGTACTGCGCGTCGTCGCTGCAGGCGATCCGGATGGCGTTCCACGCGATCAAGGCCGGAGAGGGGCACGCGTTCGTCGCCGCCGGCGCCGAGGTTGTCTCGCACTACCCATTGGGGAAGGCCGATGGCATGCCCGGCACCCGCAACCCGCGCTTCGACGGCATCACCGGCTCCCGGCCCTGGTCGGACCCGCGGGACCGCGGGGAGCTGCCCGACGTGTACATCGCGATGGGGGAGACCGCCGAGAACGTCGCCGAGCTGTGCGGGATCACCCGGCTCGAACAGGACGAGTTCGCGGTCCGCAGCCAGAACAACGCCGAGAAGGCCCTCGCCGACGGCTTCTGGGACCGCGACATCACCCCGGTCACCCTGCCCGACGGCACCGTGCTGCGCCACGACGACGGGCCGCGGGCCGGCGTCACCCTGGAGAAGATCGCGGCGCTGCAACCCGCGTTCCGACCCGACGGCACCGTCACCGCCGGCAACTGCTGCCCGCTCAACGACGGCGCCGCCGCCCTGGTCGTGCTCAGCGACGTGCGGGCCCGCGAGCTCGGCCTGACCCCCCTCGCGCGGATCGTCAGCACCGGCGTGTCCGCGCTCAGCCCGGAGATCATGGGCCTCGGCCCGGTCGAGGCGACCCGCCGCGCCCTCGCCAACGCGGGCCTGGGCATCGGCGACATCGACCTGGTCGAGATCAACGAGGCGTTCGCCGCGCAGGCGATCCCGGCGTACCGGCAGATGGGCGCCGACCCGGAGCGCGTCAACGTGCACGGCGGTGCCATCGCGGTCGGCCACCCGTTCGGGATGACCGGCGCCCGGATCGCCACCACGCTGCTCAACGGCCTCGTGCACCGCGACGCACAGTTCGGCCTGGAGACCATGTGCACCGCCGGCGGGCAGGGCATGGCCATGGTGATCGAGCGGCTCGCCTGATGGGTGCCCTGGACGGCAAGGCGGTCGTCGTCACGGGCGCCGGGCGGGGCCTCGGCGCCGCCTACGCCCGTCTCGCCGCGGCCGAGGGGGCGGCGGTGCTCGTCAACGACGTCGACGCCGACCTCGCTCTGACCGTCGCTGCGCAGATCACCGCGTCCGGCGGCCAGGCCGACGTGGCGGTCGGCACGATCAGCACCTGGGACGGCGCCGGCGCGGTGGTCGAGCGGTGCGTCGAGGTGTTCGGCGCGATCGACGGCCTGGTCAACAACGCCGGGATCTTCCGCCTCGCGCACCCGGCGCAGCAGGACCCCGACGAGTTCCGCGCCGTCATCGAGGTGAACCTGCTCGGCACGGCGTACTGCGGCCTGCACGCGATCCGGGCGATGCTCGCGCAGGGCGGCGGCTCGGTGGTGAACGTGACGTCCGGCGCGCACGCCGGGTCGGCGGCAATGGGCGCCTACGGGGCCAGCAAGGGCGGCGTCGCCTCGCTCACCTACTGCTGGGCGGCCGACCTGACCGGCACGGGGGTGAGGGTCAACGCCGTCTCACCGAACGCGCACACCCGGATGGCCGACACGTTCGAGGCGTACCTCGGCGCGGCCGCGAAGGGACAGAACGTGCACAAGCCGCCGGAGCAGAACGCCCCGGCGGTCATCTACCTGCTCTCCGACGCCGCCGCGGCCGTGCACGGGCAGGTGGTCCGCATCGACGGCGACGAGCTGTCGATGATCGCGCACCCCGTCGTGCAGGGCACCGGAGCCCAGGACGCCGAGTGGACGGTGGAGAAGGTCGAGGCGGCCTTCGCGGCCGGTGCCGTCGGCCCGATCAGCCCGGTCGGCCTGCACCGCGCCTAACCCGCACCACCACGGCCACCGTCAGGCGCACTGATCCTCCGCAGCCCTTGATCGGATCTTCTTCCCCAGGCAAGAGGAATGATCGATCAAGGGCTGCACCCATGATCAGCCAGGGGTCGATGCCAACCCGCCCGCCCGAGGTTGAAGATCAAGTTAGCGGGACTTGGCCAGGCCGTCCAGGAACAGTGAGGTGCAGTCCTCGGCGAGGCGGGTGATCGGGTACGCCGCGGTGGGCTTGAACCAGCGCACCGACAGCCAGACGGCGTCACGCATCAACCGGTAGAGGATCTTGGGATCCAGGTCGTCGCGGATGACGCCCTCGGCGATGCCTGCCTCGATGACGGACAGCCAGGTGCTCTGCACCTCTTTGCCGGCGGTGCGCAGATATCCGAACCGTTCGATCTGGGTCAGATAGTTGACATCGTTCTGGTAGATCTCGGTGGCGTGCGGGTGTGCCTCGACGACCTCGAGCGAGGCCACGATGAGGTCGTGCAGGCGGGTCCGCGGGTGGCTTTCGCCGTCCAGCACGCGCTTGTAGCGGGTGCGCAGGTCGTCCAGGTAGGAGGTCACGATCTCGTCGACCATGGCTTCCTTGGACTCGAAGTGGTGATACAGGCTGCCGGACAGGATGCCGGCCTCGTCGGCGATCTCACGCACGGTCGTGGCCGAGACGCCCTTGCGGGCGAACAGTGCCGCAGCGCTGGTGAGAATCCGCTCGCGTCGATCCCCAGGCTCTCGCGCCATCCCGCTCTTCCTCACCGATGTCGTTGTGCAGCCTCGTCAATCCCGTTCGCACCAGGAGTCTACGTGGACCGCGGGCCGTGAGATACGGCTCGGCAGCGAGTGTAGCGCAATCAAGCAAGCGCTTGGTACGTTCATCGGGCAAGGTCCGGCCTGCGCGGTGAAGAAGGCGGCGATGGCGAACAAGCGGATGACCGAAGACGAGGTCGTGGCACAGCTGCGCTCGGGCATGACGATCGGGATCGGCGGCTGGGGATCCAGACGCAAACCGATGTCCCTGGTGCGCGCGATCCTGCGCTCCGACCTCACCGACCTGACCATCGTCAGCTACGGCGGCCCTGACGTCGGCCTGCTCCTGGCCGCCAAGAAGGTCCGCCGCCTGGTGTACGGGTTCGTCTCCCTGGACACGATCCCGCTCGAGCCGCACTTCCGGGCGGCCCGCCAGGCGGGCGCGGTGGAGGTGACCGAATACGACGAGGGCATGCTGCGCTGGGCGTTGTACGCCGCAGCGTGCCGGCTGCCCTTCATGCCCAGCCGGGCCGGGCTCGGCTCCGACGTGCTGAAGGTCAACCCCGCGCTGCGGACCGTCGCCTCGCCCTACGGCGACGAGGAACTCGTCGCGATCCCGGCGGTGCGCCTCGACGCGGCCCTGGTGCACCTCAACCGGGCCGACATGCACGGCAACGCCCAGTACCTGGGGCCCGACCCGTACTTCGACGACCTGTTCTGCAGCGCCGCCGACAGGGCCTACGTGTCGTGCGAGCAGATCGTCGACACCGCCGAGCTCACCCGGACCGCACCCGTGCAGTCGCTGCTGTTGCAGCGGTGGATGGTGCACGGGGTCGTCGAGGCGCCCCGCGGCGCGCACTTCACCTCCTGCGCCCCTGACTACGGCCGGGACGAGGCGTTCCAGCGCGAATACGTCGCCGCCGCCGCCGACCCGCAGGCGTGGGCGGCGTTCTACGACCGGTACCTGGAGGTCCTGACGTGAGCAACAGCATGAGCACTGTCACTCGCGCTGAGGTGTGCGTCGTGGCCTGCGCCGAGGTGTGGCGCGGCGACGGGGAGATCCTCGCCAGCCCGATCGGCCTGGTGCCGAGCATCGCCGCCCGGCTGGCCCGTGCCACCTTCGCGCCGGACCTGCTGCTGTCCGACGGCGAGGCGTACCTGACCCAGGGCACCTGGGCGATCGGCGCCACCCCGCCGGTCGTCGAAGGCTGGATCCCGTTCCGGGCCGTGTTCGACCTGCTGTACACCGGCCGCCGGCACGTCATGATGGGCCCCAGCCAGATCGACCGCTACGGCAACGCCAACATCTCCGCCATCGGCGACTTCGCCCGCCCGACCCGGGCGCTGCTCGGCGTCCGTGGCGCGCCCGGCAACACCGTCAATCACCCCACCAGCTACTGGGTGCCCCGGCACGGGCAGCGCTCGTTCGTCGCCGCGGTCGACATGGTCAGCGGCGTCGGCTACGACCGGGCCGCCGCGAACCCGGCCGCCGGCCGCTACCACGAGATCCGGCGGGTGGTCAGCAACCTCGGCGTCTTCGATTTCGGCACCGACGATCACCGGATGCGTCTGGTCTCGGTGCATCCCGGCGTCACCGTCGACGAGATCGTCTCCGCGACCGGCTTCGAGCTGACCGTGCCCGCGGACGTACCGCAGACCCGGCTGCCGACCGACGCCGAACTCGCCCTGATCCGCGAGGTCATCGACCCGGCCTCGGTCCGTTCGCGGGAAGTCGACACGTGAGCGCGCTGCGGCCGCCGATCTGCGAGCTGTTCGGCATCCGGTACCCGATCGTGCAGACCGGCATGGGCTGGGTCTCCGACGCCGGGCTCACCGCCGCCACCTCCAACGCCGGCGGCCTCGGCATCCTCGCCAGCGCGACCCTGTCCTACGAGGAACTGGTGACCGCGGTCGCCGAGGTGCGGCGGCTGACCGACGCACCGTTCGGGGTCAACCTGCGCGCCGACGCCCCCGATGCGGCACAGCGCGCCGATCTGCTCATCCGGGAAGGTGTACGGGTGGCCTCGTTCGCCCTCGCGCCGAAGCCCGAACTGATCGAGCGGCTCAAGGCCGCCGGCGTGGTGGTGGTGCCGTCCGTCGGGGCGCGCCGGCACGCGGAGAAGGTCGCCGCGTGGGGCGTGGACGCCGTCGTCGTGCAGGGTGGCGAGGGCGGCGGGCACACCGGCCCGGTCCCCACCACCCTGCTGCTGCCCCAGGTCGTCGACGCCGTCGACATTCCGGTCATCGCCGCCGGCGGCTTCTTCGACGGACGTGGCCTGGTCGCCGCCCTCGCCTACGGCGCCGCCGGGATCGCGATGGGGACCCGGTTCCTGCTCACCAGCGACAGCCCGGTCGGTGCGGCGGTGAAGCAGCGGTACCTCGACGCCACCGTCACCGACACGGTCGTCACCGCGGCGCTGGACGGCGTGCCGCAGCGGGTCCTGCGCACCCCCTTCGTCGATGGCCTCGCCGACACCGGCGCGCTGCGGCGGCTGCCCCGCGCGGTCCGCAACGCGCAGGTGCTGCGGAAGCTGACGGGCCGGTCGTGGCTGAGCATGCTGCGCGAGGGCCGGGCCATGCGCGGCAGCCACGACCTGCGCCTCAGCCAGCTCGTCCTCGCCGCGAACACCCCGATGCTGATCCGCGCCGCCATGGTCGACGGCCGCGCCGACGCCGGCGTCATGGCCACCGGCCAGGTTGCCGGGCTCATCGACGACCTGCCCAGCTGCGCGGAGCTCATCGAGCGCATCATGGCCGAGGCCGCGGACACGCTGAAGCGGCTCGCCTGATGCCCGCCTACGCCATCGAGGACGTCGTGCCGGTCGTCCACCCGACCGCGTACGTCCATCCGACCGCGGTGCTCATCGGCGACGTCCACGTCGGCGCCGGCTGCTACGTCGGCCCCCTCGCCAGCCTGCGCGGCGACTTCGGGCGCATCGTCATGGCGGCCGGCTCGAACGTCCAGGACTCCTGCGTCCTGCACACCTTCCCCGGCACGGTCCTGACCCTCGGCCCGGACGGACACGTCGGGCACGGCGCGGTCCTGCACGGCTGCCGCGTCGGCGCCGGCGCGCTCATCGGCATCAACGCGGTCGTGCTGGACGGCGTCGACGTCGGCGAATACGCGTTCGTCGGCGCGCACTCCCTCGTCAGGGCCGAGTTCGTGGTGCCGCCGAGGACCCTGGTGGCCGGCGCGCCGGCGAAGGTCGTGCGGGACCTGACGGACGTGGAACTGGCCTGGAAGGCGCACGGGACGGCGGTGTATCAGGCCCTGGCCGTGCGCAGCCGCGACTCGTTGCGACCTGCTACGCCGTTGACGGAGGAGGAGCCGGACCGGCCGCGGCTGTCGACGACCGCGGCGGTCGCGGTGCCGCTCGATCAGGCCCGGCGCGCCTCTGGTCAGCCAAGCAAGCGCTTGGTAGAGTCGTGACCATGCCGAACAGGACATCGGGCCACGGGCTGCTCGCCGGTCGCACCGTGCTGGTCACCGCCGCCGCGGGCACCGGCATCGGCTTCGCCACCGCCGAGCGGTGCGTCGAGGAGGGCGCCACGGTCGTCGTCTCCGACCGGCACGAGCGCCGCCTCGCCGAAGCCGCCGAACGCCTCGGCGTCCTCGGCGTGCCGTGCGACGTCACCGACCAGGCCCAGGTGGAGCACCTCTTCGCCACCGCCGTCTCGCATTTCGGTGGCGGGCTCGACGTGCTGGTCAACAACGCCGGGCTCGGTGGCACCGCCGCCGTCGTGGACATGACCGACGAGCAGTGGAGCACGGTCCTGGACGTCACGCTCACCGGCACCTTCCGCTGTACCAGGGCGGCACTGCGGCACATGATCCCGCGCGGCACCGGGGTGGTGGTCAACAACGCCTCCGTCATCGGCTGGCGGGCCCAGGAGGGCCAGGCGCACTACGCCGCGGCGAAGGCCGGGGTCATGGCGCTCACCCGCTGCTCCGCCCTCGAGGCGGCCCGCTCCGGGGTGCGGGTCAACGCCGTCGCGCCCAGCCTGGCGATGCACCCGCACCTGGCGAAGGTCACCACGGACGAACTGCTCGCCGAGCTGTCCACCCGGGAGGCATTCGGCCGCCCCGCGGAGCCGTGGGAGATCGCCAACGTGATCGTTTTCCTGGCCAGCGAATACAGCTCGTACATGACCGGCGAGGTCGTCTCGGTCAGCAGTCAACACCCGTAGAGAGGCCGGCATGGTCGACGACAGTGCAGTCGGGGTGACCGGCGAGCCGTTCACCCTCGACATCGAACGCGGCAAGATCCGCGAGTTCGCCCGCGCGACCGGCTCGGCGAACCCCGACTATCTGACGGCGGAGGACCCGGTGATCCCGCCGACGTTTCTGACCACCGCGTTCTTCTGGCAGACCGGGGAGTCCGACCCCTGGCCGGCGGTCGCGATGGACCAGCGCAAGGGGCTGCACGCGGAGCAGGAGTTCGTGTTCCACGGCCCGCCACCCCGCGCCGGCGACCGGCTCACCGGGCGATCCCGGATCGAGTCGGTCACCCGCAAGGAGGGCCGCAGCGGCACCCTGACCTTCGCGGTGATGGTCACCGAGTTCCGCGACGAGACCGGCCGCCACGTCGCCACCGCCCGCCTCACCGGCGTGGAGACGGCAGTGACCGGCACGCAGCGCAGCGGAGGGGCCGGTCATCAGGCAGCGCAGTCCCAAGGTCAGGGCGGCGCCGAAGCGAAGGTGACGGCATGACCGCCTCCGTCCACGGCCCGCTGACTCGGACTGACCTGGTGCGTTACCAGGGGGCGTCCGGGGACTTCAACCCGATCCACCACGACGAGCTGTTCGCCCTGTCGGCCGGGATGCCGGCGCCGCTGTCACTGGGCATGCTGCAGGCCGGGTTCCTGGCGACCTGGGCGACCGACCGGTTCGGCGCCGCGGCGGTCCGCTCCTTCCGGGTCCGCTTCGCCGCCCAGGTCTTCCCTGGCGACACCGTCACCTGCGACGGCACCGTCGTGCGGCAGGACGAGGACAGCTTCGACGTCGAGATGACGTGCACCACCCAGGACGGCACCGTCGCCGTGTACGGCTGGGCGACCTTCACCACGGAGGCATCGTGATCGAGTCCACAGTGGACGAACTCGGGGTGGCCGAGATCGTCATGGCCAACCCGCCGGTGAACGCGCTGCCGGTGGCCGGCTGGTTCGCCCTCGCCGCCGCCCTCGACGCGGCCGGCGCCGACGCGGGCGTCCGCGCGGTCGTGCTGCGCGCCGAGGGACGCGGTTTCAACGCCGGCGTCGACATCAAGGAAATCCAGGCGAGCACCGGCTACGGCGCCCTCGTCGGGGCCAACCGTGGCTGCGCGGCCGCGTTCAGCGCCGTCTACGACTGCCCGGTCCCCGTCATCGCCGCCGTGCACGGGTTCTGCCTCGGCGGCGGCATCGGCCTGGTCGGCAACGCCGACGTCATCGTCGCCTCCGACGACGCCACGTTCGGGCTGCCGGAGGTCGACCGGGGCGCCCTCGGCGCGGCCACGCACCTGTCGCGGCTGGTGCCGCAGCACAAGATGCGGGCCATGATGTACACGTCGGCGACCGCGACCGCCGCCGAGCTGCACGCGTTCGGCTCGGTCCTCACCGTCGTGCCCCGCGACGAGCTGCGGGCCGCCGCGTTCGCCGTCGCCCACGACATCGCGGCCAAGGACCCGGCGGTCATCCGGGCCGCGAAGGAGTCGCTCAACGGCATCGACCCGTGGGACCCGAAACGCAGCTACCGCTACGAGCAGGGTTTCACCTTCGAGCTCAACCTCACCGGCGTGGCCGACAAAGTCCGGGACGAGTTCGGCCAGTGACCGGAATCCGCCTGGAAGACACGCCGGACGAGGCCGCCTTCCGCGCCGAGGCACGGGCCTGGCTGCGAGCCAACGTGCCCGGCCCGCTGCCGTCCGGCGACACCCGCGAGGGCTTCGCCGAGCACCTGCACTGGGAACGCTCCCTGTTCGACGCCGGCTGGGCCGTCGTGTCGTGGCCGCGCCGGTACGGCGGCCGCGACGCCTCACTGTGGCAGTGGCTCGTCTTCGAAGAGGAGTACTACGCCGCCGGCGCACCGCAGCGCGTCACCCAGAACGGCATCTTCCTGCTCGCCCCGACACTGTTCGAGTTCGGCACCCCTGTGCAGCAGGACACCCTCCTGCCTCGGATGGCCGCCGCCCGGGACCTGTGGTGCCAGGGCTGGTCCGAGCCCGGCGCCGGCAGCGACCTCGCCGCCATCAGCAGCCGCGCCGAACCCGTCGACGGCGGCTGGCGGCTCAACGGGCAGAAGACCTGGACCACCCGAGGCGCCTTCAGCACCCACCTCTTCGGTCTGTTCCGCACCGACCCGGCCGCCGCCCGGCACCGCGGCCTCACCTACTTCCTCGTCCCCCTGGACGCCGACGGGGTGACGGTCCGCGGCTTCGGCCGCCTCGACGGCGACGAGGGCTTCGCCGAGGTCTTCTTCGACGACGTGTTCGTCCCCGCCGGCGCCGTCCTCGGCGAACCCGGCAAGGGCTGGCAGGTCGCCATGTCCACGACCGGCTCCGAACGCGGCCTCACGCTGCGCTCCCCGGGCCGGTTCCTGCACACCGCGCAGCGGCTCGTCGCGCTCGCCGCCGCGCAGGGCGACCGGCTGCGGCCCGTCGTGCGGGAGCGGGTCACCCGGGCCTGGCTCAACGCCCGCGCCTACCAGCTGTTCACCCTCAACCAGGTCACCGACCTCGTCGAAGGGCGACCACCCGGCGCCCGATCGAGCCTCAACAAGCTGTTCTGGTCGCGGCTGGACATCGAGCTGCACGAGATCGCCCTGGAGCTGCTCGGCGCGGAAGCGGTCCTCGACTCGCCGTGGACCCGCGGCTTCCAGTTCTCGCTCGCCGGCCCGATCTACGCCGGCACCAACGAGATCCAGCGCAACATCGTCGCCGAGCGGGTGCTCGGCCTGCCACGAGCGTGAAGGGAAGCCACTGTGCGGTTCGCGTTGACTGAGGACCAGACCGCGCTGCGCGACGCGGTGCGGGCGCCGCTCGCCGCGGGCGGCTGGTCCACGCTCGCCGATCTCGGCGTGTTCGCCGCCATGGCCGACCTCGGCCTGGACGAGACCGACCTCGTCCCGGTCCTTGAGGAGGTCGGCTACGCCGCCGTCGCGCTGCCGGTCACCGC
This sequence comes from Dactylosporangium sp. NPDC049742, assembly GCF_040674675.1. Classification (NCBI taxonomy): domain Bacteria; kingdom Bacillati; phylum Actinomycetota; class Actinomycetes; order Micromonosporales; family Micromonosporaceae; genus Dactylosporangium; species Dactylosporangium sp. NPDC049742. The sequence continues at coordinate 225,625 of NZ_JBFANF010000007.1, read as the reverse complement.
GACCGCGTTCGTCGCCGTGCCGCTGCTCGCCGCGCTCGACGACGACCGGGCCGCCGCGGCCGCCACCGGGTCGCTGCGGATCGCGGTCGCCGGGCCGGGCGGCCTCACCCCGTTCGGCGGGCAGGCCGACCTCGTGCTGCACCTCGACGGCGGTGTCGCCCGGATCGGTGGCCCGAGCACTGCCGCATCCACTGTGGACACCAGTCTCGACGCCGTCGTCTCCATGGCTGCCGGCGTCCTCACCGACGAGCCGGCACTCGTCGAGGCCGCCGCCGGGCGGGCCGCCCTCGGCCACGCCGCCGAACTGGTCGGGCTCGGCCGGCGGATGCTCGACCTGACCGTCGGCTACGTCCAGCAGCGCTACCAGTTCGGGGCGCCCGTCGGCAGCTTCCAGGCCGTCAAGCACCAACTCGCCGACGCGTACCTCGGCCTGGAGTTCGCCCGGCCCGCCGTCCTTGCCGCCGCCTGGGCCCTGCAGGAAGGCGCGGACGCGGGACCCGCCGTCGACGGCGCCGTCGTGCTCGCCGCCGACGCCGCGCACGCGGCGAGCCGCGCCGCGATCCAGTGCCACGGCGCCATCGGCTACACCGTCGAATACGAGCTGCACCGCTTCGCCAAACGGGCCTGGGCCCTCGCCGCCCTCGCCGGCCCCGGCGGCCGCCTCGCCGCCCTCGCCACCACCATCGGCCTGAAGGAGCAAGGGACATGACCGACGAAGCAGACGTCGTCCGGTATCGCACCGAAGGCCCGGTCGCGGTCGTGACGATGCACCGGCCGCAGTACCGCAACGCCCAGAACTCCGCGATGACCTACGCGCTCGACGACGCGCTGTACCGCGCCGCCGCCGACGACGAGGTCAAGGTCATCGTGCTCACGGGGGAGGGCAAGCACTTCTCCGCCGGGCACGACATCGGCACGCCCGGCCGGGACATCGACACCACGTTCCCGCGCCGCGCCGGCCTGTGGTGGGACCACGTCGGCAAACCCGGCGCGGAGAGCCGATTCGCCCGCGAGTCCGAGGTGTACCTCGGCATGTGCCGGCGCTGGCGGGAACTGCCGAAGCCGACCATCGCCGCGGTCCAGGGCGCCTGCATCGCCGGCGGGCTGATGCTGGCCTGGTGCTGCGACCTCATCGTCGCCGCCGACGACGCGTTCTTCGCCGACCCGGTGGTGCGCATGGGCATCCCGGGCGTCGAGTATTTCGCCCACCCGTGGGTGATGGGTCCCCGGCACGCCAAGGAGTTCCTGTTCCTCGGTGAGCGGGTGTACGCCGACCGCGCCCTGCAACTCGGCATGATCAACCGGGTCGTGCCACGCGCCGACCTGGAATCGTCCACGATGGACATCGCCCGGCGGATCGCGGAGATGCCCCGCCTCGGCCTCGCCCTGACGAAGAAGGCGGTCAACCAGGCCGAGGACCTGATGGGCCTGCGCGCCGGGATGGACTCGGTGTTCGGCCTGCACCACGTCGCCCACGCGCACAACGCCGAGGTCGGCCACGACTCCCTCGCCGGGCACGACGCCCGGTCGATGCGCGACGGCGGTCGCTGATGCCACGACGGTACGACGGCCGCGTCACCCTCGTCACCGGTGCCGCCTCCGGCATCGGGCGGGCCGTCGCGACCCGCCTGCGGGACGAGGGCGCCCGCGTCGCCGGCCTCGACACGGCCGCCGTGGACATCGACGGGGTGCACGGCATCCGCTGCGACCTGCGCGACGAAGATCAGGTCGCCGCCGCCGTCGCCGACGCGGCCGGCTGGGGCGGCCGGATCGACCTGCTCGCCAACGTCGCCGGGGTCGCCTCCTACGCGCACACCACCGACGTCACCCTCGCCGAGTGGGACCGGATCCTCGCGGTGAACCTCACCGGCACGTTCCTCGCCTGCCGGACCGCGCTGCCGCACCTGATCGCCGCGCGGGGTGCCATCGTCAACGTGGCGTCCCTGGCAGGGGTCCGCGGCTGGCGGTACAGCGCCGCGTATTCCGCCGCGAAGGGCGGGGTCGTCGCGCTCACCCGGGCCCTCGCCGTGGAGTACGCGCCGGATGGGGTGCGGGTCGCCTGCGTGTGTCCGGGGTCCGTGGACACGCCGCTGAAACGTAACCTGGTGCCCGTGCCGGACCAGGACCCGCGGCTGGCCGGGCACGCCCGGGCGCTGCTCGACCCGCCGGTCGCCGAGCCGGACGAGGTCGCCGCCGCGATCGCCTACCTCGGCTCCGCCGAAGCGCGCTTCGCCACCGGTGCCGTGCTGCGCCTCGACGGCGGCGCCGGTGTCTGAGTACCCTCCGGACGTCGTCGCCCACCACGCCTCCGGCACCTGGACCGCCGAGACGATCGCCGCGATGGTCGCCCGCAACGACCCCGACCGGGTCGCGTTCATCGCCCCCGAGGGCACCTTCACCTGGGGCGAATACGACGTCCTGTCATCACGCCTGGCACAGTCCTATGTGGATGCCGGGTTCGCGCCCGGGGACCGGCTCGCCGTCCTGCTCACCGGCGGCGCGCTGACCCACGTCGCCTACCTCGCCGCGCAGAAGGCCGGCCTGGTCACCGTCGGGATCGGCCCCCGGGCCGGCGACGCCGAGATCATCCACCTGCTGGCCAAGACCGGTGCGGTGGGACTCGCCACCCGCTGGTCGCACCGCGGCCGGCCGGGCGCGGAGATCGCCGCGCGCTGCGGCGCGCCCCGGCACGTACCACTCGACCTGGCGTCCCTGCCCGCCGCTGGCCACCCGGGCCCTGGGCTCGGCGCGGACGACCTGTTCTTCGTCAACTCCACGTCCGGCACGACGGGGCTGCCGAAGTGCGTACGGCAGACGATGAACAACCGCAAGTACTTCGGACCCCTCGCCCACGCCGCCGGCCGGTTCGGCCCCGATGAGGTCTTCGCCAGCGTGCTGCCCGCCCCGTACGGCTTCGGGCTGTGGAGCGCCCACGTCGTGCCAGCCATGTACGGCTACCCGACCGTGCTCACCGCCGAGTTCGACGCCGCCGAGACACTGCGGCTCATCGAGGAACACCGGGTCACCGTGCTGTGCGCGGTCACCGCCCAGTTCATCATGCTGCTGAACTCACCGGCGTTCGCAACCACGGACCTTTCCTCGCTACGGGTCATGTTCACCGGCGGGGAACGAGTGCCGGTCGAGCGGGCCCGCGAGTTCGAGGAACGGACCGGCTGCGCGGTGCTGCAGTTCTACGGCTCCAACGAGGCCGGCCCGCTGTCGGTGACCACCGTGGACGACCCGCGCACGGCCAGGCTGACCACCGCCGGCCGGCCGATCCCCGGGGCGCGGCTGCGGCTGCTCGCCGACGGCGCCGACGTCACCGCCGCCGGGGGACCGGGCCAGGTGGCCGCCAGCGGCCCCGGCTGCACCCCCGGCTACCTCGACGACGACGCCGCGAACGCCGCCCTGTTCCGTCCCGACGGCTGGCTGCTGACCGGCGACGTGGCCACCGTCGACGGCGACGGCTACCTGTCCATCACCGGCCGGATCGCGGACTTCATCATCCGCGGCGGCCACAACGTGAGCGCGCTCGTCGTGGAGGAGGCGGTCGGCGGCCACCCGTCGGTCGCGCAGACCGCCGTCGTCGCCGTCCCCGACCCGGTTCTCGGCGAACGCGTCTGCGCCTACATCGTCACCCGCGACGAGCTGACCCTCGACGCCCTGCGGGTGCACCTGGACGCGGCCGGGGTGTCGAAGCAGAACTGGCCGGAGTACCTGGTCGCCCTGCCGTCGCTGCCCCTTGGCACCGGCGGCAAGGTGGACAAGGCGGCGCTGCGCGCCGACGCGGCCCGGCGCTTCACCGCCTGACGTCCGTGGCGCCGCGGGCACCGGACAGCGTGGCGGCCTGGCCGGTGACGTCACCACGTTGCGACTGCTCGCGCCGGGGCGGGAACCTGGATGCAGGGCACCGCCGACATCGCCGCCTTCCTACTGCGCCTCGCCCGCGTCGAGGACGAGGGGCTCACGGCCGCCGTCGTCGACCGGCCGGACCAGTGGTGGGCCGTGCCCGCCGAGCGACGCGTCACCGGGCGGCGGTGAAGCTGGCCCAGGTAGGTCAGCTTCAGTGCCTGATGAGGGTCTGGGCCACCTGGCCGTCACCGATGGGGCGGCCGTCGAGGGTGGCGTGCACGTCGAAGAGGTAGCGCCGGCCGCGGACGTCGGCGAGGACGGCCGTCACCACGAACTGCTGGCCGGTGCGGGCCGGGCCGGTGTGCCGCACCCCGATCCAGGTGCCCAGTGACGCGGTTGCCGGCGCGAAATGCGGGCGCAGGACGTCGGCGGCGGTGTCCTCCAGGCAGGCGATGAGCGCCGGGGTGCTCAGCACCGGCTCGGTGTCCGGGACGTGGTCGGTGGTCTGGTCCGCGGTGACCGTGAAGGTGCGGGTGCGGGAGGCGCCTGGGCCGAGGTCGGTGCGCAGCAGCCGGTGCGGTGCCTCGTCGCGGGGTGCGCCGTGGCGCACGCGGAGGTCGGCGACGAGCCGCTCACCCCGCACCAGCCGCAGCATCACCACCCGGCCGCCGGTCGCACCCTCCATGGAGGTGAGCCGCAGCGGGTCGTCGCCGTGACCCGCTGGGTCGCCGTGCCAGATGAGCTGCTCCACGTGGGCGTCCGCCGGGATGGGCAGCAGCGGCAGGATGCGAAGGTCCGCCGGGGTACCGGCGGGGGCAGTCCAGAGGTCCGGCACGCGGCGCTCCCTACCTTGACATGCTCGAAGGGCCAGGAACAGAATGGCACAACCAAGCGCTTGTTTGGTAGAGGTCTGGGGGTTCTTCGTGCACGACCTGTTCCCCGCCGGAGCCGCGCCGGCGCCCGGCAGCGTCCACGAGCGATACGTCGCCGACCGCCTTGCCGAGGTGCGGGACGGCGAGACGCTGCCCGACACCGTCCGCCGGCACGCCGCGGCGCAACCGGACGGCATCGCCTTCGTCGCCGGCGACGACCGGCTCACCTGGGCGCAGTTCGACGCCCGCTCCACCGCCTTCGCGCAGCGGCTCGCCGACGCCGGGCTCCCGCGCGGCACCCGCGTCGGGGTCCTGCTGCCCGACGGCGTCGAGGTGCACGTCGTGTACCTCGCCGCGATGAAGGCCGGCATGATCGTCGTCGCGATCGGCCCGCGGGCGGCCCGTCTGGAGGTCCGGCACCTGCTCACCGTCGGGGGTGCCACCGCGCTCGTCAGTCTGGCCCGGCACCGCGACGAGCCGGTCGCCGCGCTCGTGGAGGGGCTCGGCATCGTCGTACACCTCGAAATCCAGAAACTCGAGGACGGCACGGTCGCGCCGAAAGGGGCGCACGAGCTGCGCCGCGACGAGATCCACCTGCTGAACTCGACGTCCGGCACGACCGGCATGCCCAAATGCGTGGTGCACAACCAGGACCGCTGGTTCTACTACCACGAGCTCGCCGTCGAGTGTGGCGACCTGCGCCCCGACGACGTGTTCCTGACGCTGATCCCGGCGCCCTACGGCTTCGCGCAGTGGACCGCCAACTTCACCCCCACGCTGCTGGGCGCCCCGACCGTGGTCATGCCCCGCTTCTCCGCCGACGAGGCGCTGCGCCTCATCGAGCGCGAGCGGGTCACCGTCGTGTGCTGCGTCAGCACCCAGTTCATCATGATGCTCAACTCGCCGGTCGCCTCGGACGTGGACCTGTCGTCGCTGCGGGTCATGTTCACCGGCGGCGAGGCCGTGCCGTTCGAGCGGGCCGCCGAGTTCGAACGCCGCACCGGCGCCAGAGTGTTGCAGTTCTTCGGCTCCAACGAGACCGGCGCGCTGTCGCGGACCTCGGTCACCGACACCACCGACCAGCGGCTGCGCACCGCCGGGAAGGTCATCGACGCGATGCGGGTGCGGCTGTTCGCCGAGGACGGCACCGACGTCACCGCCGCCGGCGGCCCCGGCCAGGCCGCGTGCGCCGGCCCCGCCACGTGCCTGGGCTACTTCGCCGACCCGGCCGCCAACGAGGCGCTGTTCACGGCCGACGGCTGGATGCTCACCGGCGACATCTGCACCATCGACGCCGACGGCTACCTGCGGGTCGTGGACCGCAAGTCCGACTTCATCATCCGCGGCGGCAAGAACATCAGCGCCGCCGCCGTCGAGGACCACGTCGGCTCGCACCCCGCGGTCGCCATGGTCGCCGCGGTGGCAGTGCCGGACCCGACATTCGGCGAGCGGGTCTGCGCCTTCGTCGTGCTGCGCGACGCGGAGACCCTCGACCTCGACGGGCTCCGCCAGCACCTCGACGCGCGCGGGGTGTCCCGGGACAACTGGCCGGAGCGCCTGGAGATCGTGCCTGACCTGCCCCGCGGCTCCGGTGGCAAGGTCGCCAAGGCCCAGCTCCGCCAGCTCCTGCGTGCCTGAACGGCGTTGCCGGGCCGTCAGGCCTTCGGGTCGGTGAGCAGATCGCGCAGGCGGCCGCGCTGGATCTGGCCGGTCGCGGGGGTGCGGGGGATCGTGCTGGTCGTCGCGACTCGGCGGGGCACCTTGAACCCGGCGAGCCGGCCCTCCACATGCGACCGCACCTGGGCCACCGTCGGCGGCGGGCAGCCGTCGGGGACCACGAACACCGCGCAGACGACCTCGCCCCACCGGTCGTCGGGCAGGCCGACGACCGCCACGTCGAGCACGCCCGGCAGGTCGCGGAGCGCGTGCTCGACCTCCGCCGGGCCGACCGACTCGCCGCCGGTGCGGATCACCTCGCGGGTGCGGCCGGTCAGGAACAGGTAGCCGTCCTCGTCGAGGCGGCCGAGGTCGCCGGAGCGGTACTCGCCGGTGAGCGGGTCGGCGCCGAGGTAGCCGTTCATCAGCGCGGGGCCTTCGACGCAGACCTCGCCGTCGGCGGCCAGCCACAAGGCGTTCGGGGTCGCGGCCCGCCCGACGCTGCCGGGCTTGCGGGCCAGATCCCAGTCGTGCAGTGCCGCCATCCGGCCGGCCTCGGTGGAGCCGTACAGGATCGTCGTGGTCGTGCCGGGCAGCCTGGCCTTGATCCGTTCGACGAGGTCCGCGGCGACGCTGGACGTGCCGGTGTCGGCGTGCAGGAGCGAGCGCAGGTCGGCGGCGCGGTGCTCCCGGTCCAGCAGACGTTCCCAGACCGCCGGGATGCAGTACAGCGCCGAGGGGCGCTGCCGGCGGACCACGTCGATCACCTCGACGGCGTCGGCGCGGCGCACCAGGTGCACGGCGGTGCGGTGCTGCCAGGCCTCCATCACGTAGTGCCAGCCGCCGTAGTGGTACAGCGGGAACGTGCACACCACGCCGCCGTGCCCGCGCAGGCCGCTGGTGAACGTGCCGCCGCCGGGTGCCGCACGCAGCCAGCTCGCCCGGTGGCTGACCAGGGCGCCCTTCGGTGTGCCGGTGCTACCGCTGGTGAGGTACACGATGTGCGGCGCCGCGTCGTCCACCGGCCGCCGGTCCCAGACGCTGGAGCCGTTGCCGAGGGTTTCGTGGTGTACGACTCCCGCCTCGCCGAACGCCAGGTCCGACAGCACGAGCCGGGGGTCGAGGTACCGGCGGACCGCGTCGCGTTCGTGCACCGGCAGGGCGGGGTTCAGCGGGGCGAACACCGCGCCGAGCCGCGCGCAGGCGACGAACACGTCCAGGGAGCGCAGGGTGGGCGTCGCGCACCACAGCACGATGTCGCCGGTGCCGACCCCGCGGGCGGCGAGGGCGTTCGCGGTCCGGTTCGCGGCGACGTCCAGCTCCGCGAACGTCACCGCCTCCGCGCCGAGGGTGGCAGCGGTCCGTCCAGGGGCGGTGAGCGCGGCAAGCGTGACGATGTCCCCGATCAGCAGGCTCATGCGGCGTCCCAGGGGCCGATGCTGACCTGTGCGGGGCCGGCTGCGGCGTGCGCCGCCTTGTCGCGGGTGATCTCCAGAGCCTTCGGCAGCGCGTCGACGCCGTCGAGCCGGTGCGTCACCAGGCAGTCGAGGTCGACGTCGCCGCGGCGCACCAGGCGCAGCGCCTGCTCGAACGCGCCGCCGCCGGGGGAGTAGCCGCCCGCGCCGGACCGCGGGTGCAGCAGTGCCACGGCACGCTCCCGCAGCAGGCCCAGCGGTGCGCTCGCGTGCCGGGGCAGGACCGCGACCATGACGATCCGCCCGCCGCGCCGCACGCATTGGGCGGCCAGCTCCAAGGTGGACGTGCCGGCGAGTCCGGCGCTCGGCATGCCGCCCGCGGTCTCGAACACCACGTCGACGCCGATGCCGCCGGTCGCCTCCAGGACCGCGGCGTGGACGTCCTCGGCCGCGTCGATGACTGCATCGGCACCGGCCGCGAGAGCGAGCCGCCGTTTGGCGGGGCTGCGGCCGGTGACGATGATCAGGCCGGCGCCGCCGTGCCGGGCCACCTGCGTGTGCAGCACACCCATCACGCCGGCGCCGAGGATGAGGACGCTGTCGCCGGGCCGCACCTCGGCGATGGCGTGCCCGTGCAGCGCGCCGGCGAGGGGCTGCACGGCGGCGGCCTGCGCCGCGGTGACCCCGTCCGGGACGGTGACGACCGACTTCGCCGGCACGGCGACCCGCTCGGCGAACGCCCCCGCCCGGGTGAAGCCGAGCACACCGGGGGAGGGGCAGGCGTCCGGGCGGTCCCGGCGGCAGGCGGCGCAGGTGCCGCACGCGGCCGTCTCGACGGCGGTCACCCGGTCCCCGACCGCGTGCCCGCTTCCCGGCCCGGCGATGCTGATGACCCCGGCGAACTCGTGGCCGCCGAAGCGGGTCGGCCCGGCGGCGAGCCGGGCGGCGAGGACGTCGTGCATGGCGACCGGGTCACCGGCGATGAGCATGCACTCGGTGACGCTCGGCTGGACGCAGGCGACGTCGATGACGACCTCGTCCGGCCCGGGGACCGGGTCCGGGACCTCCTCGACGGTCGGATCGCCGAAGCCGTGCAGTACCAGTGCCCGCATCTCATGCTCTCCTCGGCCGTGCTTGACGGTGCGGTTAGATTTTGTATTCAATATTCAAATCTCGTCAAGGGAGGCTCGGATGGAGCGGGAGCTCATCGTCACCGGGGTCGGCGGGCAGGGCATCCAGCTGCTCGCGAAGACCCTCGCCCTCGCCGCCACCCGGGAGGGGCGCTATGCGATGCTCGCCGCGGACTACGGCGGCGAGATGCGCGGCGGGCCGTCCAAGGCCGGCGTCGTCGTCGGCGACGCCCCACTGCACGCCCTGCCGATCCTGCCGTCAGCCTGGTCCGCGATCTTCGCCCACCATCGCTTCGCCGAGGGCGTGCAGGACCGGCTCCGACCCGGCGGCATCGTCGTGGCCAACACCCCGCTCGTCGACCCCGACGGCTTCCGCGCCGACCTGCGGGTCTTCGCCGTCGACGCGATGGCCGCGGCCAAGGACTGCGGCGCGCCGAACGCGTCCGGGTTCGTCCTCCTCGGCGCCTACAACGCCCTCACCACGATGGTGGCGGCGGCGTCGCTGGTCGCCGCGATGGAGGAACTGCTGCCTCCCTACCGGCAGCAGCACGCCCCCGCCAACGCGCGCGCCCTCGAGGCGGGCGCCCTGACCGTGCAGGCCGGTGTGGCATGAGCCTGGAGCTGCTCGACGGCGGGGCCGCCATGGCTGAGGCGGCCATCGCCGCCGGGTGCCGGTTCTTCACCGGCTACCCGATGTCACCGTTCACCGGCCTGCTGGAGGAGATGTCACGGCGGCTGCCCAAGGCCGGCGGGGTCTGCCTCAACGCGGAGAGCGAGATCGAAGGCGTCAACATGACCCTCGGCGCCGCCGCGGCAGGAGCCCGCGCCGCGACCGGCTCGTGCGGGCAGGGCATCGCGCTGATGCAGGAGGCGATCGCCGAGGCCGCGCTCAACGAGACCCCGTTCGTCGTGTTCAACCTGGCCCGCAACCAGCAGGACTACTTCCAGGCCACCCGCGGCGGCGGCTGGGGCGACTACCGCACGATCACCCTCGCCCCGAAGGACGTCCCGGAGGCCGTCGAGCACACCCAGCTGCTGTTCCACCTCGCCGACAAGCACCGCGCGCCGGTCATGCTGTACGGCGACCCGCTGCTCGCGCAAACCCGCGTCGGCGTCGACGTCCAGGCCCTCGACTTCGGCCCGCTGCCGGCCAAGGACTGGGCGCTGGACGGCACCGGCGGCGGCACCGGCCGCAGCCGCCAGATCTGGACCTGGGCGATGGGCAAGGCCAACGACCCCGGGCCCGGCCCCGACGGGCACTGGCGCGCGGTCGCCGACAAGTTCGACCGGATCGCCGCGGAGGAGCAGCGCCACGAGGAGTCCATGGTGGACGACGCCGAGACCGTCGTGGTGGCGTTCGGCACGGCGGCGAAGTTCGTCGAGCACGTCGTGACCGAGCTGCGCGCCGAGGGCCACCGCATCGGCTGGTTCCGGCCCGTCACCCTGTGGCCTTTTCCCGGCGCCGCGCTGCGCCGTGCGACCACCGGCGCCCGCAACGTCCTGGTCTTCGAGCTCAACGCCGGGCAGATGCTCGACGACGTGCGCATCCACGCCGCCGACCGCGACGCCGTCCGGTTCGTCGGCGGGGTCAGCATCGCCGAGTCGGGGCTCTCCTACGGTCCCCTGCTCGATGCCCCCGTGATCCGCGAACGAATCCTAGGTGCGACATGATCATCGACACGTCCGGGCCGCCCGCCGTCCCGGCGAAACAGGTCGCCGACTTCAAGCCCAGTCTCCTGCTCGGCGAGCACTCGCTGTGCCCCGGCTGCGGCGAGCCCGTCGCCCTGCGGATCCTGCTGGAGGTGCTGCAGGAGCTCGACATCGTGCAGCGCAGCATCGGCGTCGTCGGGCACGGCTGCTACGGCAGCTTCGTGCGCATCATGGACGTCGACGTCCTGCAGTGCCTGCACGGCCGCGCCCCGGCGTGCGCCACCGGCATCAAACGGGTCCGCCCCGGCGTCGCCGTGTTCACCCTGCAGGGCGACGGGGACATGGCCAACGAAGGGCTGCAGGAGGTGCTGCACGCCGCCGCCCGCGGTGAGAACATCACCTGCGTGATGCTCAACAACGGGGTCTTCGGCGACACCGGCGGCCAGCAGACCGCCACCACCGTCCTCGGCCAGCGCACCAAGACCAGCATCGACGGGCGCGACCCGGACACCCACGGCTACCCGATCCCGGTCGCCGACCTGGTCGCGTCGCTGCAGGGCGTCGGCTACGTCGCCCGCGGCGCCGTCTCCAGCGCCGGTGGGGTGCTGCAGGCGAAACGGATGCTGCGCAAGGCGTTCGAGACGCAGCTCGCCGGCGGCGGGTTCAGCCTGGTGGAGATCCTCACCATGTGCCCGACCGGCTGGTTCGTGCCGACCGCCGAAGGACCGTCGTATCAGCAGGGCACCATGGAGCAGACGTACGGCATCGGCGAGCTGGTGACCCGGTGAAGCTGCAGCGGGCCAACACCAGCGAGGCGGTCGCGGCGCACGTGCTGGACCTGTTGTTCGCCGGTGAGCTGCGCAGCGGCCAGCGTCTCGACCTCGACGAGATCGCTTCGCGGCTCGGCGTGAGCCGGGTGCCGGTCCGCGAGGGCCTCATCCAGCTCGAACGCGACGGTCTCGTCGAACGCGCCCACTACAAGCGGGCGTTCGTCGCGGAGTTCGACGACGCCACCGTCCGGGAGGCGTTCGAGCTCTACGGCATGCTCAGCGCGTTGACCAACCGCCGCGTCGCCGCGCGCCGCGACCCGGCGGTCGTGGAGGCTCTGGGCAAGCTCGACGAGAGCCTGGCCGGCTGCGACGACCCGGCCGAATTCGAGTCCCTGGCCCGCGAGTTCCGCCGGGTCGTCAACGTCGCCGGCGCCCGCAACCACCTGCGGGCGCTGCTGCGCACCTTCAGCGGCCTGGTCCCGGCCGCGGCCCGGTTCTCCATCGACGACGCCCTGCCGGCCGAGCGCGCCGCCCTGCACGCCGAATACGCCGCGATCCGCGACGGGGACCCCGACGCCGCCGGCGCCGCGGCGCTCGCGCACCTGCGCCTCACCGCCGACAACGCCGTCGCCGCGCTGCGCCGCCGCGGCGTCTTCCCACCGTCCGTCGTGGACGGTGCAGAGTGGACGGACGCGGCGGCCGTCCTGAAGGGAACGACCCCGTGAGCCGTGGCACCCTCGTCATCGACACCGACCGCTGCAAGGGCTGCGAGCTGTGCCTGGCCGCCTGCCCACCCAGCGTGCTGAGCATGTCCGCGACCGTCAACGAGCAGGGCTACCGGTATCCGGAGCTGCACGACGGCTGCACTGGATGTACCGCCTGCCAGATCGTCTGCCCCGACTTCGTCATCGCCGTCTACCGATACACCCCGCCGCCCGCGTGAGGGCGGCGGGGCTCCCGACGGACGGTCAGTTGTTGGAGTTGGCGCTGATCAGGAAGCCGGCGTTGACCAGCGCGCCGCCGCTGTCGTAGCAGGCCACGTCGCGCGCATAGTCACACTGTGACGGTTTGCCGGCAGTCCGTGGCGCTGGTACTCGTTCACCATGTCCTTCGATACCTCGCGACGCCGCACCCGGCGCTGGTGGCTCGTGCTGGTGGCGGTCCTCGCCGTCGCCGTCGCCGCCGTGTGGTTCCTCGTCCGCGACGAGCCGGCCGCCCCCGACGCCGGTGACTGCCTGAGGAAAACCACCCCGTCGACGTTCGAGACGGCCGACTGCGGCGCTTGATGAAACGTCGTCTACCCGGTGGATCGGTGGTCCCAGCGGACCAGTATCCACCGGGTAGTCATGCTGCCGCCTTGCGCGGCGCCACGTCAGTGGCGAGGTGAATTCAACCAAGCGATTGCTTGATTTGCTGGCGGGGTGCGGCTTAATCTTCTAAAAGATTTGGAGGTGAGCCGTGACACTCACGACAGCACCGCCCGGCTCGACCGACGCGCCCATGCGCGACGGCGGGACCGCCACCTGGTCGCCCCGCATCACCCCGCCGATCGGCGTCGACCTCACCGACCGGCAGGCCCTGGCCTGCGCGTTCCGCATCCTGGGGAACAGCGGCTTCAGCGAGAACATCGCCGGCCACATCACCATGGTCAAAGACGGCCCAGGCGGCACCGAAGGTGCCATGTGGGTCAACCCGTGGGGCCTGTGGTGGGAGGAGATCTCCGCGTCCGACCTGTGCGTGGTCGACCGGGACGGCACCGTCCTGGATGGCCGGTGGGACGTCACCCCGGCCATCCACATCCACACCGAACTGCATCGGGTCCGGCCCGACGCCAGGGTCGTCGTGCACAACCACCCGTACTACGTCACCGTGCTCGCCGCGATCGGGGTGCTGCCGCAGATCGTGCACCAGACCGGGTGCATGTACGACGGCGACCTCGCGTTCGTGCACGAATACACCGGCGAGGTCGACGACGCCGCGCTCGGCGCCGACCTGGCCCGCCGGATCGGGGACAGCTCCGTGGTCATCCTCGCCAGCCACGGCATCATCGTCACGGCCCCGACGATCCAGGAGGCGACATACCGCTCGGCGAGCATCGACCGTGCCTGCCGCCTCGCCTACGACGTCATGCTGCTCGGCCGCGACCCCCTGGAGATCGCCCCCGGCCTGCGGCACGGCATGAAGAAGTCACTGCTGGAGCGCGGCACCGACGTGTTCTGGGCCGGCGCCGTGCGCTCACTGCTGCGCCGCGAGCCCGAAGTACTGGACTGAAAGGCAACGTCATGGCATCGATCGACGAGTTACTGCAGAACAGTTCGTTCACCATCGCCGACCGGTCGAAGGTGACCTTCCTGCCCGACCCGCCCCGCCAGCCCCGCAAGTACACGTTCATCTCCGTCGACGACCACATCGTCGAGCCGCCCGACGCGTTCGAGGGCCGCATGCCGGCGAAGTTCGCCGAGCAGACGCCCCGGGTCGTCGAACAGGACGGCAGCCACGTCTGGATCTACGACGGCAAGGAGTTCCCGAACGTCGGCTTCAACGCTGTCGTCGGCCGGCCGGTCGACGAGTACAGCATGGAACCGAGCCGCTTCGACGACATGCGCCGCGGCTCGTGGGACATCCACGAACGCATCAAGGACATGGACCTCAGCGGCGTGTACGCCTCGCTGTGCTTCCCGTCGTTCCTGCCCGGCTTCGCCGGCCAGCGCCTGCAACTGTCCACGAAGGACACCGAGCTGGCCCTCGCCGCCACCCGCGCCTGGAACGACTGGAACATCGAGGCGTGGTCCGGCGCCTACCCGGACCGCATGATCCCCTGCCAGCTGCCGTACTTCCTGGACCCCGAGGTCGGCGCCCAGGAGATCTACCGCAACGCCGAGCGCGGGTTCAAGGCCGTCACCTTCACCGAGGCACCGCACCTTCTCGGCATGCCGTCGCTGCACACCGGGCACTGGGACCCGATCATGCGCGCCTGCGAGGAGACCGGCACCGTCATCAACCTGCACATCGGCTCGTCGGGAACCTCGCCGTCCACCGCCCCGGACGCCCCGCCGGACGTCGTCGGCGTGCTGTTCTTCGGGTACTCGATGTTCTCCGCCGTGGACTGGTTGTACTCCCGTATCCCGGTGCGGTTCCCCGACATCAAGATCGTGCTGTCGGAGGGCGGCATCGGCTGGGTGCCCGGCCTCGTCGACCGGCTCAACCACATGCTGAGCTACCACGAGATGTACGGCACCTGGAAGGGCATCGACCTGACCCCAGCCGAGGTGCTGCTGCGCAACTTCTACTTCTGCGCGGTCGAGGACCCGTCGTCCTTCGCGCTGCGCGACGTCATCGGCGTCGACCACATCTTCCTCGAGCAGGACTACCCGCACTGCGACTCGACCTGGCCGCACACCCAGCGCACCATCGAGGAGGAGATCGGCGGCCTGCCCGACGCCGACGTGCGCAAGATGACCTGGGAGAACGCGTCCAGGGTATACCGGCACCCGGTCCCACCCGCGGTCCAGGACGACCCGGACGCCTACTAGACTCCGCCTCCATGGTCTCAGCCGACCGGCTCGCCGAGCAGGTGGCCGATCACATCCGCGGCCAGATCGTGCGCGGTGAGCTCGCAGACGGGGCCCCGCTGCCCAAGTCGGAGGAACTCATCCAGCGCTACCCGGTGAGCATGCCGACGTTCCGCGAGGCGATGCGCATCCTGGAGGCGGAAGGCCTGATCACGGTCCGCCGGGGACGGCTCGGCGGTGCGGTCGTGCACCGGCCCTCCCCGGCGAACCTCGGCTACAACCTCGGCCTCGTCCTCGCCGCGCAACGCGTCGGCATCGACGACGTCGCCACCGCGCTCCGCCACGTCGAGCCGGCCTGCGCCGCCCTGTGCGCCGGCCGGCCCGACCGGGCCGACACCGTGGTCCCGCGGCTGCGGGCGCTGCACGAGGAGTATCTGGCCCGCATCGACGACCTGGTCGAGGTCGTCGGCGTGTCCCGCCGCTTCCACGAGGCCCTCGTCGGTCTGTGCGGCAACCCGCCGCTGATCGTGCTCGCCGGAGCGCTGGAAGCCCTGTGGTCCAGTCACGAGCAGGACTGGGCCACCCGCATCCGGGAGACCACTGGCGTACCACTGCGCGAACGCCGCGCGGCCGGCGAGGTGCACGGCCGGATCCTCGCGCTCATCGAGCAGGGCGCCGCCGACGAGGTGCACCGGCTCGTCACCGAGCACCTGACGTCCGCGCAGCGCAACCCCAGCCCGGCCGGCCCGTCCGCCGTCATCGACGCGGCCCTGATCCGCCGGCAGCCACGCGGGTAGCGGTTTTTTTCGAACGCGGTTGGATCGCTGGCCTTTCGACACCCGCATGCGGTGCGATGCATTTGTAGGACCGCCCGGCGCGCGGGGTGGCGCTGTCACCTGAGCTCGGCGCGGTCCGGGACCGAGATCAACGTGGACTACCTGGCGGTGCACGGCTGCGACCTGACCGGCCGGACGCTCGTCGAGCGACGGGTCGGCTTCGACGCGCAGGGTCGCGACGTCGAGACCTGCCTGGCCGATCTGGCCGAGGCCGCCGCTCGTACCATCGCGGAACTGACGGATCATGGTGTGACGCCGGCGCAGCACCGACCGCGGCGGAGGAGACACAGCGGCACGTAACTACACGCCAGATAACCTCACCCCTGCCCCGACCGGAAGCAGGTAGTCACCGCTCCGTCGAAACGGGGGGAACTCAGATGGGCTAGGCGGGGATGGCGAGCTGGTCGAGCAGGGTGCGGACGCGGCGTTCGAGCTCGTCGCGGATCGGGCGGACGGCGGCGCCGACGAACTCGGCGGGGTCGTCCTCGACACGGCCATCGAAGTCCTCTCCGACGACGAGGAGAGCGGTACTACCTCCAGCAGTTGCGCATCATGGCCGCTACGGTGCTCGCCATGGTCGAGGCGTAGCCCGCAGGCTCCCCGGTGGTGTTGAACGCGGTGATGCGCGTCCCTTGCCGCGGCCAAGGACCGGCGTACCTGCGGGCGGAGCTAGCCGCGGGCATTGCTCACGACGAGGCGGTACACGGCGCTGGCCGCGGCGGTCGCCGGACGGTGTGCGGGGTCGATTAGTTCACTCGTTGGGTGAATTGTAGTGCCTGGGAGTGTGTGTAAGTTGGCGCTAGGTTTGCTGGTGTGAATCTTGCGGAGTGGGCGAAGGCGCAGGGTGTGCATCCGCATACCGCGTATCGCTGGTTCCGTGAGGGCACTTTGCCGGTGCCGGCCACGCGGGTCGGTCCGCGCACGATCCTGGTCAATGTGGACGCGGCGGTTGCCGTCCGAGAGTCGTCGGCTTCGGTCGGCTTGTACGCCCGGGTGTCGTCGCACGATCAGAGGTCGGATCTGGATCGTCAGGTGGTTCGTTTGTCGATGTGGGCGGCGCAGGCTGGGCTGCGGGTGGAGACCGAGGTCGGGTCCGGGATGAACGGTTCGCGGGTCAAGGTCAGGCGGTTGCTCGCCGACCCGGAGGTGGGCGTCGTGGTGGTGGAGCACCGCGACCGGCTGGGCCGGGTGAACATTGAGCTGGTCGAGGCGGCCCTGACCGCTGCGGGCCGGCGTCTGGTGGTGCTGGACGCCGGCGAGGTCGACGACGATTTGGTCCGGGACATGGTCGAGGTGCTCACCTCTTTCTGCGCGCGGCTGTACGGGCGGCGTTCGGCCCGGAACCGGGCGCTGAAGGCGTTGGCAGCGGCGGCCGGCGGTGGCTGAGAAGAAGCCGCTGCGCAGTATCGCTGCTGCGTTCGTGGCGCCTGGACCGTCCGGTGTGGCGATCCGTGACCGGCTCCGCGTGTCCGCCATCGACGCGGATGTGCTGCGCATGGTCGGCGTTCACTTGGGTTCGCTGGCGGGCCGGGATCTGGCGGCGCGCTGCCGCGATGGTATGGGGCACGACAAGGACAGCTGGGCGGTCCGTAAACGTGACCTGACTGCGGTGTCCTCGTCGCGGTGGGCCGGGTCGATCACCAAGTCCACCCACGATCAGTGGGCGCTGGCCCGCCGTGGCCTGGCCGCGCACCTGCAGCACCTGGACGCTGGGGTGGCCGCGGTGCGCCGGAGGCTGGCCCTGCCGGTTGGGGCGAAGGGCAGCTGCGGCGAGCCGGGCGGGTACCGGTCCCGGCGGGAGTGGCACGCCAAGTCCCGCCGCCTTGCCGTGCTGGAGCACCGCCGCCAGGCGGCCGGCGCGGACTGGCAGGCAGGCCGGGTACGGGTAGTACGCGGCGGTAAGAGGCTTGCCAACACCCGGCACCACCTCGACACTGCGCGGCTCACCGCGCAGCAGTGGCGCGAGCGGTGGACGCGGCCCGCATGTTCCTGTCTGCCGACGGGGAGTCCGGTAAGCGGTACGGCAACGAAACCATCCGTGTCACACCCGACGGGCAGGTGTCGCTGAAGCTGCCGGCGCCGCTGGCGCATCTGGCGAACTCGCCGCACGGCCGGTACACGCTGACGTGCGCTGTGGCGTTCCCGCACCGTGGCGAGGAATGGTGCGACCGGATCGAAACCAACGCCGCCGTCGCGTACACCATCCACCACGACCCGGACCGGGACCGCTGGTACGTCACCGCCGCCTGGCAGCGCAAAGCGCCGGTCACGGTGCCGCTGGACGCCGCGCTGGCGTCCGGCTGCATCGGCGTGGACACCAACGACGATCACCTGGCGGCGTGGCGGCTCGACCCGCACGGCAACCCGGTCGGCGAACCACGCCGCTTCTGCTACAACCTGTCCGGAGACGCCGAGCACCGCGACGCCCAGATCCGGCACGCCCTCACCAGGCTGTTGCACTGGGCCCGACGGACCGGCGTCGGCGCTGTCGCGGTCGAAGACCTCGACTTCTCCGACAGCAAGACCCGTGAGAAGTACGGCCGCAAGAGGCGGTTACGGAACCTGATCTCCCGCTTCCCCACCGCCCGGCTCCGCGCCCGCCTGATCTCGATGGCCGCCGAAGCCGGCATCACCGTGGTCGCGGTCGACCCGGCGTACACCTCCCGGTGGGGCGCCGAGCACTGGCGCAAGCCGATGACCACACCGACCCGCAACACCACACGTCACGACGCCGCGAGCATCGTGATCGCACGACGCGCCCAGGGGCATCCCGCCCGGCGTCGGACGTCACCGCCCCCACACCACCAGAGCGATGGTGCGGGGCATCGGAACGTCCAGGCCAGGCAGGACACCACCGGACGCGAGGAACCCCGCCGCCGCGACACCGGACCACGCCATGCAGACGTGTCACCGGACGCGGACCGAAAGCGGGCGACCAGCGCACCCAACACCGTTCGGGATGCGCGCACTGGCCAGGACTCAACCCTGCTCAGTGTCTAGGAACGGTTGGGGTCATGGCTGCTGGGGAGTGAGGACCTCCGTCAGGTCGCGGAGCATCTCGGAGGCGGTGACGGGGTCGAGGACGTCGAACGTGCGGGTCAGGGTGCGGGGGGTCCACGTGCCCCAGGGGTGGTCGTTGAGCCAGACGGTCCGGAGCTCCTGGTCGGTGAAGATGTCGTGGGCGCCGATCGGGATGCCGGGGTCCAGGTCGATGACGATGGCGCGGTTGTTCGGGGCGGGGCGCCAGATCCAGCACTGGACGCCGGCGTCCTGGGGCTCGCCGCGTTGCCAGCCGCGGCGTTCCAGGCCGAGGAGGGTCTTCGTGGGGACCTTCAGGTCGGTGAACCTGGCGAGGCTCGTCGACGCCCGCTCCGACGCGGTCAGTGTGTGCACCGTGCGGCCCAGCTGTGCGAAGGGCTGGAGGATCTCGTAGTCGGCGAACAGCGACACCCAGGCGGGCAGGTCCGCGCCGAGCAGGACGGGGTGGGCGAGGGCGACGGCCGCGGTGGGCGGGAGGGTGTACGAGTCGTCGGCGGCGTCGGCGAACGTGCCGTCCTCCGCGACACGGAAAGCGGTGACGCCGTCGCCCGCGACACGGAAAGCGGTGACGCCGCCGTCCGCGACGCCGAGCGTGGTCATGCCGCCGTCCGCGGCGCCGACGGCGGTCGCACCGGCGCTGGGCTCGGCCGGAGGGAGGGTGGCGGTCCACACCAGGCGACGGGCGATGTGCCGGAGCAGCGGGTGCGCTACGACGTGGTCCTGGAACGACGCGGCCGTCCAGCTGCGCTGGCTGACCATCGCGGCCTCCAGGCGGCGGATCTGGTCGGCGGCGATGGTGCGGACGTCCTTCTTGAGGCCGGTGTAGCGCTGGTACGCCGCGGGCGCCAGCTCCTGGTCGTCGCGCGCCCCCGGCTTCGGCAGGTCCTTGCGCGGCGCGCCGCCGTCCGCGGTGACATAGGGCTTGAGCTGCTCATCGAAGCCGACCACGAACTGGCGGGGTCCGTAGTCCAGCAGGAGCGAGCCGGAGGCGTCGAGGCCGAGGTCGGGGACCAGGCGGTCGGCGAGCTGCTCCTCGGTGAGGCCGAGCGAGGCGGCGACCTCGGCGACCTTCTCGGCAGCCCGCTCCTTGAGGCCCTTGAACTTGGCCTTCTGCGCGATCCCGCTCAGGTGCGCCAGCGCGAGGTCGGAGCCGATGCCGGCGAGGACGTCCAGGCCGGTGACGGCCTTCGCGTGGCCGCCCTCGCCGGGCCAGGCGCGGATCACGGGGGAGAGGCGGCGGACGGTGTCGTCGTCGCCGAGCCACTGCAGGGCGAGCAGGGGCCACGGCTCCTTCGGCGGGGCGCCGACCGACTGCCACTGGGTGAACACGGCCCAGGCGAACTGGGCGAGGGAGCGGCGGTCGAGCTGCTCGACGACGAGCGGCACACCCGCATACACCTCGTCGGGGCGGGAGATGGCGAGCATCGTGCACAGGTGGCGGGCCGGCTCGTCGCCGAGGGCGGCGGAGCGGTCCTTGAGCAGGATGCGGGGCATCAGCGAAGGGTCGGCCCAGGCCGGCAGGTCGGGGATCTTCGCCGGCAGGACGTCGAGGGTGCTGCCGCCGAGCAGCGCGTCCAGCGCCGCACCGGCGTCGGGGCCGGACGAGGTGCCGGCGGCGAGGACCTCGTCGCGGTGCCGGACCGCGAGCATCCGCAGCACCTCCTCGGCCGCCTGCCGGTCCGGGCCGGTCGGGCCCACCGCGGCCGGGGTCAGCGCCCGGGCCGCATACGCCGGATGCCGGTCGAGCCAGGCGAGCACGAGCGCCCGCAGGGACTTGAGCCGCCGCAGCGAGCGGGCCATGTGCGTGGCGACCTCGGGCGAGGCGAACGGCAGCAGCAGCTCGGTGCACGTCCCGGCCTGCTTGTCCGCGAGGTGCAGGGCGGCCGGCAGCGCGGCGAGGCCGAAGCGGGCGGCGATCGGCGGGAACCACTGCGGGGCGTCCCAGATCCGCTGGGGGCGCCAGCTGGGCAGCAGCTCGGCGACCACGTCGTCGGGGGCGGTCAGCATGAGCGTGACCTCGTGGTGCCCCTGCAGGGCGCCGGCGCGGTAGTGCTGCACCGCGGTCTCGATGGAGGTGTCGAGGGCCCACCAGGTCGCATTCGGCACGCGCCGCGCGGCCCACGCGTCCCGCTCGCCCGGTGCCCAGTCGAGCACGGGCTCGGCGGTGAAGGCGAGGCCGGGGACGACCTGCGGCCGCGAACGCGGGCGCCGCACCGTCCACGGCGGGGTGACCAGCAGCTCCGGCAGCGCCGGCGGCGACGCCAGGGGCACGGCGCTGTCGTCGGCCAGGATGGCCTCGACCCGCGCCTGCGAGGCGGGCGGCAGAGAGACGCCGGCGGCGAGGTCGCGGTGCGCGAGGACGTGCACCCGCAGCATGTCCTGCGCGGCCCGGCCGTCGTCGGCGGCGAGGATGCGCAGCGCCCGCTCCGGGAAGCGGCGGGCCGCGTCGAGGGCGGCGAGCGGCACGTACTTGCGGTCGAGGCGGGCGACCAGCCCCGCGAACGCCTCGTCGGTCGGGAACAGCGCCAGGGCGCTCACGAGCCGCTGCTGGATCTCGGCGTCGACGTTGCCCGTGTCCAGCCACTCCAGCAGGTGCGGCGTGACGGCGGGTCCGGTGCCGTCCACGGCGGTCGCGAGGGCCTCGGTGTCGCGGGCGAGCCACCAGCCGCCGGAGGCGGGCGCCGCCGTGGCCAGGTGCGCGCTGCCGGACGCCGCGCACCACAGCAGCTTGGCCCGGTAGTTGTCGGTGGTGCCGGCCAGCTCCGCGGCGACGCCGTCGACCCAGTCCCGCTGTGTGGGGACGAGGAACGCGGCGGCCGCCCGCCGGTAGGCCGAGTGGTCCCGGTGACCGGCGAGCATCGCGACCACCGCGGCGTGGTCGTCGTCGGACGCGACGGCGAGCGCCGCCCTGACCCGCCCGGCGAGCGCCACCCAGTGCGGGAAATAGCCCCAGCCGGGCACGGTCCGCCACGTCACCCGCGCCGGCACCTGGACGCCGTTGTGCATGTAGCCGCCGGTGTCCAGGTCGACCGCCTCCATCGTGGCGGCAGCGGCGAACAGCAGCCCCCTTGAGGGGATCCACAGGTCGGCGAGCCGGGCCAGCCGGCCCGTGTCCTTCCACGACACGTAGGGGGCGACGAGCGCCGCCACCACCCCCGCGCCGGCGGCGGGGCCGCTGGACGGGTCGGCGAGATACGCCCGCGCGGGCGCCACGAGCGAAGGGTCGCTGTCGGGATGGTCGAGCCGGGCGTCGATCATGCCCCGCGCGGCGGAGATGAGGTCCGTGCCCCGGGCCCGGTCGTGCTTCAGTGCGGGCCCGGGGGTGCCGCCCCGGCGGGGGATGAACACTTTGCGCCAGGAGGCCGGAAACTCGAAATCCACGCCGTCACACTAACGACGAGGTACGACAGAAAATCAGGCGCCGACGTAATCCGCCAGGTGCTGGCCGGTCAGCGTCGCACGGGACGCCACGAGCGCGGCGGGCGTCCCGGTGAACACGACCTGCCCGCCGTCGTGCCCGGCCCCCGGCCCGAGGTCGATGATCCAGTCGGCGTGCGCCATCACGGCCTGGTGGTGCTCGACCACGATCACCGACTTGCCCGCGTCCACGAGCCGGTCGAGCAGCCCCAGCAGGTGCGACACGTCCGCGAGGTGCAGGCCCGCGGTCGGCTCGTCCAGCACGTACACGCCGCCCTTGTCGCCCATGTGCGTGGCCAGCTTCAGCCGCTGCCGCTCACCGCCGGACAGCGTCGTCAGCGGCTGCCCGATCGTCAGGTACCCGAGCCCCACGTCGACCAGCCGGCCGAGGATCATGTGCGCCGGCGGCGTGTGCGCGTCGGTGCCGGGGCCGAAGAACTCGAACGCGTCGGCGACCGACATCGTCAGGACCTCGCTGATGTCCCGGCCGCCCAGGTGGTAGTCGAGGACCGACGCGTCGAAGCGCTTGCCCTCGCACACCTCGCAGACGGTGGCGACGCCGGCCATGACCACCAGGTCGGTGTAGATGACGCCGTTGCCGTTGCAGTTGGGGCAGGCGCCCTCCGAGTTGGCGCTGAACAGCGCGGGCTTCACGCCGTTGGCCTTCGCGAAGGCCTTGCGGATGGGTTCGAGGAGGCCGGTGTACGTCGCGGGATTGCTCCGCCGGGAGCCGCGGATCGGGCTCTGGTCGACGGACACGACGTCGCCGAACGCGGGAACGGAGCCGTGCACCAGTGAGCTTTTGCCGGAGCCGGCCACCCCGGTGACGACGCAGAGCACGCCGAGCGGGATGTCGACGTCGACGTCGCGCAGGTTGTGCGCGTTCGCGCCGCGGACCTTGAGATACCCGGACGGCGACCGCACGTCGGGCTTCAGCGCGACACGGTCGTCGAGGTGCTTGCCGGTGAGCGTACCGCTGTTGCGAAGGCCCGGCAGGGTGCCCTCGTAGCAGATCGTGCCGCCCCCGGAGCCGGCGCCCGGACCGAGGTCGACGACGTGGTCCGCGATCGCGATCGCCTCCGGCTTGTGCTCCACGACCAGCACCGTGTTGCCCTTGTCGCGCAGCCGCACCAGCAGGTCGTTCATCCGCTGGATGTCGTGCGGGTGCAGCCCGATCGTGGGCTCGTCGAACACGTACGTGACGTCGGTCAGCGGCGAGCCGAGGTGCCGGATCATCTTGACCCGCTGCGACTCGCCCCCGGACAGCGTGCCGGAGGGGCGGTCGAGCGACAGGTACCCCAGCCCGATCTCGACGAAGGAGTCCAGCGTGTGCCGCAAAGCCGCGAGCAGCGGCGCGACCGACGGCTGGGACGAGGACAACGAGCTGACCCACGACGCCAGGTCGCTGATCTGCATCGAGCACGCGTCGGCGATGTTCTTGCCGTCGATCTTCGACGAGCGGGCCTCCTCGCTGAGCCGGGTGCCGCCGCACTCGGGGCAGACCCCGAACACGACCGCCCGCTCCACGAACGCCCGCACGTGCGGCTGCAGCGCGTCGACGTCCTTGGACAGCATCGACTTCTGGATCTTCGGGATCAGCCCCTCGTAGGTCAGGTTGATCCCGTCGACCTTGATCTTGGTCGGCTCCTTGTGCAGCAGGTCGTTGAGCTCCCGCTTCGTGTACTTGCGGATCGGCTTGTCCATGTCGAAGTAGCCGCAGCCGCTGAAGATCCGGCCGAACCAGCCGTCCATGCTGTAGCCGGGGATCGTCAGCGCGCCCTCGCTGAGCGACTTGCTGTCGTCGTACAACTGCGAAAGATCGATGTCGTTGACCTTGCCGCGGCCCTCGCAGCGGCTGCACATGCCGCCCGTGATGCTGAACGCGCGGCGCTCCTTGATCGTCTGGCCGGCCTTCTTGACCGTGACGGCGCCGGCACCGCTGATCGAGGCGACGTTGAACGAGAACGCCTGCGGCGAGCCGATGTGCGGCTGCCCGAGCCGGCTGAACAGGATGCGCAGCATCGCGTTGGCGTCGGTGGCCGTGCCGACGGTCGAGCGGGGGTCCGCGCCCATCCGCTGCTGGTCGACGATGATCGCGGTGGTCAGCCCCTCGAGCACGTCGACGTCGGGCCGGGCGAGCGTCGGCATGAACCCCTGCACGAACGTGCTGTAGGTCTCGTTGATCAGCCGCTGCGACTCCGCGGCGATCGTGCCGAAGACGAGCGAGCTCTTGCCCGAGCCGGACACGCCGGTGAAGACCGTCAGCTGGCGTTTCGGGATCTCGATGCTGACGTCCTTGAGGTTGTTCACCCGTGCGCCCCGCACCCGGATCAGCTCGTCGGCCATCACATCTCCCTCTGTCGTCGGCTCCCGTCCACGCTAATGGGACTTCCTCGGACCGACTTCTCGATTCCTGATCTGATTTCCTGATCTGATCGGGTCGAGGCGCCGTAGGTTTCATGCGCCGACCGGGCGGCCGCCGGCTGCCGCGTCGACTACACCGTGCCCAGCTCCTGGCCCGGTGGCTTCAGCGCCAACGTCACCGTCAACTTCGGCTTCAACGGCTCCTGGAACGGCTCCAACCCGATCCCCACCGCCTTCCCGCTCAACCTTCTCGCTCAACGGCACGCCGTGCAACGGTCCCGTCGGCGGCTCACCGAGCGCGTCCGGCGGCTCCGGACCATCCAGCCTGACGGCGACTACGGCCTCCTGCCGTACCGGCCCGGCCTGCTCACGCTGCGCCCCTAGCCTCCGCGACCCGGCCGGCCACGGAGGTGGTGGCCGGCCGGTCACCGGAGCCGACGCCGGCGAGGAGGTCGGCGACGGTGTGCGCCCGCACGGCCGGCGGCGGCCCGTCGGCGAACCGCCCGGCGACCGCCCGCACGTGCTCCTCGGCGGTGCCGGCCAGCCCGTCGTACACGGCGGTGAACACCTCGAGGGCCGCCGCGCGTGGCCAGCCGGCCGGCAGGAGCGCCACCGGCAGCCGTGGGTCCAGCACGGCGAAGCGCCGGTAGGTGTCCATGACCTCGGTCCGGGCGCGCACCGCGTCGGCGCCACCGACCCGCCGGGCGGTGACGTCCGGCAGCAGCGGCCGCCACCGCCGCAGGAAGGTCTCGTAGTGCGCCGCGACCGCCGCGACGTCCCAGGCCCGCAGCGGCTCGCGGCCGGTCGTGGCGCCGAGCTCGACGTGCCGCGCCCGGAACACGGTGACCGCGCCCGGCGCGACCCCGGCGACCTGCGCCGTGGCGGCCGGCGTCAGCGGGTGCGGCGAGATCCACAGCCCGTCGTACAGCGGCGCGTACCCCAGCCACCGCAGCTGACCTCGCAGCGCCCGGCGGAGCGTGCGCTCCTGCTGCGGCAGGGAGAACGCGATCAGCGTCCACCACCCGTCCCAGGGCTCGGCCGTCGCCGCGGACCGCACGATCCAGCGCCCGCCCTCGGACAGGTGGGTGACGGCGGCCGGCGCGAGCCGGTACGAGCTGTGCCGCCCCTGCCGGCTGCCGTGCAGCACGCCGCGGCGGGCGAGCCGGCTGATCGCGGTGCGGGCACCTGCCTCGCTGACCCCGGTCTCGGCGAGCAGCGCCACGATGGCCGCCGACGGCAGCGAGGCACCGGTGCGCATGGTGTAGTCCGCGAGCAGGGTCACCGCCAGGCCCTGTGGTGCGGGGCCGGACTGCCGCCGGGGCAGCCGGACCGCCGCGGCGTCCTCGTCCGGGAAGATCTCCTCGATGTCGAACGGGCTGGACACGCGACCTCCGGCATGAGAGCGGGACCGGTCGACTGTAGCGAATCCCGTCGATTGACACTTACAGTGACCCAGGGCAGACTAAGTGCCACGCATGGTTGGGAGCCGCGCTGTCCTCATCGATCGACATGTCCGCGACACGGGTCGCGGCATCGGAGGAGATCGCGCATGCACATCACCTGGAAGCTCCTGATCGCCCCCGCCGCGGCGGTCCTCGCCGCCGGCCTGAGCCTGGTCGCCCTGCGACCCGCCTACGCGGCGACCCTCACCGAGGTCACCAACTTCGGCGCGAACCCCGGCGGCATGCGGATGCACGTGTACGTGCCCGACACCCGCCCCGCCAACCCGGCGATCGTCGTGGCCATGCACGGCTGCGGCGGGTCCGGGCCCGGCTTCTACTCGGGCAGCGAGTTCGCCTCGCTCGCCGACCGGTACGGCTACATCGTGATCTACCCGACCGCCACCCAGCAGGCCGGCTTCGGCAACTGCTTCGACACCTGGTCCGACACCGCCAAGCGGCGCGGCGCCGGCAGCGACCCGGTCTCGATCGTCTCGATGCTGACCTACGTCGAGCGGCAGTACGGTGGCGACCCGAACCGGGTCTACGCCACCGGCAGCTCCTCCGGCGGCATGATGACCAACCACATGCTCGCCCTCTACCCGGACGTCTTCAAGGCCGGCGCGGCGTTCATGGGCGTGCCGTTCAACTGCTTCGCCGGAGCCGCGGACTACCCGCCCGGCAGCAGCCGCTGCACCGGCAACGGCGGCCTGGACCGTACCCCGCAGCAGTGGGGCGACGCCGTTCGCCAGGCGTACCCCGGGTACACCGGACCCCGCCCCCGCATGCAGCTGTGGCACGGCACCAACGACACCCTCGTGCCGTACCGGCTGCTGCAGGAGGAGATCGAGCAGTGGACCGACGTGTTCGGGCTGAGCCAGACCCCCACGTCGACGGACACGCCGCAGTCCGGATGGAACCGCCGCCGCTACGCCGACGCGTCCGGCACGGCCCAGGTCGAGGCGTACAGCATCCAGGGCGCCGGGCACAGCCTGCCGTCCGCCGGCATGGCGGCCTACGCGGTCGCGTTCTTCGGCCTCACCACGCCCGGCGGCCCCAGCGGCTCGCCGAGCGCACCGGGATCGGCGAGCCCGTCGGTGCCACCGGTGTCCAGCCCGCCGCCCGGCGGCACCGCCTGCCGGGTCACCGACGTGGTCAATCCCTGGAACACCGGGCTGACCGAGAGCATCACCGTCACCAACACCGCCGCCACCGCCGTCAACGGCTGGGCGCTGGCGTTCACGCTGCCCGCCGGGCAGACCGTCACGTCGAGCTGGAACACCACGATCAGCCCCGGCAGCGGCCAGGTGACCGCCCGAAACGTCAGCTACAACGCCGTGCTCGCCCCCGGCGCGTCCACGACCATCGGCTTCCAGGCGACCCACACCGGCAACACCGCCCGCCCGGGCGCGTTCACCCTCAACGGCGCCGCCTGCACGCTCGCCTGACATCCTCGGAGGACCCAGATGGAGCTCTCCCGTCCCCGGCTGCGCGCGGTCGCCGTGCGCGTCGTCGAGTTCGACGCGGTCGAGTCGCGATTCAGCGCGATGCTCCTCGGCTGACAGCACCGGCCCGGTCGGCGGTTGCGCGCCGACCGGGCCGTCCAGCCTGGCGAACCCGCCGCGAGGACCGCGGTCGTCCGTCAAACCGGGGCAGGCC
Source organism: Dactylosporangium sp. NPDC049742 (assembly GCF_040674675.1). Lineage (NCBI taxonomy): Bacteria > Bacillati > Actinomycetota > Actinomycetes > Micromonosporales > Micromonosporaceae > Dactylosporangium > Dactylosporangium sp. NPDC049742. The sequence continues at coordinate 198,014 of NZ_JBFANF010000007.1, read as the reverse complement.
CGGCGGCGTCCAGCAGGCGGCGGCCGATGGCGCGGGCCGTGTGGCGCAGCTCAGGGCCGCCCACGATCCGGAAGTCACAGGGCAGGGCGGCGAGCTGCTCGGCGTACCACCACGGGTTGCCGGTGGAGCCGACCAGGCGGCATGACGCGTCGTCCAGGGGCTCGAGCCGCCCGAGCGCCGCCGGTACGCGACCCGACAGCTCGCCGAGCGGGCGGTGCAGGACCAGTTCGGCGGTGTACTCCCAGCCGACCGCGAGGTGCTCCTCCAGCACCGCGACCGGGTCGAACGACGTCGGCGGGTCGAAGCGGGTGTCGAGCGGCGCGACGTCCAGCATCCGGTCGACCCGGTACGCCCTGCGCGCGCCGGACGCGTGCGACCAGCAGATCAGGTACCACCTTCCGTGCCGGACGACGACCGCCCACGGGTCGACCTCGGCGTCCCACTGCGAGCCGGACTCCCCGCGGTACACCAGCCGCAACCGCCGCAAGTCGGCGCACGCCTGCACGAGCGTGGCCGTGATCTGCGGGTCGGGCCGGGCGGCGGCGCGGTCGGGGGCCGGTGCGGTCGCCCGCCGCACCGCGTCGGCCTGCGCGGCGACCTGCTCCGGCAGCGCCCGCACCAGCTTGCCGAGCGCGGCACCGACCGGGCTCGCCGGGTCGCCGGCGTCGTGGTGACCGTCGAGGACCGCCATGACCAGCGCGAGTGCCTCCGCGGCGGTGAACGTCAGCGGCGGCGGCCGCAGGCCACGACCCACCCGGTAGCCACCGTACGGTCCGCGGACCGACTCGATCGGGATCCCCGCGTCGCGGAGCACGGCGATGGACCGCCGCGCCGCCCGCTCCGACACGCCGAGCCTGGCCGCGAGCCGGTCGGCGGTGATGCCGGGGCTCGCCTGGACGAGCTCCAGCGCGAGCAGCGCCCGGGAGGCGGGACTTTCCACGTGGCCCTTCCGTGAATCCGGACGCGAATCGTCCGGAACCGATCCTACCGTGATCGGCATGATGCTGAATGAGCCACCGCCGGACGCCGGCGAGGCGGAGATGCAGCTGTTCGCCCTCGAACGGTCCCGCGCGCAGTTCGCGTGGAAGGCCGGCGGGCTCGACGAGGCGGGGCTGCGGCGCGCCCAGCCGCCGTCCACCCTGACCCTCGCCGGGCTGCTGAAGCACCTGGCGCTGGTCGAGGAGCTGTACACGATCGACTTCACCGGCAAGGCGCCCGGCCCGCCGCTCGACGCGCCCGAGGCGGCCACGGACCTCGACTGGGTGTGGCGCAGCGCGGCCGGGGACTCCGCCGAATACCTCTACGACCTGTGGCGCGGGGCGGTCGAGCGCTCCCGGGCCGCCATGGCCGAGGCCCTCGCCGACGGCGGGCTCGACCAGCCCGCGAAGTACCGGACGTTCGACGACGGCGCGCGGCCGAACCTCCGGCGGCTCGTGATGGACCTGCACGACGAGTACGCCCGCCACGTCGGCCACGCCGACCTGCTCCGTGAGGCCATCGACGGGCTCGTCGGCGAGGACCCTCCGCTTTCGTGATCGAAGGCCGTACGGCGGGCGCTGGTACGTCTCGTTCTGCGTCGAGGACGGCGTCGCCGAGGCCGCCGGGAACGGCAGGCCGCCCGTCGGCGTCGACCGGGGCGTGGCGGTTGCGGTCGCAACCTCCGACGGCGGCCTGCACGACCGGGCTTTCGCCACCCCGGGCGAGACGGCACGTCTCAAGCGGTTGCAGCAACGCCTGTCCCGATCGTTGCGTACCCATGGCCGTAACCGCCGCTCCAACCGACGTGAACGCGGCAAAGAACGTCCTGGCCGCCGGGCTGGCGGTCACCGGGCGTGGAGACCTTGCCGCCGGGCGGTCCGCGAAGCGCCAACCACCCGAACGGCTCGCGGCGTGAACATGCCTCAGCCACGGGAATCCCCCGGCTTCAGGCGTGGGGAGGAAGCCAACCTTTGGTCTTCATGAAGAGTCGCTCATGCGCCGTCACATCGATTGCCGAAAAGGGTTTCGGTATCGAATATGGACGGACATGGAGTTCAGAGCAAGGCGGCGCCTGATTGTCGGTGTCGTCGCCGGTACGGTGGCCGCCGTCGCACTCGCCGCGACCCTCTATGTCACGACGGGATCAGGCGGCGGCATCGACGGGGAGCGGCCGCAGGTCCAGGCGGCGGAGCAGGCCGGCCTACCCGCCGACGGCGCTCAGGGGGCCGGGCTCACCAGCGCCGGCCCGTCGGCCTCGGTGTCCGCCTCTGTGTCAGCCTCAGGGCAGACCGCCGGCGCCTGCTCCCGCCCGGTCGGCGCCGCGCCGGTCGTGAAGGTCACCGACGTCGCCACCGGCGTCAAGGTCACCGGCTACGGCCGCGAGGGCGACACCGACCCGCTGCCGATGGCGATCGCGGCGGCGCCCGGCGGCGGGTCGTGGCTGGCGTGGCTCGGCACCGACGGCCGCGTGTACCTCGGCCGGCTCGGCTGCGACGACAAGCTCGTCGGCAGCCCGACCAGCTTCACCGGCATCGACCTGCAGGACGTCGCCGCCGACGCGAACGGCGGCGTGCTGCTGCTCACCCGCAAGGGCAACTGCGGCGGCGGCACCCTCTGCGGCGGCTCGTCGAGCCCGTGCAACACCATGCACATGATCCGGTTCGACAACTCCGGCAAGCAGGTGTGGGAGCGGCAGGTGACGAACCTGACCGGCGACCGCACCGGCTACGACGACGGCGCCAGGTTCATCTGGTGGTACCAGCACCACGGCCGCCTCGCGTACGACGGCACGAACTACGCGGCCTACTTCGGCGTCGCCATCACCGTCAAGAACGGTGCCTGCGTCGACATCCACGAGGGCGACCGCATGCAGGTCGTCGGGCCCTCCGGGTCCCTCGTATCAGGTCGCGGTAGCTTCGAGGTCGGGTGTAGTCACAGCTGGACGACGCGCATCGCCTGGGACCCGCGGGTCTCCCGGTTCGCGATGGTCTGCGCCACCGACAACTCGTGCCGGATCGCGCAGCCCAACCCGTACCGGACCGTCGCCGCCGGCACCTGCGACGGCACGCTCTTCGGCGGTGACCTGGTCCTCGCCGCGTCGAAGGGCTACTGGACCGCGTGGAGCCAGGGCGGCAAGGCCCGCCTCGAGCGCTTCAACACCGGCGCGTCCGAATCCACCGTCACCACCCCGGCGAAGACGGCGCATCCGCACCTGGTGGCCTACGGCTCCGGCCGGATGCTGCTGGCGTGGGAGTCCGGCTCGTCGATGACGGCGCAGGTGTACGACACGGGCGCCGCCCGCGCCGTCGGCGGCACGTTCACCGTCGACGCGAAGGACCACGCGTACCAGGCGTTCAAGGCGTACCCGGACGGCAGCGTCGCCTACGCGGCGGCCGGCGCGAACGCGACCACGATCCGGATCGCCCGCGTGCAGCCGATGGCCTGACCTGATGGTGGTGGGGCGCCCCCTCGCACAGGGGCGCCCCACCGGCTCTCAGCCGACCGGACGCTCCGGCCAGGTGCCGAGGTCGACCAGGTCGTCGCTGAACGTCGCACCCTCGGCGAGCGCGAGCGCGTCCTGCTCGGTCACGTTCTCACCGTGCATGCTGACGAACAGGCTGCGCCCGCCGGTGCCCGGCACCGCGAGCTGATGTCCTGGCCCGCTCGGGTACCACATCGCGGGCCGCCCGTTGACGGTCCGGTTGGGCACGAACTTGTCGCCGTCGGCGTCCCAGTCGCTGACGTTGCCATAGGTGAGGATCAGCGAGTCACCGCGCGGCCCGCGGAACGACACGGACCCGGACTGCCACGACCGGCCGTCCGTGCCCGCCGGCCCCATCGCCGTCGTGCAGCTGTTCCACTCGGTGCCGGCAGGCACGGCACCGACCCGGATCGGCACCGCGCACCGCAGGGACCGGTCGAGGTGCACGCCCGCGGCAGCGGCGGTGACGACCGAGGCAGCGTCGGCGGTCTCCATCGTGAGCACGGCCCACAGCCCGTCGACCGGCTGCCACCACAGCACCCACGTGACCTTCCCCATGGTCCACCCGTCCGGGAACTGCTGGATCGTCCCGGCCCGGCCGGCCACGGTGACCGCGACCGGCGCCGGGCTGTTCGGGGGGCCCCCGCCGGCGGCCGGCCCGCCGAGCTGCGCCTGGTCCAGGTCCTGGCTGAGCACCACGTTCGCGGTGTGGTCGGTGGTGGATTCCCGGGTGCCGGAGCCGGTCCAGACCTCGGCCCGCTCCACCCCGGGGCCGGACCGCCACCAGGCGCCGGTGCCGCCGAACACGGCCAGGTCGACGTCGAAGTGCAGCACCGCCAGGTCCGTCCCGACCGTGTCCGGTCGTTGCGCCGCACCCGGCACGTTCGCCGGCGGCAGGGCCGCGGCCCTCGGGCTCGACCTGTTGGCCGACACGTTCGGCGGTGCGGCGACCGTCGGTGTCGTGCCGCCACCGGACAGGAGCCGCGGGGCGGCCATCCCGCCCACGGTGAGCGCCGCGGCGGTGCCGGCCGCGGCGAACGCGAGCCTGCGCCGCCGGGCGGCCCTGACCCGGGCCATGGTGCCGGCACGCAGCGCCGCCACGTTGACGTCGCCCTCGCCGTGCGGCCGCAGTGCGTCGGCGATCGAGTCCGCGAGCTCCGTGTGGTTCATCCGGTCCTCCCCGTCAGTACCGGCTCGGTCGCCCCGAGCCGGAGGCGCAGCGCCTGCAACGCGCGGGCCGCGTGCGTGCGCACCGTGGCCTGGCTGCAGCGCATGATGTCGGCGATCGTGGCGTCGTCGAGGTCCTCGTAGTAGCGCAGGACCAGCACGGTGCGCTGCCGCTCGGACAGCCGGCGGATCTGCCGCCACATCGCGTCGCGCTCGACCGTCTCGGTCCCGTGGTCCCCGGCGGCCGGCCCGTCCACCGGCTCGCCGACCGCGGGCTCCCGGTTGCTGCGCCGCCGCCACCACGAGTGCGCCGCGTTGGCGATGACCCGCCGCACGTACACGTCGGGCTGGTCGGTGCGCAGGATCCGGCCCCACCGCGGGTACGCCTTCGCGAGGGCCTCCTGCACGAGGTCCTCGGCGCGGTGCGGGTCACCGGTCAGGACCCGGGCGAACCGGATCAGACTCGGCCCGCGCGCCGCGATGTACTCCTCGAATGTCACGCTGGGAACCTCCTTCGCGGGTCCAGACGCAACACTGCCCTCCGCCTGTTGACACGCGTTCTGTCGCCGATGCGACGCTGTGTCGTTCGGGGGCGAAAAGCGGCAGCCGCCACCGGGACGGTGACGGCTGCCGGACGGGGCAGGGTGGAGCTACTGCACGACGTTGTAGGCGTTGATCTCGCCGGCGCCGTAGAACCCGTTACGGTTCCCGCCGGAGCAGGTGGCCTCGAAGCCGACCAGCTTCGGGACCGGGTTGTAGATGCCGCTGGGGCACGGCAGGCTGACGGCGGTGCGCTCCAGGTACGAGGCCAGGGCGCCGGGCGTGAGGCCCGGGTGGGCCGACAGCGCGAGCGCCGCGACGCCCGCGGCGTGCGGGCCGGCCATCGAGGTGCCCTGCTTGTAGCCCCAGCCGTTGGTCTTCGTCACCGTGTTGAAGGTCGTCGACAGCACCCCGTCGGTGATCGTCGACGGGCTGCCGCCGGTGCGGAAGCGCGTGTCGCCGCCGGGCGCGGTCACGTCGACGACGCCCTGGCCGTAGGAGGAGTAGTAGCTCTTCTGCTTGGTCGGGCCGACCGCGGAGACGGTGAGCACGCCCGGTGCCTCGGCGGGCAGGTCGACGCAGGCGCCGGTGATGGTGCGGTCCTCGACCGGGAAGCTGCCGTCGTTCGGGCTGCCGCTGTCGACGAACTTGTGCTGCAGGTCGACGTTGGAGTTACCGGCCGACGCGACGTTGAGCACACCCTTGCTCTGCGAGTACCGCAGCGCGCGCTGGACGGCGGTCCAGACCGGCCGCTGCCGCTCGTCGTTGCGGCAGTTGAACTCCCACGGGTCGATGAAGTAGCTGTTGTTGGTGACCCGCATGCCGTGCTCGGCGGCCCAGATGAACCCGCACACGGCGGCCTCCGGGTAGATGAACCCGTCGTCGTTGACGACCTTCACGGAGGCGACCTTCACGCCGGGCGCGACACCCGCCACGCCGACGCCGTTGATGGCCGCGGCGATGGTGCCGGCGACGTGCGTGCCGTGGTCCGACGTGGTCGGGTTCCAGGCGGCCTCGGTCGTGTCGACGACGCCGCCGATGCAGGACGCGCTCTTGTCCTTGGCGATCTGCGTGACGAGGTCCGGGTGCGTGCTCGAGATGCCGCTGTCGAGCACACCGACGACGACGTCAGGGCTGCCGGTGGTGACCTTGTGCGCCTGCGGGACGTCGATCTGCGTCATGTCCCACTGCTGGCCCCACAGCGGCTCGCCCGTCGGGTCGCCGGTCGCCTGCACGGTCGCGGAGTCGACGACGGCCACCGTCTCGTCGTCGTCCAGCGCGGTGGCGAGCCCTCCGGTGGAGGCGACCGAGTCGACGCCGGCACCGGCGACCGCCGACTGGAACGCCGGGTTGGTCGTGCGGGCCACGAGCACGCCGATCTGGTCGTAGCGCGCCACGACCGTGCCGCCGGCCGCGGCGACCCGGCTCACCGCCTTGGCGGTCGACTGCCCCTGCGGCGCCAGCACCAGGAACGTGCTCTCCGACCCGGCCGCCCACGCCGGTGCCGAGGTGGTGGCCACAGCCCCGGCCCCGGCAACCAGCGCCGACACGACTGCCAGCGTAGTTCGACGAGAATGTCTCACCGTGTTCCCTCCGTCAGGAATTTCCGGTTGACGACGCGACGCGGTAGCGCCGCACGCCGGAAAGAGCGCCACACCGGCCCCTCGCGTTACACCACCCACTCGCGTCGCACCCGCCCGGGAGCCGGCGGTGCCGGAAACGCCTGATGAACGGTTGCCGGGGCTTCTGCGCGACCTGCGGCTTGCCGGCTCGTCACACCAGACGGTCGGGTGTCGAACCCCGCGGCGGCGGCCTGGGTCACCGCGTTGATCAGCACCCGGTGTTCGCGGCCGAGCCAGCGCTGCGCGGCCTCCCGGTCGGGCAGCCGCTCCGGGGTCGTGTCCGCGCGGCGCTCGGTGACGGCGATCCGGTCCCGCGCCGGTGGAACCGGTCAGAACGGGTGGAACTCGGTGAAGGGCGGCTCGACCAGGGCGTCGGGCAGCCGGAGAGCGCGGCAGCGGGGCACCGCCTCGGCCGCGGGGTCGTCGGCGACGTGCCGCAGGGTGCCGGCGGCGAAGGCACCGGGAACCGCCGTCCAGCCCAGGTTGCGCTCGTAGTAGCGGACCGCGGTGCGCACCGACGGCGTCCAGTCGTCGTCCATGACGACCAACCCGCCCGGCCGGACGAGCTTGCGCAGGAAGTAGAGGTCCACGAAGACCTCGTGGAAGCGGTGGCTGCCGTCCACGAACGCCGCGTCGGCGGTGAACCCCCCGGAGACGAGCTCCGGCAGCGCGACGGAGGACGGCGAGCGCATGAGCGTGGCGACGGAGTCCAGGCCCGCGGCGCGCAGCAGGTCCCAGCCGACATCGGAGTACGCCTGGTCCTGGTAGGGATCGACGATGACGTGCCGGGGGTGCGGCCGGTCGACCGTGACCAGCGCCTCGCCGACCGCGAGGGCTGAGCTGGCGTAGGCGAGCCCGACCTCGACGACCGTCCCGACGCCCTCGGCGATCAGCAGGTCGCGGAGCAGGTCGCAGTCCCGCTCCGGCATCGTGACCGTCTCGAAGTCCAGCTCGTGGCCCCGTGTCCACGGCGGGCCGTCCTGGGCGAGGCGGCGGCGCACCTCGCGGACCCGTGCCCCGCGCTCACTCATCTGGATCCCGCCCCCCGATCGACCAGCACCGTAACACGGTCTGGTGTCGGGTTTCGGGCGTTGTCGCGGGGGTCGCGGCGCGTAGCGTACGCGGCATGTAGGTGGTGCGGGTGCTGGGGCCTACGGCGGTGGTCGGGGAGGGCGGGCGGGAGATCGCGCTCGGCGCCCGGCGGCATGCCGAGGTGCTGGCGCTGCTGGCGGCGCACCGGGGGCGGCACGTGAGCGCCGAGGCGCTCGCGGACCTGGTGTGGCGGGGGGATCCGCCGCCGTCCGCGGCCACCACGCTGCAGGGGTACATCTCGCGGCTGCGGCGGCTGCTGGAGCCCGCGCGGGAGGCCAGAGCGACGTCGATCGTGACGGTCGGCGACGGGTACCGGCTGGACCTGCCGACCGACGCCGCGCGGTTCGATGCCGACCTGAAGGCGGCGCGGGAGCTGCTCGACACGGCGCCGGACCAGGCGGCCGAGCTGCTGGGCGACGCGCTCGCGTGGTGGCGGGGCGAGGCGTACGCGGAGGTGCGCGACGTCGAGGCCGTGCTGCCCGAGGTGCACCGCGTCGAGGAGCTGCGGGTCGTGGCGCGGGAGGCGCACGCCCAGGCGCTGCTCGCGGCCGGGCGCGACGCGGAGGTGGTGCCGGACCTGCGGCGGCTGGTCGGCGAGCACCCGATGCGGGAGCGCGGCCCGGCGCTGCTGGCGACCGCCCTGTACCGCAGCGGCCGGCAGGCGGACGCCCTGGCGGTGCTCCGGGAGCTGCGGGAGCGACTCGTCCAGGAGCTGGGCATCGACCCCGGGCCCGAGATCACGGCGCTGGAGAAGCGCCTGCTCAACCAGGACCCGGACCTGTCCGTGCAGAAGCCGGCGCATCGGCAGAAGTCCAGGGAGCTGTTCGCCGGCCGGCGGCAGGAGCTCGCCGCGCTCAGGCAGGCGGGGGAGCGGGCACGGGCCGGGCACACGACGACGGTCGTGGTCCGCGGGGAGGCCGGCATCGGCAAGACCCGGCTGGTCGAGGAGGCATTCGAGCAGGCGAAGTGGGGTCGCTGCCCGGCCGCGCCCGGCGCCCCCGCGTACTGGCCGTGGGCGCAGGTCCTCGGCGGGCTGCCGGCGGTCGACGCGGCGATGGAGGCCGGACGGTTCGCGTTCGGGCTCGACCTCGCCGGCAGGCTGCGCGAGCTGGCCGCGAACCCGGCCGGCGGGCGGCGGGAAGGGACCGGCGACCCGGCCGTCGTCGTGCTCGACGACGCGCACTGGGCCGACCCCGACTCGCTCGTCGTGCTGGAGATCGCGCTCGACGCGCTCGGCGACGCCCGGCTGCTGCTGGTCCTCACCGCCCGGGACGACCCGCCGCGGGCACCGGAGGAGCTCGGCAGGGTCCTCGCCGGCATGGCCCGCCGCCGGGGGCACCTCGACCTCCGGCTCGCCGGCCTGACCGGCGACGAGACGACGGAGCTGCTCGCCGGCCACCCGTTCGCGCCGGGGCAGGTGGCCGCGCTCGCCGCCCGTACCGGCGGCAACCCCTACTTCCTGGGGTCGCTCGCGGCGCTCGGCGCGGACGCCGAACTGCCCGGCGACGTTCGGGACACCGTGCGGGCCAGGGTCGCGGCGCTGCCCGCCGGCGGCGCGGACCTGATGGCGGCCCTCGCGCTCGCCGGCCGGGACCTGCGGGTCACCGTCGCCGCCGCGGCCGCCGGACGCAGCCCGGAGGCGATCGAGCAGGCCCTCGCGGCCGCCCTGCGCGCCGGCCTCATCGACGAGCCGGGCCCCGGACGGCTCCGCGTCGGCCACGACATCGTCCGCGAGGCCGTGGCCGCCGACATCGGGCCGGTCCAGCGCATCGCCCTGCACACCCGACTTGCCGACGCGCTCAGCGAGAAGAGCGCCGTCGCGGAGCACCGGCTGGCCGCGCACGACGATCGGGCCGCCGGGGCCGCCCTCGACGCCGCCCGGGAGGCACTCGCCCGGGCCGCCCTCGACGACGCCGCCACCTGGGCCGCCCGGGGACTGGAACAGGCGACCGACGACGGCGTGCGGGCCGACCTGCACCGCGTCGCCGGGGTCGCCGCGCGCCGCGCCGGGCGCCTCGAGGCCAGCGAGGCCGAGCTGCGCCAGGAGGCGGACATCGCGCGCCGCCAGGGCGACTGGGTGCGGTTCGCCGAGGCGACGCTGGAGTCCGCGCCCGGCGGGATCGGTGGCTACTGGGCGATGTTCGGCATGATGCTCGGGCCGAGCGTGCTGCTGCGGGAGGCGCTGACCCAGCTCGACGCGGTGCCGGCGCCGCTGCGGGCGCGGCTGGTCGCCGCGGAGGCGACCCAGCGGGCCGGCACCGACCGGCCCGGCGCCGCCGACCTGGCCGCCCGCGCCCTGGCGGAGGCCGGCGACGACCGCGATGCCTGGGCCCGCGCGCTCGTCGCGTCGATCCAGGCGGCCTGGACCCCGGACACCGCGCAGCAGCGGCTCGGACAGGTCGAGGAGCTGCTCGCGATGAGTGCCCACGACGCCGGCCTCGAAGCCACCGCATTACATCTGCATCGGTGCGTGCTGCTGGAGCTGGGGCGGCTCGCGGAGTCGGAACGGGCGGCCCGCCGGTTCACGGCGATCGCGGAGCGCGCCCAGGACCCCGACCTGGAGCTGCTCGACCGGTGGTGGCGGGCGGGGCTGCAGCTCATGCGCGGCGACCTCGAGGCGGCCCGCGCGACGGCGGAGGAGGCGAGCGAGGCGGCGGCCCTGGCGTCACCGGCGGCGGCCGCGCTCAGCGTCGTGTCCCACTCGACCGTCGAAGGCATCGCCGCGTGGCACGCCGGCCGGCTGATGGACGCGGTCGGCAACGCCGCGGACCTCGCCGCCGGCACCGACCCGGCGTTCCTGCTCGTCGTCGCGCTCGGGCACGCCGAGGCCGGGCACCGCGACGTCGCGCTGCCGCTCATCGACCGGCTGCTCGCCGCCCCGCCCGAGGGCCAGCGCCGCACCCCGTGGGCCGTCATGCTCAGCGCGGCGCTCGCCGCGCTCGGCGACGACGAGCGGCTCGCCCACCTGGTGCCGACGCTACGCTCGTACGGGCAGCAGATCGTCGTCCTGTGGCCCGGCGTCGTGATCCTCGGCCCCGCCCAGCTGTACCTCGGCGCCGCGCTGCACGACAGGCAATTGCTGACGAACGCGCTGGAGCAGGCCGAGGCGCTCGGCGCCCAGCCGTTCGTGGACCGGGCGCGGAGGCTGCTGACCAGTTAGGCACCAGCGGCGCACCACCGCGGCGGTCCACCGTTCACGGCATGACCACTGCCAAGTCCGAAGCGACCCGCTTCGTCGTCCTTCAGTTGCTGCTCGCCCTCGCCACCACCGCCGTCGCCGTCGCCGAAGGCGTCGACGTGCGGCGGATCGAGGAGGCGTCCGCCCTCGGCCAGGCCGCCACCTACGGCACGGCCCTGACCCCCCTGATCGCCGCGTTCGTCGCCCGCCGGGGCTTCAAGGGCTGGGGCTTCCGCCGTACGTCGTGGCGCACCCTCGCCGTCGCGTGGGCGGTCGGCGTCGCGCCGGTCCTCGTCGCGTACGCCGCCGTGTGGGCCACCGGCGTCGGCCGGTTCACCGGCGACGCGGGCACCGCCGCCCTCGCCGGGACCGTGCTGGTGCTGCCGTACGTCCTGCTCGCGCTCGCCGAGGACATCGGCTGGCGGGGGCTGCTCGTCACGCGCCTCGCCGAGGTCGCCCGGCCGCGCACCGTGTACCTCGTCAGCGGCTTCCTGTGGAGCCTGTCGCACGTGTGGCTGCTGCTCTTCCTCGGCGGCACCCCGGAGGGCGTCGCACCCCTGTTCGCCATCGCCATGTTCACCATCGGGACCACCGCGTTCGGGACGGTCCTGGCGTCGATGCAGCTGCGCTGGGGCATGTGGCCCGGCGTCGTCGCGCACGCGGCCTTCAACGCCGTCATGTACCACTTCGCCGACGCCTCCACCGCGTCCACCGGCTCCGCCACCGACTGGATCGCGACCGAGACGGGCCTCGGGTACGCCGTCGCCATGCCGCTCGTCGCCGTCGCCTGGTTCGCGGTTGCGGCGGCGCACCAGCGGCGCACCAGCGGCACCGGCGACGCTGCTCGGCACCAGCAGGAACTCATTCGTAGGAGCTCATAATGAACCCGCTCACCCTCCGCCGCCTCAGCGACGCCGCCGCCTTCGCCGCAGGCCCGCTGTGCATCATCGGCGGGCTGCTCCACCCGATCGAGGAAGGGCACGCCCACAGCCCGGAGGCGCTCCTGCAGCCGCACACGCTCGGCTCGGCGGCGTTGCTCGCCGGCACGGTGCTGCTGCTGTTCGCCCTGCCCGGGGTGTACGGGTGGGTCGCCCCGCGGGCCGGAAAGCTCGGCCTCGCCGGCTTCGTGCTGTACTTCCTCGGCAACCTGCTCAGCGCGGTGCCGCACCTGGTGCTGATGACGTTCGCCGCGTCGGACCTGGCCGAGCACCACCCGGGCATGGTCTCCGAGCAGGACGCGGTCATCGCCGCGCCGGCGTTCGAGACCGAACAGATCGTCGCCGGCATCGGCCTCGTCCTCGGGCTGCTCGTCTTCTCGATCGGCGTGGTCCGGGCCCAGGGCCTGCCCCGCTGGGTCGGCTGGACGGGGATCGCCGGCGCGGTCGCCGTCTTCGTGCCGCTGCCCGTCCTGCCGGTGGTGACCGGCCTGCAGATCGAGCTGCTGCGCGGCGTCATGCTCGCCGGCCTCGGCCTGCTCGCGATCCGGTCCGCCCGGTCGGCCACCACCGCCGCCGCTCCCGCGCCGGCGCTGGTGTGACCGCCGTGACCGTGCTCGTGGCCGGCGCGACCGGCAGCATCGGCAAGGAGGTCGTGGCGGCGCTGCTCGCCCGCGGCGCCGGGGTGCGGGCGCTGGTCCGCACCGCCGGCCGCGCGGACGTGCTGCCGCCGGGCGTCGAACCCGCGGTCGGCGACCTGCGCGACCCGGCGGCCGTCACGGCGGCGCTGACGGGTGCGACGGCGGCGCTGTACGTCTCCCCGCACGACCCCGACGAGGAGCGGATGGCGGACGTGTTCGTCACCGCGTGCGACGCCCTCGGCGTCCGGCTCGTCTTCGCCGGGGTCGCCCTGACCGCCCGCAGCCGGCTGGCGCGGCTGTCCATGGAGGCGCTCGTCAGCACGTTCCTGCCGCACTACCGCGGCAAGCTGCGGGTCGCCCGCCGGGTCGCCGCGGCCCGGCAGCGCCCGACGGTGCTGGGTGTCGCGAACTACTACCAGAACGACGAGGTGGTCCGCGCCGAGATCCTCGACGGCCGGTACCCGCTGCCGACGCACCGCAACGGCGTGAACCGCGTCGACCTCCGCGACGTCGGCGAGGTCGCGGCCCGGGCACTGACCGACGACGCGTTCCCGGCCGGCGCGTTCGCCCTCGCCGGCCCGGAGTCCGTCAGCGGCGCGCGGGCGGCGCGGGTGTGGAGCGAGGCGCTCGGCCGTCCGGTGCGCTATGACGGCGACCGGCCCGACTGGCCGGACGTCCTCGCCCGGCACCTGAGCGGGGCGAAGCTCGCGGACTACCGGCGTTCGTACGGCTTCGTCGCCAGGTTCCACCTGCCGGCCCCGGCCCGCGACATCGCCAGGACCGCGGAGCTGCTCGGCCGGCCGCCCCGCACCTACGAGTCGTACGTCCGCGACACCGCCGCCGACTGGAGCTCCAGTCAGCGACCCGTGGCGGACTGAGCCTTGTCGACCATCTGCTGAGGAGACTCCTGACCGGGCAGCGACGCCCCGCCGCTGCCCTTGGTCATGGCGAGGCTGCTCGCGACGTCACCCACGTTCGCGCCGCCCTTGGAGTAGCTCTGGGCGTCGTGCTCGTCGGCGCCGAGATTCCTGGCGACGTTGCCCGCGTACGCCGCGGCCGCGGAGTGGGCGGCGTCGTCCAGCGTCTTGAGGGTGTCCGCGTGGGTGGCGCCGATGGCGGGCATCTTCTCGAGCTCGGCCTGCTGGGCGGCGCCTCCGGCAGCACGGGGATCCACTCCGGTCCGTCCCTGCGCGCGTGCACCCGCTCGCCCCGCCGGCGGATCGCGTCGTTCCACTCGGCGGCGGCCGTCTCGTACCGCCGCCGCTCCTGCCTCCTCGCCCGGCGGAACGGCGCCTCGAACTCCCGCTGGTTGCGCAGCGCCACGTAGTACGCGCCCATCCGGGGCAGCACCTTGAACGCCAGCACGAGCAGGCCGAGCCCCGCGAACAGCCGCACGGCCTGGTAGGCGTCCCCCTCGAACCCCTGCTCGACCAGCCACTGCCGCACCCGCGGCAGCAGCACGGCGGCCGCGACCAGCCCGCCGAACACGGCGAGAACCTGCCCGATCAGCGCCCAGAACGCGACCGCCACCGCCCGCCGCAGCTCACTGGTGTCCGGCCGCGGCGGCTCCACCCACTCCGGCCGCTCCGACAGCACGAGCCCGTCGTGCCGCTCGCTCTCCACGACGTCGACGCTGCGCCACCCCCACCGCCCCGGGGTCACGAAGAGCCGCTCACTCAGCTCCGCCGCCCACGGCACCGCCTCGTCACCCATGCCGCGAGTCTCCGGCCGCCGCCCGACCCTCAGAAGAGGAAAACTCCCTATCTCCGGCCGACCGTGCGGGCGGTGGGATTCGCGGGGGTCTGGGAGGATCCGGGGATGTACCGAGCGGTTCGTGCTGTCGTCGTGGTCGCGATGATGCTGAGTGTCGGCGGGTGCGGGCAGCAGGTCGGGGACGGCGGGTGGAGCGCCGACACCGAGGGGCGGAAGGGGCTCGGAAAGGTGCCGGCGACCGAGCTCGGGTTCGTCAGGCACGGCGGGGCGGTCGAGTGGCCGGCGGTGTCCGACTGGATCCCGCAGGGGCAGGGGTTGCAGCGGCTGCTGCCGGTCGGGGCGTGCGTGCTCGGGATCGGCACGTACCAGAACGGGTTCCGGGCGGTCGGGGCGAACTGGACTGGGAACGAGGCGTGTGACCGGCTGGCGATCGACCCTGCGCCGGGCGGGAGCGACGCCGGTGGGGACCGGCCGCCCGGGAAGGGCGGCGGGTGGGCCGGTGGCGGGGTCGGCGGGGACGGGTTCGTCGTCGAGGCGGAGGGGAGCGTCCTCGCCGCCGGGGGCTCCGGGCTCTACCGGTACCGCGGCGGCGAACCCCAGCAGCTGGCCAGGCTCGACCTGTCGACCACCGGGTTCGAGGGGCAGGGGTCGCGGAGCCTGGTCAGGGGGATGGTCAGGACGGCGGGCGGCAGGATCGTCGTCAACGCCGACCTGACCGCGAAGAAGGAGCAACCGCCGGCGGTCCTCGTCTCCGACGACGGGGGCGTGACGCTGCGGCGGGTCGACCTGCCGGCGGCGCCGCGGCAGGGCCGGGCGGAGCGGCAGCTGCTCGCGGTGCTCGCGGCCGACGGCGACACCCTGGTCGCGATCGGCTACGGGTGGGACCAGCCGGGGGCGTGGCGGTCCACCGACGGCGGCCGGACCTGGCAGGTGTCCACAGTGGAGGGACTGCCGGCGAGTCTCGTGCTGACCCGGCTGGTGAAGGCCGGCGACCGGTGGCTGGCGTTCGGCGGGATCGAGGGCGGCGGGCAGCAGGACTCCACGTACGTGCTGACCAGCGCCGACGGGCTGACCTGGACACGGGGCACGGTGGACGGCATGGGAGCCGGACGGGTCTCCGACGTCACCGTCGGCCATGACGGGACCGTGGTGGTCGTCGGCGTCATCGACGACTCCCGGCAGCACAAGGTGGACGAGCGCAACGACTACTGCGGCGTCGTCTGGCTCGGCGACGGCGCCGGGGCGTGGCAGCGCGGGGAGCTGGGCTGCGGTGACGCCCCGCCGCAGGCGGTCGCGACGCTGCGCGACGGGCGGGTCGTCATCGCCGGCAACCGGGACCTGTGGGTGCGGGCGGCGACGTAGGTCAGCCGGAGGGCACCAGCAGCACCTTGCCGATGTTGTGGCGCTCGCCGAGGCGGCGGTGCGCGTCGGCGGCGCGGTTGAAGGGGTACACGCCGTCGATGCGCGGCTTCACCACGCCGGCGTGCCACAGGTCCATGAGCGCCGACAGCTCCTCGCGGAGCAGGTCGGGGCGGCCCCACAGATGGCCGAGGTTCACGCCGCTGACCGTGCGGTTCTGGTCCATCAGGCCGAGCGGGGTCAGCAGCGGCACGCCCACCGCCTGCCGGGCGAGCCGCAGGATGCTGCGCCGCTCACCGGAGGCGGCGTTCGCGAAGCCGTACGCGATGAGCTGCCCGACCGGTCGCAGCAGCCGCATCCCGCGCTTCCAGTCGCGGCCGCCGAGCGGGTCGAGGACGATGTCGACGCCGTCCCCGCCGGTGAGGGCACGGACCCGGGCGGCGTAGTCCTCGGTGCGGTAGTCGATCGGATGCGTGCAGCCGAACTCGCGCAGCACCTCGTGCTTGCCGGCCGACGCGGTCCCGAACGTCACCACGTCCGGCACGGTGCGGCACAGCTGCAGCACGGCGAGGCCCACGCCGCCGGCCGCCATGTGCACGAGGATCCGGTGGCCGGCGCGGAGGTTCGCCACGCGGAAGAGCATGTGGTACGCCGTGAGGTAGTTGACCGGGATGGCGGCGGCCTCCTCGAACCCCAGCGCGTCGGGCAGCTCGACGACCTGCGCGACGGGGGCGCACACCAGCTCGGCGTGCCCGCCGAAGCGCACGAGCGCCAGCACCCGGCTGCCGATCGCCGGGCCGTCGACGCCTGGGCCGTGCGCGTCGACCACGCCCGCGACCTCGTAGCCGACGACGCACGGCAGGCGCGGCGCGTCGGGGTAGAGCCCCTGCCGGGCCATCACCTCGGCGAAGTTCAGCCCGGCCGCGTGCACCCGGATGCGGATCTCGCCCGCGGCGGGCGACGGGTTGGGCGTCGTGCGCACCTCGAGCACCTCGGGGCCGCCGGCCCTGGTGATCCAAACCGCTCGCATACACCGACTCTAATGTGTCCTGGGTCACACCCGCCGCCGGGTCCGCTGCCGGCCCCGGTTATCGTCGGTCAATGGGCCACCCCATCATGTTCGACGACGCCGACCCGATCCTGGGCCGGGTGCGGGAGCTCGCGCTCGCCCTGCCCGACGCCGCGGAGAAGATCTCCCACGGGCACCCGGCGTTCTACACGACGAAGGTGTTCGCCTACTACGGCGGCTCGGTCAAGGTCGACGGCACCTACCGGCAGCACGAGCGCTCGGTGCTCGTGCTGGTCGACCCGGCCGAGCGCGAGGCCCTGCTGGAGGACGCGCGCAGTTACGTTCCGGCGTACCTCGGCCCGTCCGGCTGGATCGGCGTGGACCTGGACGGCGACACCGACTGGGCCGAGATCGCCGAGCTGCTGGACGCGAGCTACCGGCGGACCGCGGGCCGCCGCCGCGTCGCCCTCCTGGACCAGGGCGCCTGATCCTGTCTGCCGTCTACCGGCCCACGCAGCGTTGTCGTCTACCGGTCCACGCAGCGTTGTCGTCTACGGTTTGCGCAGCCAGAGCGTGGTGCCCCCGACGGCGGCGACGCGGCCGTCGGCGAGCTGGGCGAGGGAGGCCGGCACACCGTGGCAGCCGAGCGGCTCCGCCACCCAGGCGTCCGGTTCGCGCCGCCACACCGTGGCGCACTCGCCGTCCGCGCTGACGGCGTAGACGGACGGCGGTGGCGCCGGCGGGCCGCCGAGGTCGAACGCCGGCCGAGCGGGTGAGCGCAGCGCGTACACCGAACGGAACGGCCTTGCGCCGGCCGGCACCGTGCGGGGATCCCGCTGCCAGGTGACGCCGTCAGCGGAGGTGAGGACCACGGCGTCGCCGCCCGGGCCGGCGCCGGTGGCGACGAACACCGAGCCGTCGTGGACGACGCCGGTCAGCTCGGCCGCCTCCGGGTGCGCCCGCACCTGCCAGGTAACGCCGCCGTCGGCGCTGGACCAGATGACGGCGACGCCGCCCGCCCGGCCGACCACGACACCCGGGCCGATGTCGAACGCGGAGCGCTCCGGGCGGAACACGTCGGGCGCGCCCGCGACGCCGAGCGGCTCCGCCGGGCCGGTGCCGGGCAGAGGCAGCGGGCGGTCCCACCAATGGCTTCCGCTGGGCGACAGGTACACCGTCGGCTCGTCGCCGTGCCGCCCGACGACCGCGTATTGATCGTGGATGGCGCCGACGGCCACCGGCACGTCGCCCCGGTCGTCGAGGGGTTCGCGCAGCCGGCCCGACACCCCGCCGGACGGGCCGCCGTGGATCAGCTCGCCCCAGGCACGATCGCCGGCGGTGGTGGCGACGACCGTCAGCCAGGTGCCGTCGCCGTTCGGGTCGGTCGCGGCCACGACCGTTTCGCGCTGGGTGATCTGCGGGTTCGTCGGCGGCACTTCCACGGGCCACTCGAGCCGCACGGTGTCGCACGCCCCGGCGGCGACCCAGACCCCGACGTGCCGGCGGATCCCTGCGTCGACGATTCCGGTGGCGGAGAAGCAGCCGTCCGCCGACGGGTACAGCAGGACCGCGCTCACGGTGGCCTCCGGCGGCGCCGCGAAGGCATCGGGGATGCGCCGCCACAGCGCGTCCTGGCCGTCCCGCCCGCCGGCCGGTCCGCCGGCCGGTCTGTGCCGGGCCGTGACCGCGATCGTGACCGCGATCGTGACCGCGGCGCCGGCGAGGACCGCCAGCGTCGCCGCGCCCGCCCCCACGAGCCGCCACCCCACACCCTCGACGGTACCGGCGATCAGGCGACGAGATGCCCGGCACTCTGATCTTGACGGTCAACCTCACACGTGGGTGAAATAGCAGCAATTGTCCGCAGAGGTTCCCAGGTTGCGGCAGCGTCGCCGGTACGGGGTAACGCCTGCTCGGGCCGCCGGTCGCGGGCAGCGCGCTCGCAGCTTTCTGTCAGACGGCGCGGGTAGGCTTCCCGGCGGGGGGCTTCGAACGATGGGGGATGGCAGCATGGGATTCTTCGACCAGCTCAAGAGCCGGACGCAGGAGATGAGCGGGCAGCTCAAGACGCGGGCCGGTCAGTTCAAGAGCAAGGAGTTCGCCAACGCGAGCATGGCGATGTGCGCGCTCATCGCCGCCGCCGACGGCAGCATCGACCCGTCGGAGCGCCAGCGCACCGAGGGCGTCATCACCAGCAACGACATCCTGGCGGTCTTCCCGCCCGACGAGCTGCGGCAGAAGTTCGCCTTCTACGCCGACCGGCTGGTCCGCGACTTCGAGTTCGGCAAGGTCGAGGCGATCGCCACGATCGCGAAACTCAAGTCGAAGCCAGACCACGCCCGCGCCGTCATCCAGATCGGCATCATCATCGGCGGCGCCGACGGCAACTTCGACGACAACGAGAAGAGGGCGGTCCGCGAGGCCTGCTTCGCCGTCGGCATCCCACCGGCGGAGTTCGACCTGTAGCGAGCCCTGTGCACCCGGCGCGGCGCCCCCGGGCCCGCGCCGGCTCGCGTTGTCGTGGTTCCCGTGCCGGTGCGGTTGGGATCTCGTATCGTTACCGAGTGTGCGGATGAAGGTGCTGAAAGTAGTCGGGTTGCCGACACCACATCGGCCGTCACCAGTGCCGGGCAGATCCATTGGCATCGACGATGTACGCTGCGGCCGTGCCTGCAACGGGGAACGTGAAGAGCAGGCGGTCGCGCTGGACGGCGAACATCGTCATGCTTGTCGTGGCGGCGCTGGTGGCGATCGTCGTGCGCACATATCTGGTCCAGACGTTCTTCATCCCGTCAGGCTCGATGGAGCAGACCCTGATCATCGACGACAAGGTGCTCGTCAACAAGGTGCTCTACCGCTTCCGTGACCCCGAGCGCGGCGAGATCGTCGTCTTCCGCCCGCCGGCCGCGTGGTCCGCCGGCCCCGACGAGGACTACATCAAGCGCGTCATCGGCATCGCCGGCGACCGCGTCAAGTGCTGCGACGACAAGCACCGGGTCACCATCAACGGCACCGCCCTGGACGAGGACTACCTCTACCCGGGCGACGAGCCGTCCATGACCCCGTTCGACGTCACGGTGCCCGCCGGCCGCCTGTTCGTGCTCGGCGACCACCGCAGCGCGTCCGCCGACTCCCGCGCCCACCTCGGCGCCTCCAGCGGCACCATCCCCGTCGACCGCGTCGTGGGCCGCGCGTTCGTCACCTGCTGGCCCCTCCCCAGATGGCGCAGCCTCTCGGTGCCCTCGACCTTCGCCGGCGTGCCCAACCCGCACTGACCCACCACCGCCACGATCTACGCTGCCGGGATGCGGATCATCGAAGGCGCGGGGGAGTGGAAGGCGCCCGCCGGGGCGGCCAACGACTGGGTGGAGCACCTGCGGGTGCCGGACCTGTCGGTGGGGACGTACTGCATCCCGGCGGGCGGGCTCGACGACCAGAGCCCGCACACCGAGGACGAGATCTACGTGGTCACCAGGGGCCGGGCCAGGATCGTCACGCCGGGCGGGTCGGCGGACGTGGGCCCGGGGTCGGTCGTGTTCGTGCCGGCGGGCGAGGAGCACCGGTTCGTCGACGTCACCGAGGACCTGGCCCTGCTCGTCGTGTTCGGCCCCGCGTACGGCAGCCGCGCCGGCGGATGAGGCCCGCTGATCGGCTCAGCGGCCGCGGTGGCGGGCACGGGCGGCCTGGCGGGTGAGGTGGTCGCGCTCCGGAACGCTGGTCGCGGCGCGGGACGCCTCGGCGTAGAGGTCCGCGGCGCGGGCCAGGTCGCCGGCCCGCTCGTGCAGATGGGCCGCCACCGCCGCGTACGGGGGGGACGGCGGGGTCGACGCCACCCAGGGCCGCCAGGCCGGCCCGCGGGCCGTCGGCCTCGCCGACCGCGACGGCCCGGTTGAGGCGCACCACGGGGCTGTCGCCGGTGAGCGGGAGCAGCTCGTCGTACCACTCGACGATCTGCACCCAGTCGGTCGACTCCGTGGTGCGCGCGTCGGCGTGCAGGGCGGCGATCGCGGCCTGCGCCTGGTATTCGCCGAGCCGGTCGCGGGCCAGCGCCGCCTGGAGGATCTCGACCCCCTCGGCGATGAGGGCGGTGTCCCAGCGGGACCGGTCCTGTTCGCTCAACGGCACCAGCCGGCCGTCGGCACCGGTACGGGAGGCGCGCCGCGCATGGTGCAGCAGCATCAGCGCGAGCAGGCCCGCGACCTCAGGCTCCCGGGTCAGCGCGAAGAGCTGGCGGGTGAGCCGGATCGCCTCGGCGGCCAGGTCGACGTCGCCGCTGTAGCCCTCGTTGAACACGAGGTACAGCACCCGCAGCACCGTGCGCAGGTCGCCGGGGCGGTCGAGGGACTGCCCCGCGATGCGGCGCTTCGCGCGGCTGATCCGCTGCGCCATCGTCGCCTCCGGCACCAGGTAGGCGAGGGCGATCTGCCGCGTCGTCAGCCCGCCCACGGCGCGCAGCGTGAGGGCGACGGCCGCGGCGGGCGGCAGCGCAGGGTGCGCGCACAGGAAGTACAGCTGGAGCGTGTCGTCGCTGCCGGGCACCACCCCGGCGGGCGGCTCGTCCTGCACCGCCAGCTCCCGGTCCCGCCGGGACGCCTCGGAGCGGGCGGCGTCGACGAACTTGTGCCACGCCGC
This sequence comes from Dactylosporangium sp. NPDC049742, assembly GCF_040674675.1. Lineage (NCBI taxonomy): Bacteria > Bacillati > Actinomycetota > Actinomycetes > Micromonosporales > Micromonosporaceae > Dactylosporangium > Dactylosporangium sp. NPDC049742. Next base: position 176,666 of record NZ_JBFANF010000007.1, on the reverse strand, counting down.
GGCGACGAGCCAGGCCTTCGGATCGCGCGGCGGGTCGTCCGGCCACAGCTTCAAGGCCCGGATCAGCGCCTCCTGCACGGCGTCCTCGGCCGACGCGAACTCCGCTCCGCGCCGGACGAGGACACCGATCACCGCGGGCACGAGCTCCCGCAGCAGGGACTCGTTCATTCGCCGGCCGAGGGCAGCTCGGTGTAGAACGGCCGGACCTCCAGCCACTCGAGGATCGGCTCGCCGCCGGGGCCGGGAGCGGCGGACAGTTCACCGGCCACCTCGACCGCCCGGTCCCACGACTCGACGTCGATGACGTACCAGCCGGCGATGAGGTCCTTCGTCTCGGCGAACGGACCGTCGGTCACCGCCGGCCGCCCCTCCCCGTCGTGCCGCACGAACGCGCCCTCGGGCGACAGCGCCTGCATCTCGACGAACTCACCGGACTTCTCCAGCTTGGTCGCGAAGTCGCGCATGTACTGGATGTGCGCGTCGACGTCCTCCGGCGCCCACTGATCCATCGTCGGGTAGTCGACCGCCGGCGCCGGTCCACCACGGTAGTGCTTCAGCAGCAGGTACTTCACGGTGTGCTCCTTCGTTCTCGACCGGTTGTCCCCCTGGGACGGAGCCGGCTCCCCGTTCTCGACACCGTCAGACACCCCGGCAAAAAATATGTACCCCGCTCCGCCGACGACACCCAGCCCCCACGCCGCCAATCGGGCAAATCTCCGGCCAGAAGCTCGCAGCTCGGCTAGGTGCTGATCCGGCAGGGCAGGGTCGGAACCCGGCCGGTGCGGCCGGGTGGTCACCGTCGCGGGCAGCCGCGCCTGACTTGGTCCTGCCAGCTGCTGCCGTTCAGCTGGAGCGCGGTCGTCACCGGGCGGCGGACCCCGTCCTCCGTCACCGCCACCAGTCCGACCCGCAGCGGGCGGCTCGCGGCGTCGTCGGTGCAGGGGATGGTGGCGTTGACGCGGAACCAGCCCGCCGCGCCGGGCTCGATCCGGTGATCGCCCCAGACCATGACGTCGGCCACGACGTCCGCGCCGGTCACCTGGACCGGCCTCGGGCCGCCGTTGAGCACGGTCACGGTGCCGTCGATGGTCAGGCGGGTGCCGTCGCCCTGGGCCGACTCCGTCCCGGCCACCGTCACGAACAGCGAGACCTCCGCCGCCCGCCGTCCCTCCTGCCGTGCGGCCTCCCATCGCTGGCCGGCGACGGCACCGACCAGGACGCCGAGCACCACGAGCGCCACCGCCTTCACCGGCACCCGGCGCCGCCACCGCGCGACCGCCGACGGCCGTGCGGCCCGTTCGGCGGGCTCGTCGAGATTGATGACGTTGACCGCTTCCCCCATCGACCCACAGTACCGGCGGGGCCGCGTCGTGCAGGATGGACAGATGACCGGCTACTGGGATCCGCTGCCCACCGCGCGGAGTGTGGTGGAGCGCCTCGGCGAGCCCGTCGATCGGCTCTTCACCGGGCGTTGGGAGCAGCGGAACTGGCGCAACGTGCCGGGGCCGTTCTACGCGGGCGAGACCGACAGCCTGGCCATCGGGCGGCGGGATGCCCCGGACCACATCTGCTATGACGACGATCTCGGCGGCGGATTCGGGTTCGAGTTCATCTACCGGCAGCCGGTGGACGAGCGCGAGACCGAGGCCGTGGTGCACGGCTGCCGGGCGGAGCTGTACAGCGGCTACAACTGGGACGGCGACGAGCACTGGACGGCCGGCGCCGTCCGCGAGTGGTGGCGGGACCGGGGCCGCGTGCGGGAGTGGGCGGTCGCGACAGCCGCCGACTGGGGAGCGGACACCCGTCCGCATTGGGGCTACAACGCCGACCCCCAGTTCCTGGGCCACTACCACGATGCCGCCCGAGGGCAGCGCGAATTCGTCGCCTACCTCGACGACGGCCTGGAGGGGTGCCTCCGCGGTTATCTGTTCTGGCTCGACCTGCGGCGCGAGCCACGACCCGGCGAGGCACTTCCCCGGCTGTAGGCCGACGCGGCCGGTCAGGCGCGCATGGCCGGGGAGTTGTAGATGGTCGGGACGCGGAAGCCCGCGCACCACTGCGTCAGGCGGTCGGCCTCGGCGGACAGCAGGCGGCGGGCGTCGGCGGGGACGTCCTCGAGGAGGCGGAGCTGCACGACGCCGGCCGGGTCCTGGGTCCAGCAGCCGACCACGCGGCCGGAGCACCAGGCGGTGGTGCCGGCGTTGCCGCGGCGGTCGAAGATGCCGGCGCGGTGCGGGCCGAGGTAGAAGTCGCGGTGCTGCCAGCCCATGACGGTCGGGTCGAGGACGGGGAGCAGGGCGGCCCACGGGCCGGGGTCGGGGAGGTCGTCGAGGTCGTCGGGCAGGAGCCAGCCGGTGCCGCCGCCGTCGAGGGAGACCTGGACGGCGCCGAGAGCGGCGAGGGCGGCCCGGACGATGCCCTTGGTGGCGCCGAGCCACCAGACCAGGTCGTCCTCGGTGCCGGGGCCGAAGGTGAAGAGCCAGCGCCGCACGAGCTCGCGGTAACCGTCGGCGGCCGCGGCCCAGGTAAAGCAGGTGCCCGCCGGGGGCAGCCACGACGACATCAGAGTCCAGCGCGGGCGGGACAGGTGCCAGCCGCCGGCGTTTACGGCCCGGACGATGTCGCCGGCGGCGCCGAGATAGGTCAGGACGCGGGTCGAGACGCGCGGGTCGGCGGTGGTGATGTCGAGCGTGACGTCGATCGTCGGTACGGCGCGGCGGATCTCGGTCGGCTGCAGGCCGTCAGGAGCGGCGGCGAGCGCGGCGAGGACCTCGGCGCGGGCGCGGTCGAGCCATTCGTCGCCGTCGGTGGTGGTACCGGTGGCGACGAGGTCCCTGACCAGGCGGGTGCGTTCGCCGGCGGCGACCCGGGCGGACGCGCTCGGCCAGGCGGCCGGAAGCAGGTCGCGCGGGAACACGAAGAGTGTCCGGCGCATCGCGAGCTGTTTGACCAGGGTGCGTTCCTGGTACAGGGCGCGGTCCACGTCGGCGGGGCGCAGCTCCGTGGTCCGGGCCTGGCACGACAGGTGGACCGTGGCGGGCTCGGTGGCGTGCAGGACGGTCATCGCCCCGGTGACGGCCTCCGGGGTCGCCACCCTGAAGTCAGGGGCGAGCGCGTGCCGGACCGCGAGCCGGGCCCGGCGCTGGTCGTCGGACACGTGACGCACCCGGACATGCTGCCACAAGGCCGGACGGCGGGCCGGGTGGCCCGCCGTCACGAGCGGGCGTCAGGTGCGGGCGGTGCCGAGCGCGGTCTGGATGGCCTGGACGAGGACGCTGACGACGAGCGCGACCGACGGGCGGATCGAGGACTCCTCCATGCTGATCGCGCCGGTGAAGCCGGCGTTGTCGCTGATCTCCTCCAGCCGCCGGTGCGCCGCCGCGATCTCGTCGCCCGACAGGTAGAGCGCCGGCTCCATCCGCGCCGCCGCGACCAGCGCCGCGAGGGCCGCGGTCCGCTCGTCGGGGACGTCGTCGCCGGTCAGGGCGCGGCCGAGGCGGGCGCGCAGCTCGGTCTCCACGGTCGCATCGGCCATCGGGTAGCGGTGCACGTGGATGAAGCCGAGCTGGACCTCGTCGACGTCGGTGAGGATGCCCCGGGAGCAGAGGTCGGCCAGGACCCGGTCGCGCAGGCCGTGCCGGAGCCGCTGCAGCCACGAGGCCGGGGTGTGCGGCGTGTCGCCGACAATCCGGGCGAGGGCCTCGTCGGCGATCGGCTCGCCGGTCGGCGCGTCCTTGACGACGACGATCATCCCCCCGGCGTACGCCAGCCGCCCCGCGAGCGCGAGGTCGACCAGGACGCCCGCGGCCATGGCGAGGTCGAGGCCGATGTGGGAGCCGGTGGCCTTCCCGGTGTCGTCATCGTAGGCGAGCAGGAGCAGCTCCTCCGCCAGTGCAACGGAACTCATGGCTCGGAACGGTAGCGCGCGCCCGCTCGTCCCGCATTACCGTGTCGGGTACGTTGCGGTGCGCGACGGTCTGACCCACATGGCGGTGACGACGAGCAGCAGGAACCCGGTGCCCAACAGGGCGGTGCTCATGCCGAACGCGGACCGGTAGCCGAAGTGCGCGGCCACGCCGAACAACGGGCCGGCGACGATCGACCCGATCGGGAACGTGTTGGTGTACAACGTGGTGGCCCGCCCCGGCTGACCGGGCAGCAGGTTCTGGACGTACGTGATGCCGACGCCGGAGATGGCGGAGATGAACAGCGCGTTGACCACCTGCCCGGCGGCGAGCACCCACAGGTTGGGCGCGACCCAGGCGATCGCGTAGTAGGCGGTCCCGCACGCTCCGCCGATGAGGATCAGCGTCTGCAGCTTGAAGCGGGTGGTGAGCGCGCCGAGGCCGAGCATCAGCGGGATCTCCAGGGCGGCGCACAGGCCGAGGATCAGACCGGCCCGGGACGCGTCGCTGTGCAGGTCCTGTTCGATGTACAGCGGCAGCGCCTGCACGCCGAGCGTCATCGGCACCTGCATCAGCACGAACGCCACGATCGTCAACCACAGCACCCAACGCGGCCCGGCCGCCGCGCCGGCCGAAGGTCCCGCTGCCGCGTCGGCGGAAGGTTCCGCCGTCTTCGAAGGGGCCGGCGCTTCCACTTCCTCGAGCCAGACCACCGAGATCAGGGCGGCGAGGGCGTACGTGGCGGCGGCCAGCCCGTACACCAGCCGGAACCCGCCGACGTCCAGCAGCACCGCGGCGAGCGCCGGGCCGCCGACCCACGAGAGGGAGAACACGGTCCGTAGCGCGCTGATGCCCATCGCCGCCTGGCCGGGGCTGTCCCGCTCGAGGATCTGCCGGGCGTACGCGAAGGACTGCGGGAACAGTGAGCCCGCGAACGCGTAGGCGGTCATGCACAGCGCGAACAGCACCCAGTAGTCGCGGACGAACATCGCGACCAGGCTGCCCACGACACCGAACAGGGCGGCACCGACCAGGATCTTCCGGCGGATCGGCCACCGGTCCGACACCCGGCCGACCACGGAGGAGACCAGCACGCCGGTCAGCGGTGACGCGATGAGGAACACGGTGACCTGGACGGGGTCCGCGTGCACGGCCGTGCTCAGGAACAGCGACAGGAACGGGAAGACGACGGCGACGGAGATGCCGACGGCGAAGAACATCAGCCCGAGCGGTAGGAGGGCACGACTGAGCGGCCGCTGGCGCGGCGGAGCGGCCAAGGTCATTGCCGGACTGTACCGCTACAGCCAAACCCCGCGCGACCCCGTTTCGCGGGGGTTTCACGAGCGTGGCCGTACCAGACCCGCATCGAAGGCGGTGATCACCAGCTGCGCCCTGTCCCGCGCCGCGAGCTTCGCCATGAGGTGCGTGATGTGCGACTTCACGGTCTTCACCGAGATCGACAGCGCGGTGGCGATCTCGTCGTTGGACAGCCCGCCGCCGATGAGCGTGAGCACCTCGACCTCGCGGCCGGTGAGCCGCCGCAGCGCCGCGGTCGGCCGGTCCGGGCGGGGCGCGGCCACGTAGTGCGCGACGAGCCGGGTCAGGATCGACGGCGCGAAGAGCGACTCGCCGCGGTGCGTGCGGCGGATCGCCTCGATCAGCTCGGCGGGCCGGGCGTCCTTGAGCAGGAAGCCGGAGGCGCCCGCGTGCAGGGCCTCGTAGACGTACTCGTCGAGCTCGAACATGCTCAGCACCAGCACGCGCGCCGCGGCCAGCGACGGGTCGGCGCAGATGCGGCGGGTCGCCTGCAGGCCGTCGAGGTGCGGCATCCGCACGTCCATGAGGATCACGTCGGGCCTGGCCGCGCGGGCCTGCGCGACGGCGTCGGCGCCGTCGCCCGCCTCGGCGACCACGCGGAGACCGGCCTCGTTGTTGATGATCATCGCGAGGCTGTGGCGGAGCAGCGGCTGGTCGTCGACCAGCATGACCCTGATGTCCGCGATATCCGTCATGTACGTCATGCCGCGTCATCCGGGATCCGCGCGGCGACCCGGAAGCCGCCGTCGACCGGCTCGGCCGTCAGGGTGCCGTCGAGGCTCGTCATCCGCTCCCGCAGGCCCACGAGGCCGTGCCCGGCGCCCGGCGTGGCCCGCCACGCGGGGTCGGACGGCCCCGCGTCGGTCACGGCCGCCACGACGAACCGCCCGTCGCGGTGCACGGTCACCCGGACGTCGGTGGGGCCCGCGTACCGCGCGGCGTTGCTGAGCCCTTCCCGGACGGTCTTGCACACCGCCACCTGCACGCCCTGCGACACCGCGCCGAGCTCCGGGTCGACGGCGAGCCGGGTCCGCAGGCCGGCGACCGCCGCGCCGCCGACGATCGCCGGCAGGTCGTCCAGGCCGTCCAGCGGCGCGCGCAGCCCGGCGGCGGACGGCTCGCGCAGGACCGTCAGCATCCGCCGCAGCTCCGCGGTCGCGTGCCGGCTCGCGTCCTCGATGTCGGTGAGTGCCGCCTCGACCTCCGCCGGCTTCGGCAGGTGCCGGGTCGCCGCGGCGCGGACCGTGATGAGCCCGAGACCGTGCGAGACGATGTCGTGCAGGTCGCCGGCGATCCGCAGCCGCTCGGCGAGCACCGCCTCCGACGCGGCCCACGCGGTCAGGCGCGACTCGTAGGCGGTCCGGTCCGCGCGGGCGCGGCGCACCGCCCACGCCGCGGCGGCGAGCGCGGCGCCGACCATCGCCCACGGCAGCACGACCCGGCCCGGGCCGTCCCCGCCGACCGTGCACATCGCCGCCAGCAGCACCATGCCCACGATGACGAGCACCGGCAGGACGCTGGAGCGTCCCGACGGACGCGGATGGGCGTTCACGCCGCCGACTGTAGTGCTCAGACCAGGGTCTGACGGCCCACGGTCGCACGCCGCCGCGACGATCCGAGCCGGGCCCGATGCCCGCGGCCGGGCGCCCCGGTTGACTCGGCCTATGATCACGATCGATCGCGTCAGCAAGCGCAAGGGCAGGGCGCGGGTCCTGCACGACGTCACGTTCGAGGCGCGCCCCGGACGCGTCACCGGGTTCCTCGGGCAGAACGGCGCCGGCAAGACCTCGACGCTGCGGGTCCTGCTCGGGCTGGACCGCCCGGAGCACGGCACCGCGCTCGTGTGTGGCCGCCCGTACCGCGAGCTCCACCGCCCCCTCACCGTCGTCGGCGCGCTGCTGGACGGCAGCGGCGCGCACCGCGCCCGGACGGCCCGCGCGCACCTGCGCTGGGTCGCCGTGAGCAACGGCCTGCCGGTGTCGCGCGCCGACGAGGTGCTCGAGGTCGTCGGCCTCAGCGGCGACGCCCGCAAGCGGGCCGGCCGCTACTCCCTCGGCATGAGCCGCCGGCTCGGCCTGGCGACCGCGCTGCTCGGCGACCCGGCGGTGCTGGTCCTGGACGAGCCCGTCAACGGCCTCGACCCCGCCGGGATCCGGTGGATGCGCGAGTTCCTGCGGGACCGGGCCGCGCGGGGCGGCACCGTGCTGCTGTCCAGCCACCTCATGGGCGAGCTCGCCGAGATCGCCGACGACGTGGTCGTCATCCACCAGGGCCGGATCCTGGTGCAGGGCGGCCTCGCCGAGGTCACCGGCGACCACGCCACCCTCGAGGACGCGTTCCTCGCCCTGACCGCCACCGCGGGTGCGCCGTGGTGAGCGCCTTCCGCTGGGCGGTGGCGGCCGAGGTCCGCAAGCTGCTGGGCCTGCCGACCGCCTGGATCGGCATCGTCCTTGGCACCCTGCTGGCGCCCGTCATCGTGCTGCTCAACGCGTCGTACATCCGCCGCGGCATCGACGACGGCACCATCACCGACACGTCCGACCTGGGACTGCAGGACCTCGGCGTCGGCCTCATCGGCCCGATGGTGCTCGGCGTGGTCATCATCAGCAGCGAATACACCAACACCGGCCACGACGCCCCGCGCGCCCGCCAGCTGACCGCGACGCTCGCAGCCGTCCCGGGCCGGCTGCGCCTGCTCGCCGCGAAGACCACCGCGCTCGTCCTCGTCGCCGCGACCCAGGCCGCGATCACCGCCGCCGCCGCGCTCACGCTCACCGAGGTCCTGCACGGCGACCGGGTGTCCGCGCCCGCGTCCGGCCGGGTCGCCGCCGCCGTCCTGTACTGGACGCTGATCGCCCTGTTGTCGTTCGCCATCACGCTCATCACGCGCAACGGGATCGTGCCGCTCACGTTCCTCATCGTGAACAGCACCGTCGTCTCCGTGTCGTACCTGCTGACGAAGGTCACCGACGCGGCCGCGTACCTGCCGGACATCGTCGGCGCGCAGATGTTCCTCCACACGCCCGACTTCCCGGTCCGCATCGCCCCGCTCACCGCCGGCCTGGTGATGACGGCGTGGATCGCGGCCCTGCTCGCGATCGGCGCCGCGCTCTTCCACCGGCGCGACCCGTGACACTCCGGACGCTCTTGCACGCCGAGCTGCGCAAGCTGCTGACGCTGCCGTCGCTGCGGCTGACCGTGCTGCTGACGGTCGCCGTCGCGCTTCTGCTGGCGTCCCTGGACGCGGCGCAGCCCGTCCGCTACGTCCAGGCGGGGTTCCTGGTGCTCGGCGTCCTGGCCACCGCCTCCGAGCACCAGGGCGGCGACCAGATCCGTGCGACCCTCCTCGCCATGCCGCGCCGGCTGCCCCTGTACGCCGCGAAGGTCGTCGCGCTGGCCGCGGTGACGCTGCCGGTCGCCGCGCTGGTCGCCCTCCACTCGACCGCGCACCTGACGCTCACCACCCTGCTCGCCGCGGCCGCCGGCACCCTCGTCCGGCGCACCGAGGCGGCCGTGGTGCTGGTGCTCGTCGTGTACTACGTCGGCCCGCTGCTCCGGACCACCTACACGCCGGACACCACCGCGGTCGCAACGGGCACACTGCTCGCCCTCGCCCTGGCCGCGTACGTCTTCCACCGCCGGGACGCATGACAAACACTTAAGCCATCACTTGAGCTTTGCCGGTACGGCGGCTACGGTTAAGTGCATGCTTAAGCATGAGGCGGGGGCGACGGGCCGGGTGTTCCACGCGCTCGCGGACGGTAACCGGCGGGCGGTGATCGAGCGACTGGCCCGCGGCCCGGCGACCGTGAGCGAGCTGGCCGCCCAGCTCGGCGTGACCGTCGCCGCGACGGTCCAGCATCTCCAGGTGCTGCAGGACAGCGGGCTGGTGCGGTCGGAGAAGGCCGGCCGGGTCCGCACCTGCCAGATCGATCCCGCCGGCCTCCGCGACGCCGAGGCGTGGTTGCAGCGCCAGCGCACGACGTGGGAGCACCGCCTGGACCGCCTCGGCGCGGTCCTCGACGACGAGCAGAAGGAGCCAGGATCATGACCGACCACTCGGTGAAGCACAGCACGTTCACGCTGGAGCGGACCTACGCCGCCGCGCCCGCCACGGTCTTCGCGGCCTGGTCCGACCGCGACACGAAGGCGAAGTGGTTCGCGGCCGAGGACGGACGGTATTCGCTGGACTTCCGGGTCGGCGGCACCGAGGCCGTGCACGGCGGCGCCGGGACCGACCTCGTCGCGCGGAGCGAGTATCACGACATCGTCCCCGACGAGCGCATCGTGTACACGACAGCCCTGTTCACCGGCAGCGTCCTGTCGACCGTGTCGCTGACCACCGTGCAGCTCGCCCGCGAAGGCGACGGGACCCGCCTGGTGCTCACCGAACAGGGAACCTTCCTGGACGACCAGGAACAGCCCGAGTGGCGCGAGCAGGGCACCGGCGACTGGCTGGACGCCCTCGGCCGTCAGGTGGCCCAGCGATGACGGCCGGCAGCGAACAGCAGATCCGCGCGCTGCTGGAGACCCGCACCCGCGCCTTCGCCCGCCGGGACGCCGCCACCGCGGCCACCGGCTACGCCGACGATCTCGTGCTGTACGACGCGGTCGGCCCGCTCGTCCGCCGCGGCGAGGACCCGGCTGACCGGTTGGAGCGGTGGGTCGCGTCGTACCGCACGGGGATCGGCCACGAGATCCGCGACCTGGAGATCACCGCCGGCGCCGATCTCGCGTTCTGCCACTTCCTGGTCCGGATCAGCGGCACGATGCGGGACGGCGCCGAGGTCGGCATGTGGGTACGCGCGACAAGCTGCCTCCGCCGCCGAGGCGACGCCTGGACGATCGTCCACGAGCACGCGTCGGTGCCCTTCGACGCCGACACCGGCCGCGCCACGCTCCGCGCCGAGCTCTGATGACGCTCCAGGACCGGGTCGAGGATGTCGCGGCCTTCATCAACGCGCTCTGACACGTTCTCGGTGAGTTCGATGCGTGGAAGTGATTGACCGGTCCCGGCGGAGGGCCGTACGTTGCCGTGAGTGGAACTGTGTTTCTTTCAGTGAAACGGTTGGTCCGGCATGGTGTCACTCATCTTCGCGGTGCTGGCGGTCGGCATGGTCGGTGCCGGGGTGGTGGCGGTGCGGCTGCGGGCCTGGCTCGTCGTCGTGGTGGCGGGTGCGCTCGTCTACGACAACACGGTGATCGCGGCCGGGCGGTTCGTCGGTGAAGGGGATGTGCTCGAAGGGCTCAACGCGGGGCGGTTCGTGGGGCACGCGCTGTTCACGCCGTTGCTCATCGTGGTCGGGGCGGGGCTGGCGAGAGGCGGGCGCAGGACGCTGGCGGCGCTCGCGGCGGTGCTGGTCGGGATCGGGATCTGGGCCGACGTCGTGCGGCTGCGGCTGGTGCCCGAGCGGTACGCCGACACCCTCCGCTACGTCAACGACAACGCGGCCGGGCCGCCGGTGCCGGCGGTCGTGGCGATCCTCGTGCTCATCGGCGTCGGGGTGGTGCTGTGGCGGCAAGACCGGTGGCCGTGGCTGTTCGCCGGGGCGGTCGCCATGTTCGGCGCCGCGGCGGCCGGGTTCGCGGTGCCGTGGCTGGGCAACCTCGGCGAGCTCGTCCTGCTGACCACCGTCGTGCTGAGCCTGCGCCACGCCCACCGGAGCATTGATGACACCGCGAACCACACGATGGACAACGCGGCGGGGAAGGCCGCAACCGGATAGACGGGCATAGCGTGTGACGTGACATGCCCGAGTCCGACCGCCGCGCCACCGACCGGCCGCCGCCCGCCGCGGCCGACTTCGACGCGCTCTACGACGCACGCTACGGCGACGTCGTCGCCATGGTCTATGCCCTCGCCGGCGACCTCGCCGAGGCGCAGGACCTCGCCCAGGAAGCGTTCTGCCGCGCCTGGCAACGCTGGGGCGACGTCTCACGGTACGACGACCCGCTCGCCTGGATCCGCCGGGTCGCGGCCAACCTCGCCACGTCCCGGTGGCGGCGCAGCCGGGTCGCCCGCGCGTATCTCGGCCGGGAACGCACGACCGACGTCCCCGCGCTGAGCCCCGACCATGTGGCGCTCGTCGCGGCCCTGCGCCGGCTCCCCAAGGAGCAGCGGCGGGCCGTCGTGCTGCACCACCTGATCGACCTGCCGGTCGCCGAGGTGGCTCGGGAGATGGACGCCGCCGTCGGCACCGTCAAGTCGTGGCTGCACCGCGGGCGGGCGTCGCTCGCCGCCGAGCTGGCACACACCACCGAGGAGGTGACCCACCGTGACTGACGAACTGACCTACGCACTGTCGCGGCTGCGCGCGGACGTCGGCGGCAGCGTCGCGCCACCCCCCGGCGCGCGGCTGCGCCAGGTGGCCGAGCGCAGGCGGCGGCACCGCCGGATCGCCACCGGGATGGTCGCCGCCGCCGTGGTGGGGGCGATCCTCGTCAGCGGCGGGCTGATCTGGCGGGGCGGACCGTCGAAGACGGCACCTGTCCCGGGCGTTTCGCCGAGCCCGTCACCCACCCGGACCGCATCCGCTGACGCCAGGCCGAGCAAGCAGGTGCCGGCCAGGCAGGGACCGCCGCAGACGCCCGCGATCTGGGCCGGGGTGGACTGGGCGTCCGCCACGATCACGCTCCCCGCGCACGAGGGCTGCCCGTCCGGAACGGTCACGCTGCGGAAGGAGGCCTTTATCATGGGGTTCGGGATGGACAGGATCGTGGGCCCCGTGTCGTCGTGGCCGAAGATCTCGATCCTGCCGGAGCCGGTGATGTACGGCGATCTCAACGGCGACGGGAAGCCCGAAGCGGTTTTGTATGCCGATTGCAAGCAGACCGTGGAGGACTCCGGGGACGGGGAGGGGCAGCTGCTCGCGGTGCGCCGCGACGGCGCGACGCTGCGGGCGCTCGGCTGGTCCGGGCCGCGTGGCGAGCTGATCACCGAGTGGTGGGTCGACGGCGGCCGGATCGTGATGGACGCCAAGCCGTGGCACACGGACTGGGGCTACCGGCTCGGCGCCGCCCGCGCCTACCAGTGGACCGGGCAGTCGTTCACGGAGGTGGACTCGGGCCTGCCGGGCATCGTCTCGGCGATCGACTTCGCGCCGGTGGCCGGGCTGATCGGCTGCCCTGCGGCGTCGATCCGGTTCGGCGACCGGCGCCAGGTCACGTCGGACGGCGTGACCTGGGACCTGACCCAGCCGTCGGCGCCGGACCAGCTGCAGCATCTCGCGGACCTCGACGGTGAAGGGCACCGGCGGGTGCTGATCGCCGTCTCCTGCGGCGGCACCGCGGCGGTGGTGCTGCTCGACCGGCTGGCCGACGGCTCGTTCCGTGCCGTCGACGCCATCCGCCCGCCGGAGGGCACGACGGTGGCGGACTGGGCGCTCACCTACGGCGTCCTGACGGTGAAGACCGGTTCGGGCCAGGAGATCCCGTACACCTGGAACGGCGAGTACTTCCAGCGGTGACTACCGGCCCAGCGCCGCACGCGCGAGCTGCTCGTCGTGCGGCCGGGCCAGGTCCCGCGCGACGGTGATGACCCGTTCGAGCTGCGCGGCGGCCTCGTCGCGCAGCCCGGCGGCCCGGCACGTCTCGGCGTAGGCGTGCCGGCAGTCGAGCTCCAGCTGCACCTCGGCGAGCGGTTCGAGCAGCTCCAGGGCGCGCCGGTGGTGCTCCAGGGCCTCGTCGAGCGAACCCTGCCCGCGCAGCGCGACGCCGAGGGCGTTGTGGCACAGGGCCTGGTTGTGCGCCAGGTTGTGCTCCTCCGCGAGCCGCAGCGCGTCCTGGAGGGTGCGCAGCGCCTCCTCCGCCTCGCCGGTGGCGAGGCCGAGCGTCACGAGCCCCGTGATCCGGCCCGGGCCGGCGGCGAGCGCGACGGAGGCCCGCGCGAGCTCGACCGCCTCGGCGGGCCGGCCCAGTTGCAGCGTCACCCAGCCGTCGATGGCCAGCGCCTGCGCCTGGCCCGGGGGCCGGCCGAGCTTCTCGAAGAGCTCGCCGGCCCGCCGCAGCTGCGCCCGCGCCGCCTCGAGGTCGCCGAGGTCGCGATGGGCCATGCCGGCGCGCAGCGCCAGCCCGGCCGCGATCTCGTCGTCGGCCGCACCGGCCTGCTCGGCCTCCTCGTATGCGGCCATGGCCTCGGTCAGTCGGCCCGCGGCGGCGCGGGCGAAACCGAGGTCCGACAGCAGCGCCACCCGCTCCCGTTCCCGGCCGAGCCGGCCCGCGGCAGCGGCGGCCGCCGCCAGCAGGCGGGCCTGGTCGTCGGTGCCGCGGTGGCGGAAGAAGTACACCCGCATCAGCTGCGGCAGCCCGGCGGCGACCTCGTCCGCGCCGATCCGCACGGCGGCGTCGACGCAGGCGACCAGGTTCACGTACTCCAGCTCGAACCAGGCCATCGCCCGCGCCGGGTCGCCCGGTTCGGGCCGCGGGCGGTGCGGCGAGGGCAGGGTCCGCTCGTGGGCGGTGGCCTGCGCCAGGTAGTGGTCCAGGGCGCGGCGCAGCGCGGCGTCGGCCTGGGGCTCCTCGTCGGCGGCGAGGTCGGCGGCGTACTGGCGGATCAGGTCGTGCATCCGGAACCGGCCCGGCGCGACCTCCTGCAGCAGGTGCGCGTCGACGAGCTCGTCGAGGACCTCGCCGACGCCGGAGCGCAGGCCCGCCAGGGCGCCCGCCGTCGAGGCGTCGAAGTCGGCGCCGGGAAGGACCCCCAGCAGCCGGAACACGCGCCGCTGGTCCGCGTCGAGCTGCTGCAGCGACATGCCGAAGACCGCGTCGAACCGGCCGGTGGCGTCGCGCAGCCGCTCGGCGAGCACCGCGACCGTCCAGCCGGGCCGGTGCCGCAGCCGGGCGCCGGCCATCCGCAGCGCGAGCGGCAGCCCGGCGCACTGCTGGAGCACCTGCCCGACCGCGTCCTCCTCGGTGGCGGTGAGTCCGGCGGCGCGGCCGAACAGCCGCGCGGCGTCGCCGTCGGCGAGGGGTTCGAGCGACACCGGCGGCACGCCGTCGAGGCTGACGAGCCGGTTGCGGCTGGTGACGAGGACCGCGGACTTCCCGGCCCCGGGCAGCAGCGGCCGCACCTGTTCGGCGTCGACGGCGTTGTCGAGCACGACGAGCGCCCGCCGGCGGGACAGCTCCGAGCGCCACAGCGCGGCCCGTTCGGTGAGGCCGGCCGGCGGGTGGGTGACGTCCAGCGCGGCGAGGAGCCGGCCGAGCGCCGCCGGCGGGTCGAGCGGCTCCTGCCCCGGCGTGAACCCGTGCAGGTCCAGGTACAGGCCGCCGTCGGGGTACGCGCCGGCGAGCCGGTGCGCGACGTGCACGGCGAGGCTGGTCTTGCCGACCCCGCCCATGCCGTCGACGGCGACCGCGCCGGCGGTGCGCAGCAGCTGCTCGACCAGCGCCGACTCCGCCTCCCGGCCGGTGAAGTCGAACAGGTCGGCGGGCAGGTCGTTGCGGCGGGGCGGGGGAGCGGCGCCGGCCTTGGCCGCCTCCGCCCACACGGCGCGCAGCGGGCGCGGGTCGCGGCCCACCGCCCGGCAGAGCGCGACGACGGCCTCCCACGGCGGCACCAGCTGGCCCGACATGTACCGCGACAGCGACGAGCTGCTCAGGCTCGCCTTCGTCGCGAGGGCGCGCAGGCTGAGCCCGCTGAGCTCCTTGATCCGGGCGAGCTGCGCGACGAGGTGTTCCTGCGGGCTCGACACGTGCAACACCGTACCCGTCCCGCCCCACGAGGTCGGATCGACGGGGTATCTGCCCAGCTCAGCGCCGTTGCGCGTGTCCCACGGTGTCCCATGGACGTCGAGGGACGGGGTGCGCCGCTGATCAGATGGGTCCTGTCAGCGAGAGCACACAGCAAGGGAGTTCGCGATGTCGACGGAGCGCATGCCCAACCCGGCGGCCCTGATCCCCGGGGCGATGGAGGCCCTGATGGCGCTCACCGGCGCGATCGCCGGCGCCGGGGTGAGCGAGCGGGTGCTGGCGCTGAGCCACCTGCGGGCCAGCCAGATCAACGGCTGCGGGCCGTGCGTCGCGGGCGGCGCCGCCCAGGCCCGCCGGCACGGCGCCGGCGACAACCAGGTCGACGCCGTCGCCGCGTGGCGGGAGACGCCGTGGTTCAGCGACGAGGAGCGGGCGGCGCTCGCCCTCACCGAGTCCGTGACCCGGCTCGCCGACCGGTCCGACGCCGTGCCGGACCAGGTGTGGGACCTGGCCGCGAAGCACTTCGACCACAAGGAGCTGGCGGCGCTGCTGCTGAACATCGCCGTCACCAACGCCTTCAACCGACTCAACGCCCCGACCCGCCAGCAGGCCGGGCAGTGGTGACCAACTTCAACGTCAGCTCCGACTTCAACGAGAGAGGCACGATCATGGCGAACACCGAGAAGTACGACGGCTTCACCACCGCCGAGCGCACCGCGATGAAGGACCGGGCGAAGGAGCTCAAGTCGACCGCGCGGCGCGGTACCAAGGCGGACACCGAGAGCGAGGTCCTGGCGAAGATCGCCGAGATGGCCGACACCGACCGCGTCCTCGCCGAGCGCCTGCACGCCATCGTGAAGGAGAGCGCCCCCACGCTGACGTCGAAGCTCTGGTACGGGATGCCCGCCTACGCCCGCGACGGCAAGGTCCTGTGCTTCTTCCAGAGCGCCGCCAAGTTCAAGACCCGCTACGCCGTCCTCGGCTTCAGCGACGAGGCGCAGCTGGACGACGGCACCATGTGGCCCACGTACTTCGCCCTGACCACCCTGTCCGCCGACGACGAGGCCCGCATCGCCGCCCTGCTCAAGCAGGCCGTCGGCTGAAGCCAGCCGCTGCTGGTTCGCCGTGCCGCCAGAAGGCCCCCTCCCCAGGGGGCCTTCCGCGGTGCGGCACGGGCATCATGCGTGAGATGCGGAGCAGGGTGTTCGGTGAGGTCGCGGAGCTGTACGACGCCGGGCGGCCCGGCTACTGCGACGACATGGTCGACGAGGTCCTCGCCTACGCCGCGCTGGGTGCGCGGCCGGCGGCCGAGATCGGGGCCGGCACCGGCAAGGCGACGGTCCAGTTCGCGGCCCGCGGCGTCCCGGTCGTCTGCGTGGAGCCCGACGAGCGGATGGCCGAGGTGCTCCGTCGCAACACCGCCGGGCACGGTGAGGTGACGGTCGAGGTGAGCGCGTTCGAGGATTGGCAGCGCGCCGGCCGGCGCTTCGGGCTGCTGTACGCGGCGACGTCCTGGCACTGGACGGACCCGGGCCGCCGGTGGGACCTGGTGCACGCCGCCCTGGAGCCGGGCGGCACCCTCGCGCTGTTCTGGAACCCGCACGGCGTCATGGACGCCGGGCTGCAGGCGGAGCTGGCCGAGATCGACCGCCGGCACGGTGTGGAGCACTCACCGCATGACGCGGTCGCGTCCTTCTACGACGACGTGCCAGGGGCCTGGACCGGTGTGGAAGGTTGGCCGCTGGAGGAGTGCCAGCGCGACGGGCGCTTCGCTGACCTGCGGTCGGCGCGGTTCCGGGACCAGGTCAGCTACGACACCGGCCGCTACCTGGCCTACCTGACCTCGATCTCCGCCTACCGGATTCTGCCCGCCGCCGACCGTGAGCTGGCCCTATCGGAGACCGCCCGGGTGCTGGACGCCAACGGCGGCGGGATCGACATGCTGCGGCTGAGCGACCTGTTCCTCGCCCGGGCCGCGTAGTCACTCGCAGAAGACGCGGACCTTGGCGTCGGGCTGGTCGACGTCGACGGTCATCTCGTCGAGGTGCTCGATGAGCGCCTCGAGCTGCTCGGGCTTCAGCTGGGTCAGGTCGAACGGCACGCCCGACTTGTGCATCTCGGCGTTGGCGTGCTGGAGCGCCTGCGGCGGGATGAGCGCCACCAGCTTCACGCCGGCGCGCAGCAGCTGCAGCGGCACGCGGACGTTGACGCGGCCCGGCTCGCCGCCCTCGAGGGTGTCGACCAGCACCCGCAGGTACTTGGGCTTGCCCTTCGGCCGGGCCTCGGGGAGGGCCGCGACGGGCGGCTGGTCGCGCTCCAGCGCGGCGATGAGCTGCTCCGCCTCGTCGACGGTGATCTTGCCCGCGGCGAGCATGTCGAGGATGTCCTTGCGTTGCTCGTTCATGGTTGACGCTCCTATCTGATGGAGACGAGGACGGCCGTGTTGCCGTCTTCGATGTCGACCCGGGTGCCCGGCAGCGCGGAGAAGACGCGCCAGCCGGTGCCCAGGGTCCGTGGCACGCTGATGCGGAAGATGAGGCAGGCGATGATCCCGCCCAGCACCGCGAGCAGCAGCAGCGGCGCCAGGATCAGCGCCACGGGCAGCACCGGGATCCAGAGCCGGACGGGCCGGCGGTGCCGCCGGTCGACCCGCACCGTCAGCAGCTGCGGCATCATGTGCGACCGTCCAGTTCGGACAGTGCCTGCTGCGCGGTGATCTCACCGCGCCGCAGCCGGTCGATGACGTCGGCCCGCGACGGCCGCGGATCGGTCTCGACGAAGTCGAGGGACTGCGTGATCCTGTTCAGCCGCGCCTTGATCGTCGGGTAGCTCACCCCGAAGATCCGCTCCATCTCCTTGATGGAGCCGTGGCACCGCACGAACGCCGTGACGAAGACCTGGTCCTCGACGTTGAGCTGGGCCAGCTGCGGCAGCTCGAACCGGCCCTCGATCGCGACGTCGCTGTCGGTCAGCCGCACCCGCTCCACGACGAACGGCCGGCCCCGGGTCAGGTTCGTCAGCTCCTGCCAGTCCATCGCCTGCTCTGTCATACCTGAAGTATGCGCGCCTCTAGGATTAACTTTCAAGAAGTTGATCTTAAGATTTTTAATTACGCCCTCTGGAGGGGAGTCGCGATCCTGACAGCGGGGAACGGCGCCGCCCGACGGCCGGTCAGAGCTGCCATGAGACGCAGATTCGCCGCAGCCGCCGTCGTGACCGTCCTCGCCGCCGCGGGCTGCGATGGTGGAGCGGTCCAGCCGAGCCCGAGCCCGAGCCTGCAGCCGACGACGGCGCCGGTCGGCGGGCCCGTCCCGTTCAGCGTCAAACTCGGCGCGGGCCAGCGGCTCATCCCGCTGTCGCCGGGGCCGCAGGGCTGCCCGGGCGTCGACACGCGGGTGCACCTCGGCGACGGCCGGCTCATCCGGTTCACGGCCTACGCGACCGGCTGCCCGCTGCCGGACGACCCCCGGCGCATCAACGGGCGGCACGGCGTCTACCGCAGCGCCGCGGACATCCCCGCCGACCTCCGCGCCGGCGCGACCAGCATCCAGACGCCGCTGGGCGAGGCGACGGCGTTCACCCAGGACTACTCGGAGTACACCAACTCCGCCAACCACTACACGGAGCCGGTCGCCGTGATCACGCTGGCCCGGCCGGCGGATCCGGCGTACCAGACGCTCACCGTCATCGCGGAGAAGGGGACGCTGCCGATGGACGGGCTCGCCACCGTCCTGCGGGAGCAGCTGCTGGCACCCTGAGCCCGGGTCAGCGCAGCGGCCCGCACTGGCCGCAGGTGCAGATGGAGCCTCTCGTGCGGCTCGACGTGATCGGCAGCCGCGTCAGCACGTGGTGCCACGGGCGATGGATGTGGCACTGCGTCAGCAGCGCCCGCTCGTCGACCACCGTGTCACCCTCCGGGCTGCCGACAGCACCCGCCAGGTCCTACAGACCCGCGTACGCGTCGAGCAGCCGCTCCGTCATCTTCTGCCGGACGTTGCGGCGGTAGCTGTGCCCCAGCCAGAGACCGGCCACGCCGAGCACCACCGCGACAAGCACCTGCGTGTCCAAACACCGCCCTCGGTCCGCGCCCACCGGCCGCCGCGACATCATCGCAGCATCGCCGGCGGACGTGGGGCACGTCGATGGACGAGATCAGGGCGACCCCGCTGCCGGACTCGATGGCGCTCACCGAGCCGCAGGCCCTCGCGGCCGTCCTCGACCGTCACCCGAACGTCCTCGGGGTCCTGGCCGGTCATGCCCATACGGCGGCCGCGACGACGTTCGCCGGGCGGCCCGTGCTGTGCGCGCCGGCCGTCACGTGGACCCTGCGCCTGCCGTGGGAGGGCGACGGCGTCGCGGACCTGCAGGCGCCGCCGGCCCTGGCCTACCACGTCGTCGACGGCGGCAGGATCGTCACCCACTACCGCGTCGTGCCGTGATGCAGCCGGCCGCCGTCGCCGGGTTCGTGCTGGCCGTGGCGCCGCTGCTCGCCGCGCCCGGAGCGAGTCTCGCCCTGCTCGCCGACAGCGTCGCCGCCGGCCGGACGGGTGATGCCGCGCTGGTGATCACGGGTACCGTGACCGGGCTCTACGTGCACGCCACCCTGGCCGCGGCCGGTCTGTCCGCGCTGGTGCTGCGCTCCGACGCAGCCTGGCGGGCGGTCCAGCTGGCCGGCGGTGTGTACCTGGTCGGGCTCGGCCTCTGGATGCTGCGGATCCGGCGGCCCGCCACCGGGGTGCGGGGCGGGCGGGGCCCGGCGTTCCGGCGGGCGCTGCTGGCCAACGTCCTCAACCCCAAGGCGGCGGCCATCGTCCTGACCCTGATGCCGCAGTTCATGGACGACCGCACCGCCATCGGCGTCCAGTACGCGGTGCTCACGACCGCACAGGCCCTGGTGCTCACGGTCTGGCTGACCGGCTGCGCCGTCGCGCTTTCCCGCGGCGGGCGCGTGCTCGCGCGGACGGTGCTGCCGCGGCTCGGTGCCGCCGGCCTGATCGCCGTGGGCGTCTGGACGGTCTACCTGGGGACGAGGCCGCACTCGTAGGCGACGACGACGAGCTGGGCGCGGTCGTGGGCGCCGAGCTTCGTCATCGAGCGGTTGATGTGGGTCTTCACCGTGTGCGGGCTGACCCGCAGGTGGGCGGCGATCTCGTCGTTGGACAGGCCCGTCGCCACCAGGCCGACGATCTCCCGCTCGCGGCCGGTCAGCAGGTCCACCAGCGGCGCCGCGTCGAGGCGGCGGCGGGCGGCCGGGGCGGGCTCGGCCAGGAAGCGGGCGATGAGGGCGCGGGTCGCCGCCGGGGAGAGCAGCTGCTCGCCGCGGTGCACGGTGCGGATCGCGGCGAGCAGCTCCGCCGGCTCGGCGCTCTTGCCGAGGAAGCCGCCGGCGCCGGCCCGCAGGGCCTGGAACACGTACTCGTCGACCTCGAACGTGGTGAGGATGAGCACCCGCACGCCGGCGAGGTCCGGGTCGGCGGTGATCAGCCGGGTGGCGGCCAGGCCGTCGAGGTCGGGCATGCGGATGTCCATGAGCACCACGTCGGCGCGGGCGGAGCGGGCCAGCTCGACCGCCTCGCGCCCGGTGGCGGCCTCACCCACGACCGTCACGTCGTCGGCCGAGTCGACGAACACCCGGAACCCGCTGCGGATCAGCGGCTGGTCGTCGGCCAGCACCACCCGGATCACCGGGCCTCCAGCGGCAGCACCACGGTCAGCCGGTAACCGCCGGCAGGCCGCGGGCCCGACTCCAGCGACCCGCCGAGCGCCGACACCCGCTCCCGCATCCCGACCAGCCCGACACCGGGCGCCGCCGCAGGCCGGCCCGGGGTCCCCGGTGCGTTCTCGACCTGGATCGTCAGGGCCTCCTCAGACCGTTGCAGCAGGAGGTGTACGGCCACCGCCCCGGCATGCTTGCAGACATTCGTGAGCGCCTCCTGCACCACCCGGTACGCGGTCAGGTCGACGGGCACCGGCAGGTCGAGCGCGTCGCCCAGCCCCGACGCCGACACGGCCAGCCCGGACCGGCGGAACGTGTCGAGCAGGTCGGGCAGACCCGTCAACCCCGGCACCGGATCGACCGGCGCGAGCTGGTCACCCGGCTGGCGCAGCAGGCCGATCGTGTCGCGCAGCTCGCCGAGCGCGGTCCGGCTCGCGTGCCGTACATGGGTGAGCGCCTCCCGGGCCCGGACAGGCTGCGCGTCGAGCAGGTGCGCGGCCACGCCCGCCTGCACGTTGATCAGCGCCAGCTGGTGCCCGACGGCATCGTGCAGGTCCCGGGCGATCCGCAGCCGCTCGTCGGTGACGCGGCGGCGGGCGTCGGCGTCACGGTCGCGTTCGGCGCGCAGCGCCCGCGCCTCCACCTCCGCCAGGTACTCCCGCCGGCTGCGGGCACCATCGCCGGCGGCCACGGCCAGCCCGCCGAGCGCGGCGAGCGCGAGGTTCTCCGCGCCGAGCCACGACGCCGGCTTCGCCAGCATGTGCAGGCCGGCGAACGCGGACACCGCCAGGACCCCGATCGTCAGCGCACGCCGGCGGCTGGCCGACTCCGCGACCGTGTACAGGGCGATGAGCGGCGCGGCCAGGATCAGCATGCCGTTCGCCGTCTTGTGGTTGAACACCAGATACGCCTCCGCGGCGACCGAGCTGACCAGGAACGTGTGCAGCGGCCACCGCCGCCGCAGCGCGAGCACCAGGCACGCGACCGCCGCGACCAGCGTCGCCGTCACGTCCAGCGGCGCGGCGTGCGGCGTGCCGTGGGTGGTCGCCAGCACCACGACCCCGACGACGAGCCCGATGGCCAGGTCGACGGCCGGGTCGATGCGCATGCCCACACGGTAGGCCGGTGCTACCGCGCGGACATCCCGCAGCCGCGGTATACGGAATGCCGCCGCCGCGGGACGACTTCTCCGGCCCCGGCGGCGATCGTAGGCGGCATGACAGCAGTCCACGTCCGAGAGCTGACCAAGCGGTACCGGGGCGTCCGCGCGGTCGACGCCCTCACCTTCGACGTCCCCGCCGGCTCGGTCACCGGCTTCCTCGGCCCCAACGGCGCCGGCAAGACCACCACCCTGCGCATGCTGCTGGGCCTGGCCCGGCCGACCAGCGGCACCGCCCTCATCGACGGCCGCGCCTACCACGACCTCGCCGAGCCGCGCCGGACCGTCGGCGCCGTCCTCGAGTCCGGCGGCTTCCACCCGGGCCGCACCGGCCGCGACCACCTGCGGATCCTCGCCGGCTCGGCGCGGCTGCCGATGGCCCGCGTCGACGCGGTCCTCGACGAGGTCGACCTGACCGGCGCCGCCGACCGGCGGGTCCGCACGTACTCCCTCGGCATGCGCCAGCGGCTCGGCCTCGCCGGCGCCCTGCTCGGCGACCCCGGGCTGCTCGTGCTCGACGAGCCCGCGAACGGCCTCGACCCGGCCGGCATGTCCTGGCTGCGCGGCCTGCTGCGGCGGCGGGCGGCCGCCGGCGGCACCGTGATCGTCTCCAGCCACGTGCTGTCGGAGATCGCGCAGACCGCCGACCACGCCGTCATCGTCGGCGCCGGCCGCCTGCGCCACGCCGGCCCGGTCGGCGACGACCTGGAGCGCACCTTCCTGGCGGTGACCTCGAATGCGAACTGAACTGCGCAAACTCGCCACCGTCCGGGGCCCGTGGCTGCTGCTGGCCGCCACCGTGGCCCTCGTCGTGCTCGGCGCGAGCGGCCGGCTGTCCGGCCACCCCGACGACGTCGCCGGCGCCGCCGCGCACGTCGGGCTCGTCGCCCTGTTCCCGCTGATCCTCGGCGTCATCGCGGTCGCCGGCGAGTACCGGCACCGCACCGTCGCCGACACGTACCTGTCCACGCCGCGCCGCGAGCGGGTGCTGCTGGACAAGCTCGCCGTGCACACGCTGCTCGGCGCCGGCTTCGGCGTGGCCGCCTCCGTGACGGCCCTCGCCACGATCGCGGCCTGGGGCTCCTGGACCTCCTCGACGCTCGACGACGTGTGGCCGACCCTCGCCGGCGACGTCGGGTGGAACGCCGCCTTCGCCGCGATCGGCGTCGGGCTCGGCGCCCTGGTCCGCAACCAGATCGCCGCGGTCGCCGGCGCCCTCGCCTGGCTCGCCCTGATCGAGGGCGTCGCCGCCGAGCTGATCGGCGCCGACGCGGCCCGCTGGCTGCCGTTCCGGGCCGGCAGCGCCCTGGGCCGGCTCCCGGCCGCCACCGGCCTGGACCAGTGGACGGCCGCCGCGGTCCTCGCCGGCTACGCCGCGGCCTTCACGATCGCGGCCGTCGCCGCCCAACGCCGCGACCCGCTCTGAGCCGGCAGGGTCGTCGATGCGATGCGGCGCAATACCCTCGACCGTGGCGGCGGGACCCTTTCATTGACACCAGGACCGGCGTCCATCCGGGGATAGCTGTCTTAGTCTGCTGAACAGTGAAGCCGAGGTGTTGAGGAACCTACAGGATTCGTCGATATGGTGAGGCGTGGCCATGTTCCGGACGGTTGCTGCTGCGCGGCGGTTGGGTGTTCATCCGCAGACGTTGCGGTTGTGGGCGGGTTCGGGGCGGGTTCCGTTGGTGTGGGTTGGTTCGGAGCGGCGGTTCCGGTCGGAGGATCTGAGCGGCTCTCGCGAAGCGCGTGTCCGGCTGCTGGGCCGGCCATCGGAGCGCCGGGACGGTGACCGGTGACGGCGACGGTCACCGCGACCGCGACGGTGACCGCATTTCGCGGGATGGAGGTGTCGACGGGGCGGCTGCTCAACGCGGATGCTGCCGCGCGGCGGGTTGGCTGGCTGTCGGTCATCGTGCGGGACATGACCGCCCGGCTGGTCGCCGGGCGTTGGACGGCCGAGTCCCTGGCCGCACTGGCGGCGGGCGTCGACCAGGCCGGGAAACCTTTGCCGGGCAAGGGGTGGGTGGCGTTGCGCCGGCTCGGCTGGGTGAGTGTCCCGCCGGCCGGTGTGGTGGTGTCGGATCGGGTTCGCAGGATGGCGGAGGAGCATGCGGCGAGGCTGTTGCGGCTCGCCGTGCACCGTGACGCGCTGCTCCGCGCGGTGATCGCGTCGTGGCCGGCGAACCCGGCCAGGCGCACGCAGGCGGAGTGGGAAGCGTTGTGGGCCGCCGGGCCGGAGGCCATGACGAAGGCCGAGGTCCGTAACCGCACCCGGCAGGTGCTGGGTTTCCTCACCGGACATGGCCGGCTGCCGGTCTCGATCGTTGAGGTGGAGGCGCCGCCGTACGTGTCGGGGCAGGTCCTGCTCGCCGCTGCCGACCGTCAGCAGGTCGCCCCGGGTCGTGGCGAGGACGACCCGGCCCGGCACGCGCTGCGGGTCCTACTGCCCGCCGTGGAACGTCCCGCCTCGTACCGGGACTGGGCATGGGTAGTGCTGGACGCGAACCTTCCCGCATCCGTGCCCGCCCACGCTGCTCTGCTCACTCCGACACTGCGCCTGGTAGCCGGCCGGGGCCGGGGGGTCCGGGTCGACCTGCCGTTCATCCGGCCCGCCCCGCTGCCGCAGGTGGTCGGACACCAGCGAGCGATCGGTGTGGACTGGGGCTACAACACGCTGCTCACCGCCACCACCGCCCGTCTCGGCACCGACCGGGTCGGCCGGCCCAGGGTTACCACCGCCGGGAAGCCGCTCTTCTTCGACGCGACCGGCGTGTCGGCGAAACTGCTGCGCCTGCGCACCTTGCGGGAGCAGATCCGGACCCGCCTGGATCACTACCAGCGGCTGCTGGACGGCCGGCACGATGACACGCTCGCCGCGAAGCGGGACACGCTCGCCGCCGAGCACGACCGGGTGTGTGCCCGAATCCGGAATCTCGGCAGGAGTCTCGCGTGGGCGGCGGCCCGCTGGACGATCGACCACGCCCTCGCCGAGCGAGCCACCGCCATCTACATCGAAGACCTCACCACCATGCAGACCCGCGGGCTGAGCCGGACGATGAACCGCCGCCTCGGCGGCCACATCCGCGGGGCAGTGTTCGCCGCGCTCACCCACCTCGCCAGACGCGAAGGCATCGCGGTGGTCACCATCCCCGCCCGCGGCACCTCGGCCGGCTGCCCCCGCTGCGGCCGGTACGCCACCGACGCGGTCAACGCCGACCCTGCCCACCGGCCCGGATTCCGTCACGTGAAAGCCCCGGACCGGGCCACCACCCGCGGCCACAAGTGGTCGGTCTGCGCGTGTGGCCTCTGCCTGGACCGCGACCACGCCGCCGCCGAACGTATCGCCGCCCGCGGACTCCTCGGCCAGGCCCACACCCGCCGGCACCGCACGACCGGCCAGATACGCACGGTCAAGACCGTCGACGGCCCGGTTCGGCCGATCGCCAAGACCTCCCGGGACCGTCGTGTTCCGGCCGCGAAGAGCTCCCGGAACCGTCGTGTTCCGGGTGAAACCACCACTCCTCGCACGCCCTTGCGACGTGCGACTCCCGCCCCAGCACACATTGCTGGTCAGCGTCCGGCGGGACGGACACCCCAGACCCCCAGCCACACCGAGGGCCAGGTGCCGACCAAGAACCTACGCCGCCGCCGCACCCGCGACCGGCAAACCCATCGAGGATTCCACTGGTACGTGACAGCAACACCGCCTCGTACCAGACCAGTGCCCCGACGAAGCCTTTCGTAGGATTCAGAGACGCTGTCACACGCCGTTCAGCTCCCGGCCGCCGGCCGGGCCTAACGTCCGTAGGTCGGCCTCCAGCAGTGACGGAGCCGAATCACGCCCACCTGGAGGTCCGGGTCTATGTCCCGTGCGGTCATCCGACGCACAACCGTCGTTTTGTCCCTTACCATGGCCGGCGCAGCCTGGCCATTACTCGCCGACCCTGCCGCCGCGAACCCGGCCGGCACGGGTCTGGTCATCAGCGAGGTATATGTCAACGGCGGCTCGTCCGGCGCGAGCTACCTGAACAAGTTCGTCGAGCTGTACAACCCGACGTCCGCCTCGATCCCGCTGAGCGGGACGACGCTGCAGTACCGGGCCCCCACCAGCACCGTCGTGCCGAGCGGGTCGCAGGTGTTCACGCTGACCGGCGCCGTGGCGGCGCACGGGCACTTCCTGATCATGCTGCCGAGCAACAACTCCACGACCAACCCGGGCGAGCCGCTGCCGACGCCCGACCTGTTCACCGGCACCAGCGTCAACCCGGGCGCCGGTGGCGGGACGCTGTACATCGCGGCCAGCGCCACCGGCGTGCTGCCCACCGACGCGGCCGTCATCGACCGCGTCGGCTGGGGCACCAGCAACGCGCCCGAGGGCACCGCCGCGACCGGCAACTCCCTGGTCCTGAGCTACCAGCGGGACGCGGCCGGCGCCGACACGGACAACAACGGCGCCGACTTCCGCACGGCCACCCCGGTGCCGCAGAACGCGGCGTCCGACGGCGGCACCGCGACCGTCACGGTCACCAGCCCCGGCAACCAGAACGCCACGGTCGGCACCGCGATCTCGCCGCTGACCCTGAGCGCGTCCGGCGGGGCCGCGCCCTACACGTGGTCCGCGACTGGCCTGCCCGACGGCCTCACGATCTCCGGCGGCGGCGTCGTCGAAGGTACGCCCACCGCCGCCGGCACCGCGTCGGTGACGGTCACCGCGACCGAGTCGGGCGGCGCGAGCGGCTCGGCGACGTTCACGTACACCGTCACGACGACCACGACGGTGCTGCCGATCGCCGCCATCCAGGGCACCAACACCGACACGTCGCCGGAGGTCGGCCGGAACGTGACGACCGAGGGTGTCGTGACCGCCGTCTATGCGACCGGCGGGTTCAACGGCTTCTACCTGCAGACGGGCGGGTCCGGCGGCGCCGAGGCCGACGACGCCACCCCGGGTGCCTCCGACGCGATCTTCGTCTTCGGCTCCGTCGCGGCGGGCCAGGTCCACATCGGCGACAGCGTGCGGGTCACCGGCAACGTCGTGGAGTTCCAGGGCACGACGGAGATCTCCGCGCCGGCGGTCACGCAGCTGGCGACCCCGCTGCCGGCCGTCGCGCCCGGCACGATCCCGTGGGCGTCGCTGACCACGGCCGCGCAGAAGGAGGCCCACGAGGGTGAGCTGATCGCGCCGCAGGGCACGTTCACCGTCGCGGACAACTACGACGCCAACTGGTACGGCTCGTTCACGCTCGCCGCCGGTGACGCGCCGCTGCGCCAGCCGACCGACGCGGGCCGGCCGGGCAGCGCCGAGGCGCTCGCCGCGGTCGCCGACAACGCGGCCCGGAGCATCACCCTCGACGACGGCGCCAGCGTCAACTACAGCGGCTCCGCCAACACGGGCACGCCGCTGCCGTGGCTGACGCCGACCAACGCGGTCAGCATCGGGTCGAAGGTCACCTTCAACCAGCCGGTGATCCTCGAGTACCGCTTCTCGCTCTGGAACTTCCAGCCGCGGCAGCGGGTCACCGACAACGGTGCCGCCGTCGCGACGTTCAGCGACACGCGCACCGGCAACGCGCAGCCGGCCAACGTCGGCGGCACGGTGCGCCTGGCGACGTTCAACGTCGAGAACTACTTCCCGACGACCGGCGAGTCGTACGTCGCGCAGGGCTTCGGCACCTGCAGCTACTTCAACGACCGGGCCGGCACCCGCATCGCCGTCGACAAGTGCGTCGGGCCGGGCAACGCGGCGGGCGTCCGCGGCGCCGCCAACGACGCCAGCTTCCAGCGGCAGCAGGCGAAGATCGTGACCGGCATCAACCGGCTCGGCGCCAGCGTCGTGTCGCTGGAAGAGGTCGAGAACTCGGCGAAGTTCGGCAAGGCCCGCGACGCCGCCCTCGCCCAGCTGGTCGACGCGCTCAACGCCGCCGCCGGCGGCCCCGTGTGGGCGTACGTGCCGTCTCCGGCCGTCCTGCCGCCGATCGCCCAAGAGGACGTGATCCGCAGCGCGTTCATCTACAAGCCGGCGGACATCGCGCTCGTCGGCACCTCGGTGATCCTCACGACCGCGTCCGGCCCCGGCCAGCCGTTCTCGATCGCCCGCGAGCCCCTCGCGCAGGCGTTCAAGAAGGTCGGCGCGACCGACGCCGACGCGTTCCTCGTCGTCACGAACCACTGGAAGTCCAAGGGCAGCGGCGACCCGCTGTACCCGGGCGACGCCGAGGACACGTCCTCGCCGGCGAAGAACCAGGGCTCGTTCAACGCGACGCGGGTCCGTGAGGCCGAGGAGACCGTCGCGTTCGCCAACCAGGTAGCGACGAGCGTCGGCACCGACCGGATCTTCCTCGTCGGTGACCTCAACTCGTACACCCACGAGGACCCGATGCAGGTCCTGTACGACGCCGGCTACACCGACCTCGGCTCGTCCTTCGACCCGAACGAGTCGACGTACTCCTTCGACGGCCTGCAGGGCTCCCTCGACCACGTGCTGGCCAACGCGGCCGCCCGCACGCTGGTCACCGGCGCCGACGTCTGGCAGATCAACGCGCAGGAGGCGGTCGCCTATGCCTACAGCCGGTACAACTACAACGCCACCCTGCTGTTCAACGGCGGCGACCCGTTCGCGGCCTCCGACCACGACCCGGTCGTCATCGGCCTGAACCCGCCGGTGACCCCGCCGGCCCCGGCGTGGAACGCCTCGACGGTCTACAACGCCGGCGACAAGGTCTTCTACCAGGGCTCGGTCTGGCAGGCGACCTGGTGGACGAAGAACCAGGCCCCGGGCGACCCCTACGGCCCGTGGCAGCAGATCTCGACCGCCCCCGACGGCACCGCGATCTGGACCGCCTCGCGCATCTTCACCACCGGCGACGTGGTCCTCTACCAGGGCAAGAAGTACGAAGCCAAGTGGTGGACCCGCAACCAGGCCCCCGGCGACCAGTGGGGCCCCTGGAAGCTCCTGCCGTAACGCTCTTGCTGTAATGCTCCTGCTGTAAGCGGGGCCGTCCTCATCCCGAGGACGGCCCCACTCTGTGTCTCCTTGTGGTTGGGAGCGTCGACCGTGCCGCCGAGCAGGCCATTCACCGACGATGAGTGGGTCGTCGTCAAGGAGCGGCACCTGGTGGGTGCCTCCTTCGCGGACCGCGACCTGGTCAAGTTCGCCGCCGTCGGCAACCAGGCCCCGGGTGACCAGTGGGGCCCCTGGAAGCTCCTGCCGTAAGTTGCCTCAGTACGCGACGCGGGGCCGCCCTTTCCAGGACGGCCCCGCTTCGTTTTGTGCCGTGTTACCAGGTCAGACCTGGCGGAGGAACCACTGCTGCGGCGCTGTGCCGACGCAGCTGTACTGCCACACCGTGGTGTTCGGGTTCGGCGACGCCGCGTTCAGGTCCAGGCACTTGCCGGAGATCGGCGTGCTGATCTTCGACACGGGTGCCGAGGGCGGGCCGGCCTGGTAGTCGAGCGTCCAGAGGTTTGCGAAGAAGTACTGCTGCCAGGGCTGGCTGAGGTCGTGGCAGCCGTTCTTCTGGATCAGGACGTAGTCGCCGGTGCCCGCGTTCGCGACGTCGATGCACTTGGTGGCGTCGCCGTTCGGGTGGAACCTGAGGTACTGGCCGCCACGCCGGTCGACGGTGAAGTACTGCAGCGTGTCCGCGGCGCAGGGCTGGCCGAGCAGCGGGCCCGAGGCGCCCGACGGCGCCGACAGGCACGTCTGCGAGACGGCGTTGACGATCTGGTACCGCTTCTGGCCCGCCGCCACCTTGGTGTCGAGCATGATCGAGGCGGTGCCGGCGGGACCCACGCCGCCGTTGGCCCACTCGACCGGTGCGCTGAACCCGGTGCCCGTCGACGCCGCGACCCAGGCCTGCGCCTGGTACCCGATGCGATAGGCGAAACCGAGGTCGCTCTTGCCGTCGCCGGTGTAGTCACCGACCACGACCGAGTAGTTGGGACGGCACCAGCCACCGTTGGTGCCCGAGACCCAGCTGGTCGTCGGCGCGGCGAGGGCCGTGGCGCTGGTGGTCAGCAAGGTGCGGAAGTCGGCCCAGCAGTTGCCGGCGTCGTACACCACGACGATGTCGGCGTAGCTGTCGCCGTTGACGTTGGCGGCGACCCACGTGGCGTCGCCCATGCACAGCCCGCCGGCGCCGGAGTCCCAGCGCACGACGCCGCCGTCCATCCCGCCGGACGCGTTGGTCTTGTGGAAGCGCAGCTCGGTGCGGCAGCCGCCGAGGTCGGCGATCTCGTAGGTGTCGGCCCGGCCGTCACCGTCGAAGTCACCCGCCAGCATCCGCGTGGTCGACCAGGCGTACAGGCCGCCGCCGAACCCGATAGGCGCGGCGAACGACGGCGCGCCGACCGTGCCGTTCGCGACGAACAGGTTGCCGTCCCAGCCGTAGGACTGCTTGCGCTGGACGAGCACGTCGTCCTTGCCGTCGAGGGTGAAGTCGCCGGCGACGACCCGGATCTCGGCGATGTTCCACCCGGACAGGGTCTGCGCGCTGGTGTCGATGCTCAGCAGCTGGTTGCGGTCGGAGCGCTGCACGCCGAGCTGCACGGAGCCGACGGCCTCCTGGGAGAAGGTCACGACGTCCGTCAGGCCGTCGCCGTCGAAGTCGCCCTGGGCGGTCTGCAGCCCGTTGGACACGACGATGCCGGCGGTGCCCTGCGGCGCGACGGCCTGCGGGTGGAAGCCGCCGGCGGCGGAGTTGGTCCACCGCCACGGCACGCTCTTACCGGCGCCCACGTCGCCGAAGAAGGTGAGATCGGCCCGGCGGTCGCCGGTCGCGTCGCCGGGCACCGACGGAGGCGGCGGAGTGACGACGGGGGCGGCGTTCGCGTTGTACCGCGCGAGGACCGGCGTCCCCTGCGTCCCGTCCGCCTTGACCGCGACGAAGACCAGCGAGTTGATGGAGGTCGACGACATCGGCACGACGGTCACCACCGCGGTGCCGTCCGCCGCGGCCGGGACCGACATGACGGGGGTCGGCTGGCCGGTCGCCGTCGCGCCGAACCGGTAGCCCACGACCTTGGTCGCGTCGCCGGTGGCCGGGGTGAGGACGACCCGCGCCGACTGCCCGACGACCGCGGTCGACTTGGCCGCCGGCGGGATGCCGAGCCCGCCCATGCGGAGCGTGAAGTCGTCGATGACGACGCCCGGTGCGCCGAGCGTGGTGCGGTCGACGATGAAGTAGCAGAGCGGGCTGTAGTCGCCGGCCCGTGCCGGGTTGTCGGTGTCGATGCCCCTGGCCTTCCAGGACATGACGGTGTTGTCGGCGATCCCCGCGAAGGCCGTCTTCGCGACGGTGGCGGTGTGGTTGGTCCCCGACGTCAGCGCGGCGGTCTCGTCCGCCGGGATGTCCTGCGCGGCGATGTCGGAGACCCACCAGCTCGCCTTGACCTTGTCGCCCTGGATGGCGTCGGGGTCGTAGAGCACCGCGTTGAGCGTGACCCCCTCGTCGGGGATGCCGATCCGGGGCGCGGTCTGCGGGGTGGTGCCGCAGGAGATGGTGCCCTGCGGGCCCATCTTCAGGTCACTGAGGGCGGGCGTGTTGGGCGCGTGGTCGTAGTCGATGTGCAGCACCGCGGTGCCGGAGTCGAACCGCTTCCACTGCAGGTTGCTGCCCTCGCTGACGGCCTGCAGACCGACGGTCATGTCGGGCCAGCCGCTCGCGAGCGCGTACTGCACCATGCCGGTGGTGTCGAAGCTGACTGTGCCCGGTGCTGTGCAGCCGGCGACGGAGCCGACGGCGTGGTTTGCCGCCGCCGTCGCGGTGTGGTTGGCGTCCCAGCTCGGCTGGTTGTTCCAGTTGGTCGACGAGTTGATCCCGCCGGTGATCCACAGCTTGGCGTCGGAGGCCGTGTTGCAGGTCCAGGACCACTTCTGCGTGATCTCGAAGTTGGCGCTCTTCACGACCGCGCCCTGCGCGCCGGAGGTGTCCATGCGGAAGAACGACCGGACCTTGTACGTGGTGCTGGTGCACTGGTTGCCGCTGTAGGAGTCACAGGTGAGGCCGGAGCCGGCGTCGCCGTAGGTGGCGCCGTTGTTCATGAACGACGTCTGCCAGAACGAGGAGCCGGCCAGGTCGGAGCGGCTCGCCACGACGGCCCAGGCGTTGGCCTGCTTGCCACCGGTGAAGATCGGGTCGATCGAGACCGGGTACTGCGTCGCCGGGTCCGCCAGGAATGCCTGGTCCGGGACGATCGTCAGGCCGTTGCCGGCGAGCCGCTGGCCCATCTGCCTGACCCGGGGCATCGCCCGGCCGGCCGAGGCCGCCGGCGCCGCTGAGCGGGCCGAGGCCGTCGCCTCCGCGGGGGCGCCGGCGGCGTCCCACATCAGGGCGCGGGGCGAGGAGAACACCGTGGCGCCCTTGGCGTCGGTGGCGGTGACGCCGCCGTCCGCGGCGGTCTTGAGGCTGACGCCGGTCGCGGCGAGGCCGAACCGGATCTCGGCCAGCGCCGGGTTCTTGGCCGCCTGCGGCGTCTTGACGAGCAGCACCTCGGCGAAGCCGTACGGCTGCGCGGTCAACTGCAGGTCGACGCCCGGCAGCACCTCCGGGTAGGTGGCCGTCGACCCCGACAGCACGGGCTTCGGCAGCGCCGTCGGCCACGTCAGGCCGACCTGCCGGCCCTTGTCGGCGATCGTCGCGATCGGGCCGGTGCCGCCGCCGGAGAACGTGACGGCCTGCAGCGTCGCGCCCGGGACGACGGCGCCGCCCTGCCAGCGCAGCGTGGTGTCCAGGTCGGTCCAGGTGCCGTCGGTGCGCTTCACCCAGCGCGGCGTGAAGTAGTTGTCGACCTTCGCGCTGCCGTCGCCGGAGACCACGGTGCGTGAGGAGTCGGTGCGCCGGTCGAGCGCCTCCACCTGGCCGCCGCATGCCTGCGCAGCGGCGATGGCCGATGCCAGATCGGCCTTGGAAACCGGACATTCGGTCTGCGCGAATGCCGGCTGGACGTTACCGAGCGTCAATGCGGAGGCGACCAGCAATCCGCTGGCCACCCCCGCGACGATCGATCTGTACGTACGTCTTCTTTTGTGCACGGTGATACACACCCCCGTGATAGCCCGAACGAAACGCGACGAACATACGCCAGCGCCAGCGCCGGAGCAATGAGGCGTTTCGCACGGTGCAGCGCGCCCGAATTCCATTGATTAAGTGCTGTTTCGGGCCCGCTGCACGTGTTCGGGTGGCCCCGCCGGGGCCTGTTCGGGGTCGAAGGATGTCATTCCCGGAATGCGACGTGCCGTGCAGTTCGTCGCGCGTTCACGTCAGGAACCCCAAATCGCGGCGGCCCACTCCGGGTGGTCGATGAAGGGGTTGCGGTTGTGCTGCCAGGTGGCGTAGATACGGTCGTTTCGGCGGCGCTCGAAAGCGTCCGGCGGGTCCTGCTGGTTCCACTGGAGCAGCACCGACAGCTTGCCGATGTAGGGGGCGGAGCCGTTGGCGGTCGAGTTGTTGATCTCCAAGTTGGGCCAGCCGTCGTCGCCCTCGTAGCGGATGGCCATGTACATGATCATGCGGGCGACGTCGCCCTTGACGGCGGCGCGGGGTTCGAAGGAGTCGCTGTCGGTGAGGCAGCCGGGGGCCTCGCTGACCGCCGAGCCGCCGAGGTCGAAGTCCTTGTTGCCGCGGGCGGAGTTGACCGACACGTCCTCGGGGCGCAGGTGGTGGACGTCAGTGCCGGGGCCGGTGGCGGTACCGAAGTCGCCGTGGGACTTGGCCCAGACGTGCTCGCGGTTCCAGTCGTTGGCGCCGCCGCCGTTCGTCGACTTGCTCTGCGACCGGCCCGAGTAGATCAGGATGACGTTGGCGCTGTTGTTCGGGTCCTGATCGGTGTCCTTCAGGGCGTCCCACACCTGGTCGTACGTGAGCTTCGTCTGCGTCTTGATGATGCCGTGCAGCGCGTTGCGCAGCGCGGTGCCGGTCTTGCCCGCGGCAGCGGCGTAGTAGGTCTCGACCGGGCCGGTCGGGCCGGTGGTCGGGCTGCTCGTGGGGGTGGTGCCGGCGAAGGCCATCGAGGTCGGGGACTTCAGGCCGCCGTGGGAGAAGTACGCGGTCAGCTGCCCGGCGACGACGAGCCGGCGGCCCATCACCGACGGGTTCGTCTGCAGCCCGAACTGCGCCCGGTAGGCGGCGGTGATCTGCACGTACAGCATCCGCGAGGTGCCGGTCTCGCTCGCGGAGTCGGCGAGGGCGAGGGCCGTGTCGCCGGTGAACCCGGACCGCAGCACCGTGTTGGTCGCGGTCGGCTGCCCGACCACGTACCCGACGACGGAGGCCGACCGGCCGTCCTGCGCCGCGAGCGCCTGGCTCACCGACAGGTCCGCGGCCACCGCCGCGGTCGAGGTCATGACCACGGCGGCACCCGCCGCGGTCAGGGTAAGGGCAATTGCCGTCGCGATCCGCCGCGATCTCCACATGGCCAGAACCTCATCTCGCAGCCGTGTGGAGACATCGTAGAGTGCCGATGTGTCGGGCGGCGTGGACCGCAGTGGGCGGGCGGGTTACATGTAGGGTGCGGGCGTCAGGTCACCAGCAGGGTGCCGCCGGCCTTGACGCGGCGCACGACCGGGGCGGTCTCCACCGAGGCCACGCCGTCGAGAGAGCCGATGTCCCCGGCGATGTACTCGTACAGCTCGTTCAGGTCGCGGCAGATCACCGACGCCGCGATGTTGGCCGGGCCCGTCGTCGCGGCGGCGTACGCGATCTGCGGATGCGTGGCCAGGGCCAGGGTCGTGGCCGAGAGGGCGGACGGCGCGACGGTCAGCCACATCATGGCCTCCGCGTGGTAGCCGAGCAGCGCCGGCTCGATCTCCACGTCGAAGTACAGGACGTTGCCGCGGCACAGTTCGTCCAGCCGCCGCCGGACGGTGGTCTCGGACCACCCGGTGGCGGCCGCGAGGGCGGGCAGCGGCGCCCGGCCGTCCCTGGCGAGCGCGGCGAGCAGCGCGTTGTCCGCTCTGGTCGGCGGTGTCTGCAGCGGTACGGGCGGCGCCAGGCGCAGCGCCGTGACCTGGTCGGCGTCCAGTGCGTCGGTGCGGCCGGGCCAGCCGTGCAGGCCGGCGACGCCGCGCAGCATGCAGTGCGCGCTGAGGACCGTGATCCGTGGCGTGCGGGGCAGCTTCTGCAGCAGGAGGTCGCCGTCCGCGGACTGCGACCGGGTCCGGGTGATGCACGTGATCTCGGTGCCGCCGGACACCAGCGTCACCCACGACGTGTCCTCGCGCCGGGCGAGGGCCGCGGCCACCGGCACGGCGGTGTCGGGCGAGCAGCGCATCCGCACCAGCCAGTCGACGTGGCCGAGGGCCGCGGCGTCCGGCAGCCCCACGACCCGCAGCGCGCCGGCCTCGCGCAGCCGCCCGTACCGCCGGGCGACCGTGCGGTCCGAGGCGCCGAGCACGGCCGCGATCCGGCTGAACGGCGCCCGCCCGTCGACCTGCAGCGCGTGCACGACCTGCCGGTCGAGCGTGTCCAGATCCACCGTCAGACGGTACCAACGTGTCAGAATCCGCCAGAAGTCCGGACCTCGGCGCCGGTTGGGTCGATGCCGGCGCAAGGTCCTGGTCATGCGCAAATGGTTGCCCCTGCTCGCGGTCTCGCTGAGCACCTTCATGCGGCTGGTCGACCTGACCATCGTCAGCATCGCCGCGCCGGACCTGGCGCGGGAGCTGCACTCGTCGTTCGCCGCCCTGCAATGGACCGTCGACCTGTACGTGCTGGTCCTCGCGGCCCTGCTGATGGCGGCCGGCTCGTTGTCGGACCGGCTCGGCCACCGGCGGGTCTTCGTCGCCGGTCTCGTCGTCTTCGCCGCCGCGTCCCTCGCGTGCGGTCTCGCCACCGGCACCGGGACGCTGATCGCCGCCCGCGGCGTGCAGGGCGCCGGCGCCGCGGCCATGTACGCCACCAACGCGGCGCTGCTCGGCGTCGTCTACGCGGGCCGGGACCGGTCGGTCGCGTTCGGCGTGTGGGGCGCGGCGAACGGCGCCGCCGCCGCGGCCGGGCCGATCCTCGGCGGGTTCCTCACCGAGCACGTCGGCTGGCGGTCGATCTTCCTGGTCAACCTGCCGGTGGCGGTGGTCGCCGTGGTGCTCGCCCGGGTCGCGATGCCCGGCGGGCGCGGCTCGGCGGCGGGGCGGGTCGACGTGCCCGGCGTGGCGACGTTCACCGCCGCCGCCACGCTCGTCGTGTACGGGTTGATCCGCGCCGGCGACACCGGCTGGACCGACCCGCTGACCGTGGGCGTGCTCGCCGCCGGCGCGGTGACGGCCGCCGGCTTCCTGCTGGTTGAGCGCCGCCGGACCGACCCGATGCTGGACCTCACGCTGTTCCGCCGCCCGTCCTTCGCGGTGCTGATGTTCGGCGCGGCGGCGGTGACCGCGGCGGCGTTCGCCAACCTGGTGTTCGTGTCGCTGTGGGCGCAGTCGGTGCTCGGGCTCGGCGCGATGGCGGCGGGGCTGATCCTGGCGCCGATGGCGGTCGTCGCGTTCGTGGTCGCGGGGCTGGGCGGTCGGCTGCTGCACACGGTCCCGCCGCGGCACAGCATCGGGTGGGGCCTGCTGCTCGTCGCCGCCGGCACCGCGCTGTGCATGCTGGCCGGACCCGGGTCGGGCTGGGCGGCGCTCATGCCGGGGCTGTGCGTGTCCGGCCTCGGCGTCGGCCTGTGCACGCCGGTCCTGGCGTCGGCGGCCCTCGCCGTCGCGCCACCCGACCGGGCGGGCATGGCCAACGGCGCGTCGAACACGTTCCGCCAGCTCGGCTACGCCCTGGCGCTGCCGGTCTTCGCCACCGTCGTCACCGCCCGGGCAGGCGAGGTCCTCGGCGACGCCGGCACCGCCCGGCGCCTCACCGGCGGCGGCTACCAGGACCTGGTCCGGCAGGTGCCGGCCGGCGTGTTGCGGGCGGCGTACGTCGCCGGCCTCGACCGGATCTTCCTCATCAGCGCCGTCATCGCCGGCGTCGCGGGGGTGGCGGTCCTGGCCCTGCTCCGTCCGCCCGCCGCCTTCGCTGCTGAGCCGGACCGGGCCGAGGCACCGTCGGGCGTCGCGGCCTGACCCCCGTCCGCCGGCGCGCTCACCACCAGAAGTTGTCCTGCGGTGTGTAGGCGGCCTCGAGATCGGTGAGCTCGCCGGCGGTGAGCTCGAGGGCGAGGGCGGCCACGGCGTCGCGCAGGTGGTGCGGCTTCGTCGCACCCACGATCGGACAGGACACGACCGGCCTGGTCAGCAGCCAGGCGAGGGCGACCTGCGCCATCGGCACCTCGCGGGCCTCGGCGACCCGCTGGATCGCGTCGACGACCGGCCGGTCGACGTCGCGGTCGAACGCCCGGGCGACAGCGTCGGACGAGGACCGCGCCGTCCGCTCGCCCCAGGGCCGCGCCGCCCTGCCCTTCGCGAGCGGCGAATACGGCGTGAGACCGACGCCCTGGTCGAGGCACATCGGGATCATGTCCCGCTCTTCTTCACGTTTGAGGATGTTGTACTGGTCCTGCATCGCCGCGAACGGTGTCCATCCGCCGAGCACCGCGACGTGCTGCAGCTTGGCGAACTGCCAGGCCCACATGGACGAGGCGCCGAGGTAGCGGACCTTGCCCGCCTGCACCAGCGTGTGCAGCGTGGCCATGGTCTCCTCGGCCGGCGTCTCGGGGTCGAAGCGGTGGATGTAGTACACGTCGATGTAGTCGGTGCCCAGTCGCCGTAGCGACGCGTCGACCTGCTCCAGGACGGCCTTGCGGGACAGGCCGCTGCCGCCGGGCCCGTCGTGCATCTTCCCGCTGACCTTGGTGGCGAGCACGATGTCCTCGCGCCGCGCGAACCGGCGGATCGCGCGGCCGACGAACTCCTCCGACGTGCCGCCCTGATAGACGTTGGCGGTGTCCCAGAACGTGACGCCGAGCTCGACGGCCTGGCGGAAGAACGGGGCCGCGGCGTCCTCGTCCAGCGTCCACTGGTGCATGCCCGCGGCGGCGACGCCGTAGCTCATGCAGCCCAGCCCGATCCGGCTCACCCGCAGCCCGGTCCGGCCCAGCCGTGCGTACTCCAATGCGCTGCCCTCCTGATCCACCACAGCCTCGCACACCACACCTCGCTTGGACTGTTCGTCCAGAGCCTGGACGTTTATTATCGAGCGCGTGATGCTGGAATCCCTGTCGCTGCGCTGCGGCGCGTGCGGCCACACCGAACCGCTGGACAGCCTGGCCTGGCGGTGCGCGAAGTGCCACGGCGTGCTCGACCTCGACGGGTTCGCCGCGGCCCCGCCGTCCCTGGCCGGCCTCGCCGGGCGGGGCACCAGCCTGTGGCGGTACCGGGAAGCCCTGCCGATCGCCGAGCCGGCCGACATCACCATGGGGGAGGGGATGACGCCGCTGGTCGGGGCGCCCGGGCGGCCCGGGGTCACGCTCAAGGTCGACCACCTCATGCCGACCGGGTCGTTCAAGGACCGGGGCGCGGTCATGCTCGTGGCGCTCGCCGCCCGGCTCGGCGTCGCGCGGCTCATGGCCGACAGCAGCGGCAACGCGGGGACCGCCGTCGCCGCGTACGCCGCCCGCGCCGGGATCGCCTGCGACGTCTACGTGCCCGCCGACACCTCCGCCGGGAAGGTCGGGCAGCTACGGGCCTACGGCGCGACCGTGCACCAGATCCCCGGCAGCCGCGAGGACACCGCCCGGGCCGCGGCGCTCGCCGCCGGCGAGCCGGGCGTGTTCTACGCCAGCCACGTGTACCACCCGTTCTTCGTGCACGGCACCAAGACCTACGTCTACGAGGTGTGGGAGCAGCTCGGCGGCCGCCTGCCCGACACGCTGGTGCTGCCGGTCGGCAACGGCACCCTCGTCCTCGGCGCCCACCTCGCCTGCGCGGAGCTGCTCGAGGCGGGGTACATCGAACGGTTCCCGCGCATCGTCGCGGTCCAGGCCGCCGGATGCGCGCCGCTGGCCGCCGCGTTCGCCGGCGGGTCGCCGGTACCGGCGAACATCGCCACGCAGGGGACCGTGGCCGAGGGGATCGCCATCGCCCGGCCCGCCCGCGGCGCGCAGATCCTCGCCGCCGTCCGTGCGACCGGCGGTGCCGTCGTCACCGTGACCGACGAGCAGGTGCGGGCCGCGCACGCCGCCCTGGCCCGCTCCGGCCTCTACGTCGAGCCGACGTCGGCCGTCTGCTGGGCGGCCATCGAGGCCGGCGAGGTCGAGCCGCAGGGGACCGTCGTGGCGCCGCTGTGCGGCAGCGGGCTGAAGTCCAAGCCGCCCGTCATGTGACCGGCTCGAACAGGAACGACAGGTCCTGCCAGTACTGGCGCGACCGGGCGACGGACGCCGGCCAGGAGCCGTGGACCGTCTCGGCGCGCGGGTCGGCGCCCTCGGCGAGCAGGCGGCGCATCAGCTCCGGCGGGCCGCCGTTCATCACCGCGAGGTAGAGCGGCGTCCGGCCGACGCGGTCCCGGGCGTCGACGGGGACGCCCTCGGCGAGCAGGAGCGGCAGCACCCGCTCCCAGTCGACCCACATCACCAGGTGCAGCAGCGACCAGCCGTTGGCGTCGCGCATCTGCGGGTCGATCACGCCGCGGCCGAGGCCGTCGAGCAGCCAGTCGGTGTCGCCGTGCTGCATGCGGTGCTTCACCTGCCGGCGCTGCGCGGCGAGCCCGTGCGGCAGCCGGCCGGCACCGGTCGTCCAGGTCTGCTGTACGGCGTAACAACCGGTGCTGGTGCCGCCGAGGGACCGCAGCATCCGCTCGCGCAGCTGCTCCTCCTCGTCGTGGTCGGGCAGGCGCAGCGCACCGCCGTCGACGCCGACCCGGTGCCATTCGCCCTGGCAGCGCACTCGCGCCGTGGTCTGGACCGCGTCGGGTCTCGGCACACCGTGGGCCGCCACCGACTCCGGGAACAGCGCCTCGCGGACGAGCGGGTGCAGGTCGGCAGGGCGTTGCAGGCCGGCCGCGATGAGCGCCAGGTCCGGCGGCACGGACCCGGTCAGGATCCGGGTCGGCACCTCCAGGTATTCGCTGACGTCGAGAGCCTCGGCGGTCATCCCGTCGACGGTGAGCGTCAGCGAGGCGCCGTACAGGGTGGCGACCTGCTGCACACCGAACGCGGCCGCGGCGGCCCTGGCCTCGTCCGCGACCCCGACCGGCAGCGTCGGCGGCGCCGAGGGCCGTTGCAGGGCGTCGGGGTCGACCCCGCGCACGTCGATGCCGCACTCGCGCCACGCCCCTTCGAGGTCGCCCGCGACGATCCGCTGATGGATGCGCTCGGTGGTGGCGGCTTCGTCGGTACCGGCGGCGATCACCTCCCTCGGCAGCGCTCTCCCCTCCGGGGTGAGGAACGGCATCCTGGTCGCGGACCCGCCCCACGCCTTGCGCACGGCGGCGGCCTCGCGCACGTCCCAGGTGTAGCGGGGCGCGACATACCAGCGCTCGTGCTCCAGCTCCGCCAGGGTCGTCACGGTCAGCAGCAGCCGCTGGGGCCCGGTCGGCGATTTCGGCAGCCGTACCTTCAGCAGCGGCGCACTGTCAGCGCCCGTCCGCGGCGGCAGGACCGCGCTCACCATCGGTTGCAGCGTGCTCATCCCGCCGCGGTGCCTCGGCAGGTGCCACCACAGCAGGTCGAGGCTCAGGTGCCGCAGGTCGTCGCTCTCGTACTCCGGGGCGATGTCGACGTCACAGCGGGCGAGCTCGGCGGCGCGCCGCCAGTCCCCGGCCTCCCGGGCCCTGGCCGCCGCGTGCACGACGTCGTGCGGCAGCGACTCGGCCCTGATCCGGCGCCACTGCGGCAGGTCGTTGCGCACTGCGGTGCATACCTCCACGCGGGGTCCGAGGCGGCAGGCCGACCGGATTCGAACCGGCGTCTTCCAACTTCGCAAGGTGG
Organism: Dactylosporangium sp. NPDC049742; assembly: GCF_040674675.1. NCBI lineage: Bacteria > Bacillati > Actinomycetota > Actinomycetes > Micromonosporales > Micromonosporaceae > Dactylosporangium > Dactylosporangium sp. NPDC049742. The sequence continues at coordinate 136,033 of NZ_JBFANF010000007.1, read as the reverse complement.
TGTGACGACCTCTGCACTACGGCCTGCCGCCCGCGAGCCTAGGCCACGACCAGCCCTCAGAAAAATGTCGTACCCGGGAGCTAGGTTGTCGGGCATGAGCAACGCCGTGCAGTCGCTGAGCTATCTGGCCCCGTCGGCACTCCACGACGGAGGGCTGCAGCTGCAGACCGCCGGTGGTGTGGCGCAGCGTGCCGTCACCGCCAACCCGCGGTTCTTCACCGGGTTCCTGACCACGCCCGCCGCGGCGGCGGCCGGGCTGCTCGCGGTCGCCGAGGTGGCCCGCACCCGCTACTTTCAGCCCCTGAGCCCGGCCAGCCTGGACCCGGTCGTCACCGGCAGCCGGGACCGGCTGCGGTTCGAGTCGTTCTCCGGCTGCTGCGGCGTCTATGCCCGCCTCGACGTGCTGCCCACCGGCCTCGACGGTGAGATCGTCGACCACGGCACCACCAACGTCGACGTCAACACGCCACTGCGGCAGGCGCTGCAGCGGCTGACCGGCGTCGACCCGCTGCACGTCAGCGTCGGCCCCGACGACCTCACGGTGTCCACGATGGACGGTGCGGTGGTGGAGAAGAAGGTGCCGCTGCCGTCGCGCTGGCTGCGCGGGTTCGCCGAGGTGCAGGTCATCGCGTCCGACTTCGACCCGCGGGCCGAGCTGTCCGCGGCCGAGGCGACCGCGTTCCTGCGCCGGCTCCCGTCGGGCGGCGACCGCTCGGTGCTGTGGGCCGTCCCCGCCGGCCGCTCGCTGCGGCTCACGTCCCGCGCGGTGCCCGGCGCCGTCTGCCTGCCCGGGCCGGCCCGCCTCGCCGCGCTGAAGCCGGTCCTGCGCTTCGCCAAGCACCTGCGGGTCTATGGTCCGGCGGTCACCGCCGGCAGCGGGCCCGTGTCGAGCACGTGGGAGCTGGACACCGGCGAGCTGCGCCTGTCGCTCACGCTGTCGCCGCAGCCGAGCCGCGGCTTCTCCGGCGAGGGCGCGGTCCTCGCCGCGCTCGCCAGCGACGACGTCACCGACGACGCCGAGCTGATCGCGACGCTGCTCGCCTGGGACCCGACGGTCGACGTCGACGCGCTCGCCGAGCAGGCCGCGATGCCGGCCGCGCGGGTCAGGGCGGCGCTCACCCAGCTCGGCACCGCCGGCCAGGTCGGCTTCGACGTGTCGGAGGCCGCCTATTTCCACCGCGTGCTGCCCTATGACGCGCAGCGCGCCGAGCGGCACAACCCGCGGCTGGCCGGCGCCCGGGCGCTCGTCGAGACCGGCGCGGTGACGCTGGACGGGTCCGGGGCGAGCGTGCGCAGCGGCGAGGAGACCTACCGGGTCCGCGCGGCCGGCGACGCGCTGCACTGCACCTGCCCGTGGTGGGCGAAGTACCGCGGCGGACGCGGCCCCTGCAAGCACGCCCTGGCCACCGAGCTGGCCCGCGCCGCCGCCCCGGCGGTGACCCGGTGAGTCTCTTCACCCGCCGCCGCTCCGGCCCGATCGCGTGGCCCGACCTGCTGACCATGCTGCAGAAGGGCAACTTCGCGGCCACCGTGGAGGCGCTGCGCGACCTCGACGAGTCCCAGCGCGCCGAGCTGGGCCACAAGCTCGTCGCGCTGCGCGGGGACGCCGGCACCTGGTTCAACGCGCAGCAGGCCACCGCCTATGCGGTCGCCGCCGTCGGATGCGTGTCGACGGCCGCGAAGGCCGTCACCGTGATCGCCCGGCGCGGCTGGCCCTGGTCGGCCATCCAGCCGCAGCCGGTGCTGCGCGCCGCCGCCGACCGCGGCGTGCCGTGGCTCGGTGAGCTCGCGACCAGGCTGGCCGGCAAGCTGCCGCGCGACGGTGGGTCGCTGCCCCCGTGGCGCCTCGTCGCGGACCTGGTGGTCGCCACCGGCGTGCCGGTCCCGACCGGCGAGCGGTTCGTCGACGGCTGGCTGCTGTCGCTGCAGCTGGCGGAGCGGGACAAGGTCGTGCTGGACAAGCTGCGGGGCAGCCCGTTCACCGACGTGCTGCTGCCGCACGCGTTCGAGCGCGACGGGATCGCCGCCACCATCGGCGGCCACGACCCGGACACCGGCAAGTGGATCACGTGGCCCGGCATCCTCTTCGCCGTCGCCGCCCTCGTCGAGGAGGGCCGGTTCCCGCGTGCCGACATCCTCGACCGCTGCCTGGACGCCCTGCTCGCCGGCCGCCCCAAGGCGGTGCTGCACGCGTTCGTCAGCTTCCACGACAAGCTCGCCCCGACGGAGGCCGAGGTCGCCGAGCGCACCACGATCTACCTGAAGCTGCTCTCCGACGCCATGGGCTCGGTGGCGACGATGGCGCAGAAGGCGCTGAAGAACGCTGAGGCGGCCGGCGGCCTGGAGCTGGAGTCGCTGCTCGACGCGTCCCGCACCGTCCTCACCCGCAGCGAGAAGGGCCTCGTCAAGGCGCAGCTGATCTGGCTGGAGAAGCTCGCGAAGCGGCACCCCGCCCGCGTCGCCGAGATCGCCGAGGTCGTGGCCGTTGCCGCCGACCATCCCGACGTCCAGGCCCGCGACCGCTCGGCGGCGTTCCTGGCGAAGCACGCGGTCCCCGGGGCCACCGACGTGCAGGTCGTCACGCCCGAGCCGGACCTGCTGACCGGGCCGGTCGGCGCCGCCGACATGCCCGAGCCGATCGCCACCCCCGACGAGCTGGCGGAGGAGATCGCCGCGCTCGACCAGACCGACTGGCAGACGGTGCCGTTCGAGCGGGTCCTCGCGGCGGTCGTCCGCATGCACGCCGCCGACCCCGTCGGGCTGCGCGCCGCGATCGCCCCGGTGCTGCAGCGGGCCCACAACCGGATCGGCGACGGCTGGTGGGGCTCCGAGGGCCACTGGCGCACGGTCGCGATGTTCACCGCGGTGCTCAACAAGGCCGCCGGGCTGCCGTTCGTCCTCGACGACGCGGCCCGCGCGCTGAAGGGCACCCCCGCCGACCTCCGCCTCGGCAACTCCTACGCAAAGCTGCAGGGCGTCCTGACGATCCGGCTGGCCGAGATCGTCATGCGGCTGTCCACCGACCCGGTCCCGTCCCTGGTCGCGACGCCCACCCTGGTCAACGGGCTGCTCGACCCCGCCGCGCTGGTCGAGCGGCTCGCCCGGGCCGAGCGGGAGGGCTGGCAGCCGTGGAAGCACGACCTGCGCCAGGCGCTGTACCGGCTGCCCGCCGACGCCGACCCCGACACGCTGCGGCAGGCCCGCACCCTGACCTCCGACGCCGGCCGGACCCTCGTCGAGTGGCTGGAGACCGGCGGCGCCGGCCGACCCGACGTCCGGGTGGTCCGCGTGCACCGCCAGCGCGCCGAGCGAGGCCGCTATCTCGAATGGCTGCCCGAGTCCCGCTTCTACGCCACCTCATCGCCGGACCGGTCCGGTCTGGACCCCTACTGGCTGACCGAGCTCGCGGCACCCCCGGTCGTCAACGGCGACAGCGACGGCCTCGGCCTGGCCGCACTGTGGCCGGCGGTGCTGCCGTCGCAGCGGGAGATCGTCGCCGCGTGCCTGCTGCCCCTCATCGCCGGCGCCGCCGACCTCGACTCCGGCCGTGGCAATGTCCAGCTGCTGCCGCTGCTCGCCGACCTTGCCGGCCCGGTCGGCCCCGCGACCCTCACCGCCGTCGCCTACGGCCTCGCCGCCACCCAGGCCGACGAGCGCATCGCCGCGCTCGACGCGCTCATGGCCCTCGGTGGCACCGACGAGTTCGACGGCGGCGAGCTCGGCGCCCAGCTGGCCCGCATGGCCGGCACCAAGCTGATCGTCCTGAGCCGCGTCGTCACCCAGCTGGAGGAGGCGGGCCGCATCGCCCCGGCGCTGACGTGGCGGATCGCGGCGGGCGCGCTCGGCGGCCTGCTGCCGGCGGAGACCAGCAGGCTCGCACCGGGCCCCGCCATCACCCCGCCGGCGTCCGCCGCACCCCTCACCAGAGCCGCCGTCAGGGCCGCCGCCAGGGACCTGGCCGCGGCCATCGGCTCGGCTGGGGCTTCCGGCTCGACTGGGGCGACTGCGGCGTCGGGGGCGGCTGTCCGGGGCGGCGGGGGAGGTGCGGACGGCAAGGCGCACGTCACGCCCCGCGGACTGCCGGACCTGCTGACGCTCGCCTCGACCACGGCGGCGGCGTCGGGCAGCAGGGGTGAGGTGCCGGGCCTCGCGGACCTGGCCGCACGCAAGGGCTCGACCCGCCTCGTCGTCGAAGCGAAACGCCTGCAGCGGACCCTGACCACGACCTGACCCCCGCCACCGCACCACGCCAACCACTGCGGTGCCGGCGCCCTATGGGCAGCCACTGCCGCCGGCACCGCTTGGTGGTTGCGGGTTGGTCAGCGCTTGCGGTGGCGGGAGGCCTCTTCGCGGCCCGTCACCTGGCGTCGAGCAGGTTCATGGCGATGGCGGCGGACGGAAAATTGGGCGGCGGGCATCGGCCGGGGTCGGTAGGTTGCTCCGCGTGAGCAGGATTCTCTCGGTCAACCTCGCGGTGCCGGAGCCGAACCCGGCCAAGGGTGGTCTCACAGGCATCAACAAGCAGCCGGTCGACCACCTGGTGACCGTGCGCGCGCCGGGACCGAAGACGACCGGCCTGCACACGGGCCTGGTCGGCGACCAGATCTACGACATCCAGAACCACGGCGGCGACGACCAGGCGGTGTACGCGTACGCCCGGGAAGACTACGACTGGTGGCAGGCCCGGCTGACCCGCCGGCTCGCCAACGGGCTCTTCGGCGAGAACCTGACCACGGAGGGCGTCGACGTCAACGGCGCCGTCATCGGCGAGCTGTGGCGGATCGGCCCGCGGCTGGTGCTGCAGCCGACGTTCGGCCGGATTCCCTGCTCCACGTTCCAGCACAAGATGGGCGAGCCGCGCTGGCTGAAGACGTTCACCCGGTCTGTCCGCCCGGGCGCGTACCTGCGCGTGGTGGAGCCGGGCGAGGTGTGGGCCGGCGACCCGGTGACCGTCCTGGACCGTCCGGCGCACGGGGTGACGATCGCGCAGGCGTTCCGCGCGTACATGACCGAGACGGAGCTGCTGCCCGGCCTGCTCGCGATCGACTGCCTGCCCGACGATCTCCGCGCGACGTTCGAGGAACGCCTCCCCAAGCGCCGGCCGGCACCTCCCACGACGTCCGCCCGCTGACCTCACCCGGGTCGGCTCGATCCCGGAGGGAACGTAGCGATCCGGTACGGTCGCCGGACCGGGCCGGGTGGCAGGACCACGCCGCCGGCGGGGACGAGCGGGGAGGCCGGGACGATGGCGGCAGGGCGGGTCGTGGTCGAGGGGCTGGTGTGCAAGGAGCCCGCCGGCATGGCGTGGGAGGACGGGGAGCGGGACCTGTGGTGGTCGCGGGCCGCGGCGCTCGAGCACGGCCTTGAGCGGCCCGACTGGGGTGCGGTGGCCGCCGGCGCGGACCGGGTGTCGGACCTGACGCCGCCGCAGGTGGTGTGGTTGTTCGCGAAGGGGCCGGAGGTGCCGGCGCGGGCGCTGCTCGGCAAGCTGGTGATGCTGCGGCACCGGCAGCGGGTCGATCTGTGCCGGGTGCTCGTGGCGCGGTTCGAGCTGGACGCGCTGCCGTTCGTGCGCGGCGAGGCGAAGGAGCACGCGGACGAGCTGGGTGCGCTGCTGCTGCCGTTCCGGGCGCCGGAGGTGGCCACGCTGGTGGCCGGGTGGCTGCGGCACCTCGGGTCCGCGCGGCTGTGGGCGCGGCTGTGGCTGGGCCGGCACGCCGGGACCGCGGCGCGGGCGCTGATCCCGGCCGCGGCGGGACGCTCCGCCAGGGAGCGGCAGCACGCCGAGGAGGGGCTGCGGTTCCTGGCCTCGATCGGGCACGGGCCGACGATCGCCGAGGCCGCCGCGGAGTACGGGCCGGACGTCGCCGACCTGGTCGCCGCCGGACTCGGGCAACCGGCGGCGCGGAGAGGGAAGCGGCCGGCGTGGACGCTGCCGGAGCGGCTGCCGGAGATCCGCCTGGCCGGTGGCGGGACGATGCCGCTGGACGAGGTCGCGCTGCTGGTCGACGGGCTGACCCGGTCGCGGCTGGCGGATCCGCCCGAGCCGCCGCCCGGCGATCCGGCCCCGCGGCGGGACCGTCCCACGTCGGGTGTGGAGTCGTCGAAGGCGCGGCAGCCGCTCGTACACCTGCCGGATCCGGAAACGGGTGCACGCATCGACGACTGTGACCGGGGGAGTCTGGCGGAGTTCGGTCGGGCGCTGCTGACGGCGTGGGTGGCGGACGGGATGCCGCCGGCGGAGGCGTGGGTCGTGCCGGCCCAGGCCCACGTCGGCGACGACTCCACAATGGACATGCTCGCGCCGCTGCGGCGGTCGTGGTCGCAGGGCGGCCGGTGGGAGCGGTCGGTCGAGGGGCTCGCAGTGCTGGCCACGGCCGGCACCGACGCGGCGCTGCGGCACCTGCTGGCGGTCGAGGAGCGGTTGTCGGCCGGGCCGACGAACGACCGGGTCGGCGACTACCTGGCGCAGGCCGCCGCGCGGCGCGGGATGACCGTCACGCAGCTGGCGGACCGGCTGGCGCCGGCGCACGGGCTGGACACCGGCGTCACCCTCGACTACGGGCCGCGCGCGTTCACGGTGGGCGTCGACGGGCACCTCACGGCGTTCGTCGCCGACGCCGACGGGCGGCGCCTCGCCCGGCCGCCGAAGCCGGGGGTCAAGGACACGAACCCTGAGGCGTACCAACACTTCCTGCGGCTGAAGAAGGACCTGCGGTCGACCGCGGCGGCGCAGGTCGCGCGCCTGGAACGGGACATGCTCGCGCGCCGGTTCCGGCCGGCCCGCGACCTCCCGGCGGTCGTCCTGCCGCACCCGGTGCTGGGGCCGATCGCGCGGCGGCTGCTGTGGGGCGAGTACGGGCCGCGCGACCACCTGGTCCGGGCGCTGCGGATCGCGGAGGACGGCAGCTTCACCGACCGTCACGACGCGACCGTGACCGTCGGCGGCGACGCGTGGCTCGGCGTCGTGCACCCGGCCGACCTCGGCGGGGACCTGGCCGGCTGGGTGCAGGTGTTCGCCGACTACGAGCTCTTGCAGCCGTTTCCGCAGCTGTACCGCCCAGCGATGGCGCTCACCGAGGCGCAGCGCGACATGACGAGCCTGACCGGGTTCGGGCCGGTGCCGGCGGACCGGATCGCGCACCTGCTGGGCGGCGCCCGGTGGCAGGGCAACGGATACCACCGGCAGCAGCGGCTGCACACGCAGCTCGCCCACCGGCTGCCCGGCGGCCTGACGGTGCTGGTCGAGCTGGACCCGGGGGTGGAGACGTCGGCCGTCACCGCCGTCCGCGAGCAGCGCGTCACCGAGATCTGGGCCGACGACTCGTGGTCGGACCACTGGCAGGTCGCGCGCCGCATCCCGATGGGGCGCTGCGACGCGGCCGCCCTGTCGGAGGTGCTCGCCGAGCTGTACGCCGTCACCTGAACCATCGCACACAGCAAGGACGGCACCGGTGCCCTCGTGTCACCGGTGCCGTCCTTGCTGGATTCATCGTCGCCGACGGGTGGCCGGACCTCCAGGACGTTGACCGGAACTTGGTCGGAACTTGTCGTACCGGAGGCATAGGGTGGCGGCAGCGGCAGAACACGCGGTCTGGGGATGGCGATGGTCGAGGTCGACGGGGCGTTCGGAGCGCTCGTGCGTGCTCACCGGCAGCGTCTGGGGCTGACGCAGGAGGAGCTGGCCACGAAGGCCGGCCTGAGCGTCCGCAGCATCGTCAAGCTGGAGGGCGGCCGGATCGGGGTGCCGCGGCCGCCGACGGTGCGGCTGCTGGCGCAGGTGTTCGGCCTGACCGGCGCCGACGCCGAGGACTTCCGCCGCTGCGCGGCCGGGGTCGCCGTCGAGCCGCCCGCCGGCGGTCGGGTGGGTGCCGGCCGGGTGCCGGCGCAGCTGCCGCCGGACGTGTCGGCGTTCACCGGCAGGGAGGCGCAGCTGGCCGCCCTCGACGCGCTGGCGGTCGCGGCCGCCGACCAGCCGACGGCGGTGTTCGTCGCGGTCGTGACCGGGCCGGCGGGCGTCGGCAAGACGGCCCTCGCGGTGCGGTGGGCGCACCACGTCCGCGACCGGTTCCCCGGCGGGCAGCTGTATGTCAACCTCCGCGGCTATGACCCGGCCCGGCCGATGGCCGCCGGCGACGCCCTCACCAGGTTCCTGACGGCGCTGGGGGTCGCCGCCGAGGACGTGCCGGTCGACGAGGACGACCGGGCCGCCCGGTTCCGCACCGAGGTGGCCGACCGCCCGCTGCTGCTCCTGCTGGACAACGCGTCGTCGGCCGAGCAGGTCCGGCCGCTGCTGCCCGGCACCGCGTCGTGCACGGTGCTGGTGACGAGCCGCGACACGCTGCCGGGGCTCGTCGCCGTCGACGGCGCCCGGCGGGTCGAGGTCGACCTGCTTACCGCCGGCGACGCCGAGGTCCTGCTGCGGCGGCTGATCGGGGCGCGGGCCCGGTCCGCGCCCGACGCCGTCGCCACCCTCGCCGAGCAGTGCGCCCGGCTGCCGCTGGCGCTGCGGGTCGCGGCCGAGCTGATCGCGGCACGCCCCGAGGCGACGCTGGAGGACCTGGTCGACGAGCTGCACGACCAGCGGCGCCGGCTCGCCGTGCTCGCCGCCGCAGAGGACCCCCGGGCGTCGGTGCCGGCGGTCCTGTCGTGGTCGGTGCGGCACCTGCCGCAGCCGGTCGCGCGGACGTTCGGCCTGCTGGGGCTGCATCCTGGCCCGGACTTCGACGCGCACGCCGCCGCGAGCCTGACCGGTGCCGGCCTGGCGGAGACGCGCGACGCCCTGGCGCTGCTCGTCCGGGCGCACCTCGCGCACCGGACCGGTCCGGGCCGCTTCGGCATGCATGACCTGCTGCGGGCGTATGCGGGCGCACACGCCGAGCAGCCGGCGGAGGCCCGCCGGCGGATGTTCGACTTCTACCGCGTGACCGCGGCGAGCGCCGTCGCCACGCTGTTCCCGCGTGGGCAGGTGGCGGCGGCGCCGTCGCCGGCCCTGCCGCCGGGCGACCGGGTCGCGGCCCACGCGTGGCTGGAGGCCGAGCGGGCGGCGTTGCTCGCGATCGTCGCCGAGTCCGCGACGAGCGGGCACCCGGCGCACACCATCGACCTGGCGGCGACCCTGGCGCGCCACCTCGTCGACGGGCCGCCCGCCGACGCGGTCGCCGTCCACGGTCTCGCCGCCGACGCGGCGCTCGGCGACCCGGCGAGGGAGGCGGCGGCCCGCGATGCCCTCGGCCTGGCGCTGCTGCGGCAGGGCCGGCCCGTCACCGCCACGGCGCAGTTCGACCGGGCGGAGGCCCTGTTCGCCGACCTCGGCGACCTCGCCGGTCAGGCCCGCGCCGCCTTCGGGCATGGCCTGGCCGAGGGGCAGCGGCACCGGCTCGAGGCCGCCGCCGCCAGGTTCGAGCGCTCGCTGCACCTGTTCGAGCAGGCCGGCGACCGCACCGGCGAGGCCCGCGCCCTCAACAACCTCGGCCTCGTCGAGGAGCGCCTGGGCCGTTTCAGTCCCGCCGAGGCGCACCAGCAGCGGGCGCTCATGCTGTATGAGCAGCTCGGCATCCTCCTGGGAGTGGCCGCCGCCCTGACCGACCTGGGCATCGTCGAGCACCGGCTCGGCCGGGCGGAGCAGGCCGCCGCGCACCACCGCCAGGCCCTGGAGCTGTTCCTCGACGGCCGCGACCGCCTCGGCGAGTCCTGGGCGCGCAACGGCCTCGGCGAGGCCGCGATGACCTTCGGCGACCCGTCCACCGCCCTCACCCACCACGCGGCCGCCCTCGCCGCCGCGACGATCGCCGCCGCCCGCGACCAGGAGGCCCGCGCCCACCTCGGCCTCGGCGACGCCCACGAGGCCCTGCACGACCTGTCCAGCGCCCGCGCCCACCACGAGGAGGCGGTCAGGCTGTTCACCGACCTCGGCATGCCCGAGGCCGACGGCCTCCGCACCCGCCTGACCCGCGCCCCCGAAGGAGGTCCCGGCTGACGACACCCGCCACGTGCTCGTCCATGCCGCCGTCACTGCGGGAGGCGTTCGGCGGCGCTGCCCTGATACAGAACGGGCACCGCCGCCGAACGCGTCCGCGACGCGGACCTGCACGCCCGTGACGTCACCTTCACCCGACGCGACCGTGGCAGGGGGCGCTCGACGGCAGGCCCTCGGGTGCGCGGCATGTCGCGGATCGAGCTCGTAGCGATCCCCCGGCGGGCTGCGGCGGCCTGCTGGAGATGGTCATCGGATTCCTTCCGTGGATACTCCGGCCTTCAGGCCGGGGAGGAAACGGAACTCCTGCGGAGCAGGGCAGGGAAAGCCGATCCGCCGCCAAGGCGGATCGGTGTTTGCCCGGGTGCCACCGCAAGGTTCACCATCCAGGCGGTTATCGTGTGAGCCGTGTCCGGGACGGTGAAGCGGGCGTTCAGGTACCGCTTCTACCCGACCCCTGGGCAGGCCGCCGACCTTGCTCGGACGTTCGGGTGTGTCCGACTGGTCTACAACCTGGCGTTGCAGGCCCGGACCGAGGCGTGGACGCTGCGCCGGGAACGGGTCAACTACCACGCCACGAGCGCGATGCTGACCGGCTGGAAGAGGACCGGGGAGCTGGCGTTTCTCAACGAGGTCTCCTGCGTGCCGTTGCAGCAGGCGCTGCGCCACGTGCAGGTGGCGTTCACGAACGTCTGGGCGAAGCGTGCCAGGTATCCGACGTTCAAGTCCAGGAAGCGGTCGCGGCGCTCGGCGGAGCACACGACCAGCGCGTTCCGCTGGCGCGACGGCCGGCTCACCCTGGCCAAGATGGCCGAGCCCCTGGACATCGTGTGGTCCCGGCCGCTGCCCGAGGGGGCTTCGCCGTCCACGGTGACCGTGTCGCAGGACACCGCGGGCCGCTGGTTCGTGTCGCTGCTCTGTGACGATGTGATCCCCGACGTTGCGGCAACGGGCGCGGTCGGTGTCGACGCAGGGCTCAACAGCCTGCTCTGCCTGTCCACCGGGGAGAAGGTCACCAACCCTGAGCATGAACGCCGGGACCGGGCCGCGCTCGCCCGCGCCCAACGCAACCTCGCCCGCAAGGAGAAGGGCTCCGCGAACCGGGCCAAGGCGCGGCTGAAGGTCGCCCGCGTCCACGCCCGGATCACCGACCGGCGCAGGGATCACCTGCACAAGCTGAGCACTCGGCTCGTTCGTGAAAACCAAACGATCGTGATCGAGGACCTGACGGTGCGCAACATGATCCGAAACCACCGCCTCGCCCGCGCCATCGGCGACGCGGCCTGGCGGCAGTTCCGCACCATGCTCGAATACAAGGCCGAATGGTACGGCCGGACCCTGGTCGTCGTGGACCGCTGGTTCCCGTCGTCCAAGCTGTGCTCGACCTGTGGTGCGCTCGCTGAGCGGATGCCGCTGCACGTGCGGTCGTGGACCTGCCGGTGCGGCACACCCACGACCGCGACGTCAACGCGGCCCGCAACATCCTCGCGGAGGGGCTCTCCGTGATTGCCTGTGGAGGCGGTGTAAGACCTCAACGAGAGTCCTCTCGGACGGGGCAGTCGTCGGTGAAGCAGGAACCCCCTGGGGTGACCCAGGGAATCCCCGCCCTCTAGGACGGGGAGGACTGTCAAGTAGCCAGAAGTCGTCCGGAGGGCCCGGACGTCGATCACGGACCGTTGGAGCAGCTCCACGATGGGTAGCGAGCGGCATTCAGGTCAGGCATGAGCGATGGCATGGCCGCCTGGCGTCCGGTCCGGCGGCGTGGCGATGATGTGACCATGACCGACTACGGCTCTTTGCTGGCTCGGATCGCGGCGAGGGCGGCCGAGGACGAGCCGATGCTGTCGCTCGCCGACCGGCCCGCTCCCTTGGGCGCCGAGGAGATCGACAGAGCCGAGCGCGCGCTGGATTCACGCTGCACCCGTCGACTGCCGCAGCGAGCAGGGCACGGTGCTGCTCTTCGAGCCGAACCCCGGCGTTCCAGACCTGGCGTGGTACGTCGATGCAACGAGCCTGGAGGCGTGGTTCGAGGCCTACGTCGGCCGCACCGGCTGGTGGGACATGCTGGAGAACGGCGACGAGCCCGACATGCAGCCCTGGCCCGACTTCAAGGCGAGAGCCTGACGACAGGGCCGCCATCCCGTCCGCCAAATGCTTCACCGAAGCCTCACACAAACAGCGCGGTGGAGCGGTTCTCGACGGCCTGGTCGCTGCGTGTCGGGGCGATGCCCGGCCCGTAGTGCGAGCACAGCATCGGGGCGACCTGCAGGAAGAGATTCAGGATCTTGGTTGGCTGAGGGGCACAATGGTGTGTGATCAGTCGAGTGGGGGCGGCCGACGTTCGGCTCTTCGATCGGGCGATGGCCGAGTTCGGGGTGGTGCCGGGTGGGGGCCGGGCGTTTCTGGGCAGTCCGGGCGCGTTGGCCTTCGTGGCCTCTGACGGTGCGGAGGTCCTCGGTTGGTGCTGGGGTTATCACCTGATCCGGCCGGATGCGTCCTCGATGCTGTACCTGCATCGGCTGGAGGTGGCGCGGGAGTATCGCCGGCGGGGGGTCGGCAGGGCGTTGTTGCGGGCGTTCATGGCGGCCGGTGTGCGGGCCGGTGCCAGCAGGATGTTCTTGACGACGGGTGAGGCGAATGCCGCGGCCCGGGCGCTGTACGAGTCGCTGGGCGGTGGTCTTGCCGCGCAAGGTCCCACGGTCAGCTACTGGTTTCCGCTGCGGCCGGACGCGGCGGCCGGTCAGCTGCCTGACTGCCGGGGCTTGCTGCTCACCGGTGTCGCCGGGGTGGGGAAGTCGACCGTGGCGGACGCGGTCGGACGGGTGCTGACCGGGGCCGGTCACGTCACGGCGGTCGTCGACACGGACCTGTTGGCGCAGTTCGGGCCGCGTGCGGGAGGCTATGACGAGCTCAAGTGCGCCAACCTGGCCTCGGTGTGGGCGAACTTCAGGGCCGCCGGCGCGCGGTTCGTCGTCGTCGCGGCGATCGTCGACAGCGTGGCCCAGCGGGAACGGTATGAGGAGAGCCTCGCGGGCTGTGCCGTCCGGGTGGTCAGGTTGACCGCTGATGTCGGCACCGTCCGCGACCGCCTGTACCGACGAGACGCCGGGTCGAAGCTCGAACAACACCTGCGGGCGCTGGACCGGCCACCGGTCGCGACCGCCGTCGAGGACTTCACGGTCGCGAACGACCGCACCCCCGCCGAGATCGCCACGGAGATCCTCGTCCAGGTGGGATGGGTGTAGCCAGCGGTCAGCGGTGAGGGCGGAGGTGGCGGGCCACGGTTTCCAGTGCGGTCAGGACCTCGGTGAGGGCCGCCGGCTCGTCGGTGCTGAGGGCGGCGGCGACCGTCGGGGCGATGTCGATGGCGGCGACCTCGCGCTGGCGGGCGGTGGGGTTGGGGTTGCGGGCGAGGAGCTGGCGGCGGCGGTCGGCGGGGTCCGGCTCGGCGAGCACGGAGCCCGCCTCGCGCAGGCGGGCCACGGCGCCCGAGACCGCGCTCTGGGGGAGGCCGGTCCGGGCGGCGACCTCGCCGACCGTGGTGCCGGGGTGCTCGTACACGTCGGACATGACGATGACGACGGTGCGTTCGCCGCCGCTGGTCGACGGCAGGGCCTGCTCGCCGAGCTTCATGAGCGTGCGGCCGAGCAGCATCAGTTCCACGGGACCCATGTGAGGCAGAGTACATCATTCTTGATGCATCAGAAATGATGTATTACGTTGGGCGGCATGGACACCTCAGTGAAGGTCGACGGAGCCCGGATCCACTACGACGTCATCGGCCGCGGGCCGGTGCTGCTGGTCGCGCAGAGCGGGGAGGGCGACGCCGGCAGGACCGTCGACCTGGTCGGTCACCTCGCCGGGCGGTTCACGGTCGTGACGTACGACCGGCGGGGGCTGTCCCGCAGCAGGCCCGACGACCCGGCCGCCCCGGTGTCGGTGCGGCAGCACGCCGACGACGCGGCCGCCGTGCTGCGGCAGGTCACCGACGAGCCGGCGCTGATGCTCGGGCTCAGCCTCGGCGCGGTCATCGGCCTGCACCTGATCGCCGCGCATCCCGGCACTGTCGGCACGCTTGTCGCGCACGAGCCGATCGCGCTGCGGTTCCTGACCGCCGCCGAGGAGGCCGCGGCGCGGGGGGGCCTGGAGAGTGTCCGGCGGGTGCACCGGGAGCAGGGCTGGCGGGCTGCGGCGGCGCGGGTCGCCGCGGTGCTCGGGATCGACCCGCGCGCACAGGAGACGGAGCCGGGAATCACCCCGTTCCCGTTCACCGAGGCGCGGGCCGCGAACTTCGACTACTTCCTCACCAACGACCTGGCGGCGGTGCTCGCCGACGGCCTGGAGCTCCGCGACGTGCCGAAGGCCGCGCACGTCATCCCGGCCGTGGGGCGGACCAGCCCGCGGGACGGATTCGACTACCTGGCGGCGCAGGCGCTCGCCGTACACCTGGAAACCCCGGCGCACAGCTTCGCCGGTGGCCACAACGGCAACCTGACGCACCCGCGCGCGTTCGCCGAAGGGGTGTGCGAGGCCCTGACGGTCAGGACGGCGGCCCGCCGGTAGCGTCGCGGAACTCGAAGACCCCGGCGGACCAGCCGGTGTCCGGGGTGGCGTCGAGGGCGGCGCTGATCGTGCGCTCCTCGAACCGGAAGTGCGACTCGAGGATCGCCGCCAGGCCGTCGAGCTCTCCGGCGAGCGAGTCCGTCGAGGGGCCCCGCAGGAGGTCGGTGATGCGGGTCAGGATCCACGCGATCATCTCGTGGTCCTCGACGAGCTTGGCGACCGTGCCGGTCAGGTCGGGGCGCTCCCGCAGCAGGTCGGCGAACATGCCGGCGTCCTCGCCCTGGTGGTGCGCGGCCACCGCGGCGCAGAACGCGAGGCAGTGCGTGGTGAGCGTGCCGGGGGAGCCGGCCCTGAGGGTGGCGAGCTGCCGCCGCAGCTCCTGGTGCGCCTGCTCGAGCTGGAGGCTGAACGCGACCGCCCGGTCGCCGTGCTGGGATGCCATGGAATGGCCGCCCTTCGATCCCGCACCTCCATGCCTGACGCAGACCGTCACCGGCACGCGATGCTGGACCCATTCAATCAGGGGCGCGCCGCCAGGTGGTCGGCGAGGTGGGAGACGACGAAGCGGGCGTCGTCCTCGATGCCGTGGATGAAGGTGGACTTGCGTCGGCGCAGGACCGGCAGGCCGAGGGCGTAGAGGCCGGGGCTGGGCAGGACGCCGCCGTCGTGGTCCAGGTTGCCCTTCGGGTCGAGGACTGGGACGTCGAGCCAGTCGTACGCGGGACGGAAGCCGGTCGCCCACACGACGCTGCGGATCTCGCCGGAGGTCAGGTCGAGGTGCAGCCGGGAGGTGGCCGGCACCCGGGTCGGGGGCAGCGGCTCGATCGGCGGGAGGCCGGCGAAGGCGTCGAACCCCCGCAGCAGGCGCTGCTGCTTGAGGTCGGCGAGGGAGAACACGTTGCGCAGGCCGCCGGAGAACAGTGCGCGGCCGTCGCGGAGCCCGGCCCAGCGGCCGACGAGCTGGACGCCGAGGTCGGTGAGGGCGTTGAGGTCCAGCGTCGAGCGGTCCGGCGTGCCGGCGAGCTGCGGCGACGGCAGCCGGCGGGCGCGGGTGAGGTCGTCGATCTCGTCGTGGCGCTGGTCCCACACCCCGGAGGCGTCCATCCACCAGAGGATGTCGCGGTCGCGGTACGTGCGGGGCAGCCGCGTGTGCTCCCCTACGGCGAGGGTCACCGGCCGGCCGGAGCGCTGCAGCTCGGCGGCGAGCTGCACGCCGGTCGCCGAGGCACCGACGACCAGGACGCCGCCCTCCGGGAGCTTGGACGGCCCGGAGTAGTCGAAGGGCGTGAACTGCTCGACGTCACCGGGGACCGCCGAGGCGAGCGCCGGCACCACGGGCCGGTTGCAGGCGCCGCTCGCGATGACCACGGTCCGGCAGCGGAACAGGCCCTGGTCGGTGACCACGTGATACCCGTCGTCGACCCGCCGCACCGAGGTCACCGTGGTGCCGGTGCGGACGGGAGCGGCGGTGACGGCGGCGAAGCGCTCGATGAAGTCGACCACTTCGCCCATCGTCATGTACCCGTCGGGGTCGGCGCCGTCGTAGGCGGACCCGGGCAGGCGGGTCAGCCAGTTGGGCGTCAGCAGCCGCAGGGAGTCCCACCGCTCGCGGCGCCACGAGTTGGCGACCTCGCCGCGCTCCAGCACGACGTGGTCGATGGACCGCTCGCGGAGGAAGTGACTGGCGGCGAGGCCGGCGTGCCCTGCGCCGATGACGACGGTGGTGACGTTCAACGTGGCGGCCTCAGGCCACTTCGACCGTGACGTCGGTGGGGTTGGTCAGCGCGTCGAACACCGCGGACCGCTTCTGCGACTGCGCGACGAGCGCCTGGATGTCCTCCTTCGACGCGTCGGCGTCGATGGTGAACGTCACCTTGATGTCGTTGAAGCCGTTGCGGACGTCGGCGTCGGCGCCGAGGATGCCGCGGATGTCGTGCTTGCCCTCGACGACGGCGTCGACGGAGCGCAGCTGGATGCCGCGGTTCTGCGCGACCGACGCCACGCCCGCGGTGAGGCAGCCGGCGAGGCCGACGAGCAGGTACTCGATCGGGGTGATGCCGTTGTCCTCGGCGGCGAAGACCGCGGGGTGGTCGGCGTCGAACACGGACTCGTTCTTGTGGCTCTGCTCCTGGCCGAGGCCGTAGAACTGCTGGACCCGCGTGGTGCTGTGCACGCCGTGGTCCCACTTCGAAGTCGCCCGCCAGGTGAACTGCGCGGCCTCGGGCGCGCTCTGCAGCGCGGTGCGCGCCTCGAGCAGGGCCTGCACGTTGACGCCGTTCTCAACCGTGGTCATCGGATGACGCTCCCTTCAAACAGCCATATTCCCCATCGGGATGGTTGACAGTACATCGGCTTCGCGGCGACGGCTATGATCGCCACCATGAGTTCAGCCTCGACCCGCGCCGCCGGCTCGGTCGGCGTCGTCGAGACCCAGTATGCCGACCTGCCCGGACCGGTCCAGCTTGACTGCGGCCAGGAGCTGTCCGGGGTTCGTGTCGCATATGAGACGTACGGGACGCTGAGCCCGCAACGGGACAACGTGCTCCTCGTCTGCCACGCGCTGAGCGGCGACGCGCACGCGGCGGGGGAGTCCAGCGGGCCGAGGGAGAGCACCCGCGACGGCTTCGGCGCCGAGGACCGCGACGGCTCGGCCGGCAAGGGTCTCGGTTGGTGGGACGGGATGATCGGCCCGGGCAAGGCGTTCGACACCGACCGGTACTTCGTCGTGTCGACGAACCTGCTCGGCGGCTGCGCGGGCACCACCGGCCCCTCGTCGATCGACCCCGGGACGGGCCGGCCGTTCGGCGCCGACTTCCCCGTGATCACGGTCGCGGACATGGTACGGACCGAGCGCGCCCTCCTCGACGTGCTCGGCATCGAGCGGCTGGCCGCGGTCGCCGGAGGGTCCCTCGGCGGGATGCAGGCGCTGCAGTGGGCGGTGCTCTACCCCGACCAGGTCGACGCGGTCGTGATGATCGCCAGCACGCACGCGCTGCACCCGCAGGGCCTGTCGTGGAACGCGATCGCCCGCGACTCGATCATGCGCGACCCGGACTGGCAGGGCGGGCAGTACTACGGCACCGGCCGGAAGCCCGACGCCGGCATGGGCGTGGCGCGGATGGTCGGTCACGTCACCTACCTGTCGCAGGCGTCGATGGGCGACAAGTTCGGCCGGCGGCTGCAGCACGCCGACGACATCCGCTACACGATCACCGACGCCGAGTTCCAGGTGGAGAGCTACCTGCGGCACCAGGCGGAGACGTTCGTGCGGCGCTTCGACGCCAACACGTACCTCTACACCTCGCGCGCCCTGACCTACTTCGACCTAGCCCGCCAGCACGGCGAGGGGTCGCTGGAGCGGGCGCTGGAACACGTGCGGGCCCGGACGCTGCTGATCGCGTTCACGTCCGACTGGCTGTACCCGCCGCAGGCCTCGCAGGAGATCCACGACGCCCTGGAGAGCACGGGCAAGCCCGTCGAGCTGCACGTCATCGACGCGCCGTACGGGCATGACTGCTTCCTGCTGGAGGAAGCCCGGCAGACGCCCCTGATCCGCGCATTTCTGAACCTGGAAGAGGCACCGTGACCGACAAGCCCCTGCGGGCCGAGGAGGCCCGCGAGTTCGGGTTCGAGACCCGGCAGCTGCACGCCGGGCAGCGCCCCGACCCCAACACGGGCGCGCGGGCCGTGCCGATCTTCCAGACGACCAGCTACGTCTTCGAGGACCCCGAGTCCGCCGCCGCGTACTTCAACCTGCAGGAGTACGGCAACACGTACAGCCGCATCATGAACCCGACCGTCGCGGTCTTCGAGGAGCGGGTCGCGAACCTCGAGGGCGGCAGCGGGGCGGTCGCGTTCGCCAGCGGGATCGCGGCGCAGGCGGCGGCGCTGTTCACCCTGCTGCAGCCCGGTGACCACGTGGTGTCGTCGTCCGCGCTGTACGGCGGGACCGTCAACCAGTTCAAGCACCTGCTGCGCAAGATGAGCGTCGAGGTGACCTGGGTCGACCCGGACGACACCGACGCCTGGGCGAAGGCCGTCCGCGACAACACCAAGGCGTTCTTCGGCGAGACGATCGGCAACCCGTCGGGCAACGTCCTGGACATCGAGACCCTGGCCCGCATCGCGCACGAGCACGACCTGCCGCTGGTCGTCGACAACACGTTCGCCACGCCGTACCTGTGCCGCCCGATCGAGTGGGGCGCCGACATCGTCATCCACTCGGCGACGAAGTTCATCGGCGGGCACGGCACCAGCATCGGCGGCGTCGTGGTCGAGGCCGGCACGTTCAACTGGTCCAACGGGCGCTTCCCGGTCGTCGCGGACCCGTCGCCGGCGTACCACGGGCTGCAGTTCCACGAGACGTTCGGCACCTACGGGTACCTCATGAAACTGCGTGCGGAGACGCTGCGCGACCTGGGTGCGGCGCTGTCGCCGTTCAACGCGTTCCTGTTCCTGCAGGGCCTGGAGACGCTGTCGCTGCGGATGGACCGGCACGTCGCCAACGCCCGGCGGGTCGCTGCGTTCCTGGCGGCGCACGACCTGGCCGCGAACGTCACCTACCCCGGGCTGCCCGGCAGCCGGTACCGTCCGCTGGTGGACAAGTACCTGCCGCTGGGCGCGGGCGCGGTGTTCTCCTTCGAGTGCGCCGGCGGCCGCGAGGGCGGGCAGGACCTGATCCGCGGCGTGCAGCTGTGGTCGCACCTGGCCAACGTCGGCGACGCGAAGAGCCTCATCATCCACCCGGCGAGCACCACGCACCGCCAGCTCAGCGACGACGAGCTGCGCGCGGCCGGGGTCGCGCCGGGCACGGTGCGGCTGTCGGTCGGCACCGAGTCGGTCGACGACCTGATCTGGGACCTGGAGCAGGGCTTCGCGAACGTCAAGGCAGGTGGCTGATGACCTCCCTCGATCTCAACTCGTACCAGGACCCGCTGACGATCCAGCGGGTGCTGCACGGCGCCCGGACGATCGCGATCGTCGGGCTGTCCGGCAACGAGCTGCGGGCCAGCCACTTCGTCGGCTACTACCTCAAGCGGCACGGCTACCAGGTGATCCCGGTCAACCCGCGCGAGCCGCGGATCCTCGGCGAGACCAGCTACCCGAGCCTGACCGACGTGCCGGTCCCGGTGGACATCGTCAACGTGTTCCGCGCCCCCGACGCGCTGCCGGGCATCGCCCGCGACGCCGTCGCGATCGGCGCGGGGTCGCTGTGGACCCAGTTCGGTGTCATCAACGCCGAGGGCGCCCGGATCGCGGCCGACGGCGGCCTGACGGTGATCATGGACCGGTGCCTGAAGGTCGAGCACGCCCGCTACGTGGGGCGCATGCACTGGCTCGGCTTCAACACCTCCCGCATCACGTCGGTGCGCGGCGGCCTGCAGTAACGGCGGCTGTCACCGGCCCAGCGCGCGCTGTGCGAGAGCACGCCACCGCGGCTCGCCGGCCGCGCCGCGTGCCATCACGGCTGAGTTCCGGGTGGACACGACGAACGTGGCGGCGACGTGGTCGTGCCAGCCGCGCTTCCACGGTCCCGGGTCCAGCAGTGGCGACAGGTAGAACAGCAGCCCGCCGAGGCCGCACGACAGGCAGCCGGCGATGGTCAGGAAGAACGTCCTGCTGAACGCGGAACCCCACCCGGGCTCGTCGCCGTCGAGGCGGACGACCCGCAGCCGCATCACCCGTTTGCCGATGGTTTCGCCGTACGCGCCGAGCATCACGAACTCGTAGCCGCACAGCACCCCGAAGGCCGGCACGGCCAGCATCGCCGGCAACCGGCTGCCGTCCCCGAGCAGCAGCACCGCCAGACCCAGCACCAGCACCGCCCCGGCCAGCACCCCGGTGTCGATGAGCCGCGCCACGGCCCGGTCCCGGACCGTCGCCGGCGCCATCGGCGGCCCCACCTCCACGTCCCCGATCATGCCAGCGACCTGGTCCGGCGTCCCCCGAACGGGTCATCCCGGGCGGCGAGCGCCGAGCGGTCCGTCAGATGTGCCCGTGGGGACGGGACCGAACGAATCGGGTGATGGGATGACGACGTTTTCCGCGAGCGACCTGCTGCATCCGGCCGACGAGTCGGCGCGGCGCCATCTGGAGTCGATGAGCGGGCTGCAGAACGCGGTCAAGACGTACCACAAGAACTTCAGCGAGCGGCTCATCCGCAACGGCCAGCTCGCGGAGGCGCTCCGGCTCGGGCCGCACCAGCTGCCGGAGATCTACCGGCTGCTGCCGCCGATCTGCGAGGCGTTCGGGATCGAGGAGCCCGAGCTGTACCTGGCGCTCGGGCCGGTCAACGCGTTCACGACCGGCGCGACCAGGACGTCCATCACGCTGTACAGCGGGCTGCTCGACCACCTGTCGCCGGACGAGATCGAGGCGGTGATTGCGCACGAGTGCGGGCACATCCTGTGCCAGCACATGCTGTTCCACTCGATGGCGCAGTTCATCGAGCTCACCGTCAAGGTCGGCAGCGCCGCCAACATCCCGATCGCCTCCGCGGTGCTCAGCGTCGCCTCGCACCCGCTGCGGATGGCGCTGAGCAACTGGAGCCGCAAGAGCGAGCTGTCGGCGGACCGGGCGGCCGCGGCGTACATGGGCAGCGCCGACGCCATCACCCGGGTCATGTTCCGGTTCGCGGGCATCCGGCACGACTCGCGGTACACGCAGAACATCCAGCCCTTCGCCGACCAGGCCCTCGAGTACGAGGCGCTGCGGGAGTCGAAGTGGGACCGGTTCCTGCAGTGGCAGATCAGCCAGTCCTCGACGCACCCGCTGCTGGCGGTGCGGGTCAGGGAGATCCAGAGCTGGGTCGGCACGCCGACGTTCGCGAACCTCGCGGCGCTGGCGGCGAGCGTGCGGTCGGCGCCGCGCTGCCACAGCTGCGGCGGGCGGACCCAGCCCGGCTGGCGGCACTGCCAGCGCTGCGGCACGACGCTCATCTACGGGGGCGCGCCCGCCGTGGCCGCCACGGGCCCCATCCCCGGGCAGCCGGTGCCGCAGGCCGGGGTCCAGCCGGCCTGGAAGCGGTGAACCGGCGATGGGCGTGTTCAAGAGCGAGCGGCGCTTCTGGCTCGACGCACCGATCGACCCGGCGCCGATCGTCGCCGACGTGACCCGGCACTTCGAGGGCGCCGGCTACCAGGTCGTGTCGGCGCGGACCGGGGCCGGCGCGTGGGACGTCGACGTCACCCGCACCGGCATGTTCCGCACCGTGGCGGGCATGCGGACCGCGTTGAAGATCAGGCTCGAGTGCGACGAGCAGGCGCTGGTCGCCCGGGCCGGCGTGGGAGTGCTCGGCCAGCAGGCGCTGCCGACGCTGATCTCGGCGTTCGTGTTCTGGCCGGTGATCCTCACGCAGGTGTGGGGCGTGGTCCAGGCCGCGCGAATCGACAACGACGCGATCAGGGTGATCGAACGCAGCGTCGAGCACCGCAAGGCCCTGCCGCCGCCCGCACCGGCGGCGCCCGGCCAGCCGCCGGCGAACGGCTGCGCCCGGTGCGGGCAGGTCAACGACACCGGCAGGTTCTGCACCAACTGCGGGGCGCCGCTGCCGGTCGGGTGACGCACCGCCGGGCGGCGTCAGGACGTGGCGCGCAGCTCGGCCTGCATGGCGCTCAGCAGGTCCATCAGGTCGGCCGCCGCCCCGCCCGCCGAGCGGGGGATGCCGTCGCCGAGGTCGACGTGGGTGGGTGGCGCCCCGGCGATGCTGGCGACGGAGCGGAACGTGCGCCCGGGGAACGCCCGGTAGGGGACCGCGATCACCACCGAGCCGCGGTCCTTGTCCAGCCAGTACAGCGCCGCGTCGGTGAGGAGCAGCCCCGCGCCGACCGGCAGCCGCCCGACCGCGAGGGTCTGCTCGCGGTCGGCGATGCCCGCCGTGTTGCGGATCGCCCGTTCGAGGCGGCTGCGGGCGGCGGGTGCGACCTGCATGCCCGCGATCGCGCCGGTACGGGCCGCGACCACGGCATCGATCAACGCCGCCGGCGGCGCGGCCGGTGACTGCGGCGCCGCGGGCATCGGCGGCGCCTCGTCCGGCAACGGCAGCGCATACCCGTACGGCGGCGTGCTCGTGTACGGCGTGCTCGTGTATGGCGTGCTTGGGTGCGGCGTGCTCGTGTACGGCGGCGGGCTCGTCAGCGGCGGCGTGGTCGTGTGCGGAGGGCTCGTCAGCGGCGGCGGGTCTACGGGCGGCGGTGTGTGGGTGCGGGGCTGCGCCGGTGGTGGCTCCATGGGCGGCATCCATGGTGTGGCCGGCTCCGGCTCGTCCGGCGGCGTCGCGATGGGCTCCCAGAGGTCGCCGGGGACGCCGATGGCGAGCTTCGCCTCGGCCTGCATGATCAGCTGCGGGATGCCGCGCGTGGTGTCGAGGATCCTGCGGCACCGGGCCCGATCGCCGCCGGGACCCGCCTGCCCGGACCGGTGCTCGCCGGCGCGGGCCGGCAGCAGCCCGCTCAGGCCGGGCAGCTCGCGCATCAGCTGCAGCGACTCGATCAGGTCGAGGCCCAGGAGCCGGTGCCGGCACACGTCGGGACGCTGGAGATCGACCGGGGCGACCCGGCTGGTCAGGATCACCCGCGACTCGCCGCGGTGCCCGATGAGCGCGCCGATCAGGTCCGCCCAGCGCGGGTCGCGCCAGCGGCCTTCCGGGGTGAGCAGGCTCTCCAGGCCGTCCAGCACGATCAACAGGCCCCGGTCCGCGAGGAGCTTGGTCAGCTGCGGCAGGAACGCGTGCAGGCGGGCGACCGACTCGGCCGCCTCGGCCATGGCGAACCCGTACGGCTGCAGCTGGCGCTCCAGCGACTGGGCCAGGCCGAGGAGCGCGTCGGCGAACCCTTCCGGTGGCGGCGCGGCCCAGTACGCGGAGGCGGCGAACGTGTCGTGGCGGCCGTAGGCGAGCTCCAGGGCGCACGCGGTCTTGCCGACGCCAGCCTCGCCGTCGAGCAGCACCGTGGTGAACCCGCTGCCCGCGGACAGGGCACGGCCGGCGGAGATCAGCACCGCGGTGCGGCCCACGAAGGACTCCGGCTCGGCCGGGAACCCCGCCATCGGCGCCTGCGCCGGGTCGAGCACGGGCCCGGCGGCCGGCGGCACCAGCGGCAGCGCGGCGGTCGCCGCGCCGTGCAGCGTCGGGACGGCGATCGAGATCGCGGGCCGGTCGGGCGTCGGCGTGGTGCCCGCCGCCGCCGGCACCGCCCGGGCGACCGCGGCGGCCACGGGCAGCTCGAACGTGAACAGCCCGGTGTAGACCTCGCGGGCCAGCGCGATGGCGTACTCGTCGCTCACCGGGAACCGCATGGCCAGCACCGCGGCGCCGAGCTCGCGCGCGATCACGTGCGCCAGGCTGCTGCCGGCCCACCGGACCGGGCCGCGCTCCGTCCCTGGCAGACCCCACCCGGCGAGGTCCCGGCCGGAGGGGCCACCGTCCGGGTCGCCCGGGTCACCGGCCAGGCCGGCCCAGGCCGCCGCCTCCGCCAGGCCGGCGCCCGACTCGCAGGCCGACAGCACCACCAGCTTCAGCTGGTTCTTCCCCGGGCGCAGCAGCTCGACGAGATCGTCGGTGCCGACGAGGTCACGGCCGCCGGTCTCGGACTCCAGCACGAGGCCGCCCGCGGTGCCGTGCGCCGAGATGTGCAGGACGTCCGGCCCCTGGCGCAGCCACATCTTGTCCTGCAGCTCCTGGCGGGTCGCGCCGTACTGCAGCACCTCCAGGTCGATCGCCTTGCGCTCGTGCGCCGCCAGCCGGCGGACGAGCCGGCTCAGCGCGAACCGCTCGTGCCGCAGCGCCAGCGCCGTGGTCGCGGTCGGCTGGCTGAACACCGCCAGCATCCGCAGCCGCGCCCCGACCGGCCGCTTGTCCTGCCCGGCGCCCGCTGCCCGGAACACCAGGGCGATGTCGCCGCGGGCGGCCAGCGGTACACCGGCGACGTGCGCCAACTCGAGCGGCCCTGGATCGACCGGCGGCGCCGCCTCGACCCACACGGTCGCGGGCCGCGCCGCCACGATCGCCCGGCCGATGCCTTCCCCGAGCACCTCCCGGCCCAGCCACTCCGCGAACCCGTCGAGAACCGCGGACCCGCCCCCGCTCCCGTGGCGCACCAACCGGTGCAGGTCGTCCATCCCGGCGGCCTGCCAAGCCGACCGGTCGACCCTGACGGTGTGATCGCCGAGCACGTTGCCGGCGGTGTCGGTCAACAGCCACCGCCACGCATGCCGGCCGTCCACGTCGATCGCCTTGAGGATCAGTTCCATCACGGACCAACGTAGAGGACGGCGCCTCACGCGCGACAGTCCCCGATCGCACCGCGCGCGCCCGTCAGGGGCCCTGGATGAGGCGGTCCAGGATGGCGCGGGCGGCGGCGAGCTTCTCGATGGACCGGGTGATCCGGTCGCGCTCCTCGGCGAGCCCGTCG
Organism: Dactylosporangium sp. NPDC049742; assembly: GCF_040674675.1. Taxonomy (NCBI): domain Bacteria; kingdom Bacillati; phylum Actinomycetota; class Actinomycetes; order Micromonosporales; family Micromonosporaceae; genus Dactylosporangium; species Dactylosporangium sp. NPDC049742. The sequence goes on along the minus strand of NZ_JBFANF010000007.1, from coordinate 111,085 downwards.
AGCAGCTCCGGGCAGGTGGGAGCGAGCACGGTCGTGTCGTCCGGGACGCAGGGCAGGATCTCGGCGATCACGGTCGTGCCCAGGCCGGCGGAGAGCAGGAGCTGGATGTGCCCGACGGTGTGGACCGCCCGCTGGTCGTAGTCGCGGTAGCCGCTCGCGCGGCGGGTGGGGTGCAGCAGGCCCTGCTCCTCGTAGTAGCGCAGGGCTCTCGGCGTGGTGCCGGTCCGGCGGGCGAGCTCGCTGATCCGCATGCCCTGCACTGCATCAGGACTTGACCTTCACGTCAACGTGAACGTTTACGGTCGGCGGCGTGACAGACACCGACATCGCGATTCTCGGGCTCGGGCCGATGGGCCGGGCACTCGCCGCGGCGGCGCTCGCCGCCGGCTGTTCCACAGTGGTCTGGAACCGGACGCCGCAACGCGCGGCGTCGCTCGTCGAGCAGGGCGCGGTGCTCGCGCCGTCGGTCGGCGACGCGGTAGCCGGGGCCAGGGTCACCGTCGCATGCCTGCTCGACTATTCCGCGGTCCGGGCGTGTGTGGCGCCCGTACGGGACCGCTTCGGGGGCACTCTCGTCAACCTGAGCAGCGGGCCCGCCGCGCAGGCACGCGCCATGGCGGACTGGGCCGGGCAGCACGGCATCGACTACCTCGACGGCGCGATCCTCACGCCGGCGCCGACGATCGGGACCCCCGCCGCGACGGTGCTCTACAGCGGCGCCCGCGGCTCGTACGAGCGGAACCGCCGCACCCTCGAAGCCTTCGGCGGGACGGGTGTCCACCTCGGCGAGGACGCCGGCGCGGCGGCGGCCTACGAGATGGCGCTGCTCGACGTGTTCGCCATGTCGGTCGGCGGGCTCGCGCACGCGTTCGCGCTGGCCATGGCGGAGGGCATCGAGCCGGCCGCGTTCGCGCGCTTCGCCAGGGGCATCGGCGCCATGCTGCCCGGCATGGCCGACCGCTTCGCCGACCAGCTCACCGAGGGCCGCTTCCCCGCCGACATCTCCAGCATCGCGTCCGCCGGCTCCGCGGTGGCCCACGTCGCCGACGCCGCCACGGCCCGCGGCATCGACGCCGCCCCGCTGCGCGCCGTCCAGCGCATCGTCGACCGCGCCGTCGCCGCGGGCCACGGCGGCGACAGCTACGCCCGCCTCGCCCAGCTGCTCCGCGAGCCCGTGACCTGACCGGGGCGCTATGGTGCGCCGGTGCGTGATGCGGACCGCCGGCTGCCGGTGGAGGTGGTGTCGGCGCTCGTCGAGCACGGGCACCTGGACGAGCTCCGCCGGCACGCCGACGCCGGCGACTGGGACTGCGGGCGGGCGCTGGCCGAGCACCTGGTCGAGCGGGCCGAGCCGGCCGCGGCCGCCGACGTGCTGCGCCCGTTCGCCCACGGTGGGCTCTGGGCGGCGGTGGAACTGCTCACCGAGCTGCTCGTCCGGCGCGGGCGGAAGGATGAGGCGGCCGAGGTGCTGCGGGCGGCCGCGCTCGACGGCGGTGGGCAGGACAGGACCCCCGACGGCACGGCTGGCTCGATCGAGGGCGGCGGGCCCTGGCCGGACGAGACCGGCACGCGGATGGCGGTCCGGCTCGTCCGGGAAGGGCGCGTCGCTGAGGCCGTCGACCTCGTGCGCGCGCCGGTGGACGCGCGCGCGGCGGTCGAGCGGGAGCTGGACGCGGTGTTCTGGCAGCGGTTCAGCGGACAGGGACGCGGGCGGACCAGTCCTCGAAGCGGGTCGGGGCGATGACAACGCCGGGGCGGGGGATGAGGGCGTCGCCCGGGACGGCGGCGAACAGGCCCGCCGAGCTGTCCGTGATGACCGGGCGGGGGTCGTGGTGGGCGGCGAGGGCGAGACGGCCCAGCGCGTCGAGGGAGAAGACGTCGGGGCCGGCGACCTCCCGGGTGCCCCGCAGCGGCGCTCCGACGCTGACGTCGGCGACGGCGCGGGCCACGTCGTCGGCGGCGATCGGCTGGATCGGGGTGGGCGGCAGGTGCACGGCGTGCTCGTCGGAGGTCCACGACATCACCGTGTCGATGAACTCGAAGAACTGGGTGGCGCGGATGATGGAGTACGGCACCGGGGCGGACTTCAGGATGTCCTCCTGCGTGACCTTCGCCCGGTAGTAGGCGAGGTTGGGCACGCGGTCGATGCCGACGATCGACAGCAGCACCACGTGGCCGACGTCCTCGGAAACGGCCGCCCGCAGCAGGTTGTCCATCGTGGTGCGGAAGAACGCCGCCGCACTGTCGTCGAACGTCGGCGAGCTGGTCACGTTGATCACGACGTCGGCGCCGCGCAGGCCTTCGGTGACGCCCCGGCCGGTGAACAGGTCGAGACCGGTGGACAGGGCGTGCGGCACGGCCCGGTGGCCGCGCGAGGTGAGGATGTCGACCACCCGTGAGCCGATGCGGCCGGTGCCGCCGATCACAGCGATGTGCATGATGTCCTCCCTACAAGGCGTTCCTACAAGGCGTTCGGAGTCAGGACTGCCTGGACAGTGTCCGGAGCTCGGACTCGTCGACGAGCGTCAGCATGGGCTCGCCGGGGGTGCAGAACATGGTGACGATGAAGCGGAGCGGGACGTCGTCGCGGTTGTTGCCGTCCTGGAAGTGGATGACGTCGCCGCCCGGCTCCCAGAACGCCTCCCCGGCCTTCACGACCCGAGGCGGCGAACCTTGCAGCTCGAACAGCATCTCGCCCTCGAGGACGTAACCGAAGGCGGGCCCGGGGTGCCGGTGGGGCGGTGTGCCGGGGTCTCCCGGCGGGAACTCCACCAGGACCGTCATCTCGTGCGCGTCGGCCGGGATCCACGGCGGTGTCGCCTCCTGGACGACGGTGAGCGCCGACTGCCAGGCATCAGAGTGAGCCTTCATGCCGGCGCTCTACCCGGCCAGGCCGGGACCACACAAGCCGCCTGCGAGAGGGTGAGGCCGAGCCGTCCCGCGCCGCAGTAGCGTCGGACCTGGCTACCTCGGAAGGGATTCGTGATGTCCTCAACCGCAATCCTGATCGTCGCCATCATCGTCGTGCTCGTCATCGCGCTCATCGCGGTCGGCCTCAGCCGGCACCGTCGCACCAATGAGCTCAAGCAGCAGTTCGGGCCCGAGTACGACCGGGCGATCGGCGAGCAGTCGAGCCGCCGCGCGGCCGAGCGCGATCTGCAGCAGCGCCAGCGCCGCCACGACGAGCTGGACCTCAAGGAGCTCGATCCTCAGCAGCGGCAGCGGTACGCGGAGCAGTGGGAGCGCATGCAGGCCCACTTCGTGGAGGAGCCGGAGGCGGCCACCCGCGAGGCCGACGACCTGGTGACGAAGGTGATGCACGAGCGCGGATACCCGACCGGGGACTTCGACGTCCGGGTCCAGGACCTCAGCGTCGACCACGCCGAGACGCTCGGCCACTACCGCGAGGCCCACGAGATCAACCAGGTGAACGAGCGTGGGCAGGCGTCGACGGAGCAGCTCCGCCAGGCGCTGATGCACTACCGCCTGCTGTTCGCCGAGCTGCTCGGCGAACCCTCGGGCGGCGGCCGGCCGATCCCCGGACACGGCTGAGACAAAGGCACGGCTGAGACAAAGGCACGGCTGAGACACAAGGTACGGCTGAGACACAAGGAACCACAAGGAACCACAGGGAACCGCTGAGACGCAGGGATGCAAGGAGGCGTGACCGTGATCCGAGACGACAACGTTCCCGTCGGTGGGGGCCAGGCACCACAGCCACCCGGGGCGTTCCAGACGCCGCCCGCGACACCGCCGCCCACGACCACCACGAGCGCGGGCGAGCCGGCCGCGCCGCAGCAGACCACCACGAGCGCAGCCGCGCCGGCCGGGCCGCAGACCACCACCGCCGCGCCGCCGCAGGGCACCACCGCCGCGCCGGAGGGCGTCCGCGACCTGAGCATCTGGGACACCGGCAAGGCCGACGAGTTCCGGCACCGCTGGCACGACGTGCAGACCCACTTCGTCGAGGACCCCCGCGGCAGCGTCACCGAGGCGCGCCAGCTGGTCGACGAGGCCATGCAGGCCCTGTCCGCCAGCGTCAACGAGCGCGAGGACCAGCTCGAACGCGCCGGCGCCCGGTCCTCCGACAGCACCGAGGGGATGCGCGACACGGTCCTGCGGTACCACCAGCTGCTGGACCGGATCCTGACGGTCTAGAACGAGGCGAGCTCGGCGGCCGCCGTCTCCAGCGTCGCGTCGGTCCCGTGTGCCAGCATCCGCACGAACGTGGCGTCGCCGGCCGCCGCGGCGCGACGGACCTCCTCCGCCATGGCGAGGACCCGCCGGCGTACGACGCCGACGAAGTCGCCGGCCGGGCCGGGCCACCCGTACGCGTCGAGGAACAGTCGCAGCCGGCGCGGCCGGTCGGCGAACGCCGTGAAACCCTCCGCCGCCACGACGTGCCGCGCGTGCAGCGGCACCCAGCCGAACGCGACCGACGCCAGGTCCTGCTCGACCGTGGCGGGCGCGGCGAGGTCCCAGTCGAAGAACCCGGCCAGCCGCCCGCCGGACCAGACCGCGTTGTACGGCGCGGCGTCGTTGTGCGCGATGACGAGCCCTGGCCGCCAGACGCTCCCGTCGCGCCAGACCGCGCCGTCCGGCGGCACGAACGTCGCGACGGCGGCGTGGTAGTCGCGCAGCCAGGCGGCCACCTGCCGCAGCGCGTCGTCGCTGTGCACCCAGTCCGGCCACGGCCGCTGCGCGCCGACGACCGTGCCGGGCAGGAAGGACAGCACCTCCCGGCCCTGGTCGTCGAGGCCGAGCGCGCGCGGCGCACGGTCGAACCCGGCGGCCTCCAGGTGCCGCAGCAGCAGGTGTACGGCCGGCGTCCACACCCCCACGGCCCGCCGGACGGTGTCGCCCACGCGGACCGCGCCGTTGTCGAACCCGCCGGCGAGGCGCTGCCCGTCGCCTCCAGCGGTCAACGGCGCTCCCGCAGCAGCGCCGCGACGTCGGCCGCCAGGCGGATCGTGGCCTCGATCTCGGCGCGGCGGATCGAGACGCTCTCGACGTTGAAGCCGTACGGCATGCCGAGGTGCTCGCAGAAGTCGGCGAGGTCCCGGGCGATCGCCATGGCCTGCCGGTAGGACTCGGCGAGCGGGTCGTCGGAGAAACGAATCGAGTTCTGCAGCCAGCGGGGCACGTCGACGCCCAGCCAGCGGACGAACTCGAGCGTCTTGAGCGACCCGCACAGCGAGAGCGTGAAGACGACGGTCCGCGGCGCCGTCCCCCGCTCCCGGCACGCGTAGAAGTAGTCGGAGAGCAGGTTCTTGGTGTCGTTCACGTGGTACACCACCTGCGAGACGAAGAACGAGCAGCCGCGCTCCTGCTTGGCCAGCATGCGCAGGTGCTCTTCGCCGCCGCGGGTGTGCCGCTCGCCGATGACCACGGCACCCAGCGGCAGGTCGGGGCGGACCTCCTGCCGCACGGCCTGGGCGCGGCGCATGTCGGTGCGCACCGACTTGTCGCCCGACGACGCGCCGACGAAGACGCTGAGGACCCGGTTCGTGTCGGCGTGCCGCAGCCAGTCGGCGAGGTCGTCCTCGCGGTACTTGCCGACGCAGCGGTAGATGATCGTCGGCTTGTCCCAGCCGCCGAGGTGCTCCGCGTGGAACACGGCCGGGTCCATCGTCGGCAGATACGGGAACGGCCGCTCGTCGGGGTTGCGGTCCGACTCGTCGTCGATGTCGTACAGGATGAGGCCGTCGACGTCGAGCCCGGCGAGCCGGTCGAGCGTCACCGCGGCGATCTCCTTGACCCGCGCGTCGCTCTCGCTGCGCCGCGGCGGTGTCAGGCTGAACAGCAGGATCCCTGACCGCGCCTCCGCCAGCTTCTGGTGCAGACCACTTCCAGACATCCCATCACCTTACGAGCCGACCCCCGCCGCGGACGACGTCACCCGACTCACGCCTCAGCGGCACTACAGCCCGCTGTACCACAGATGCGGTGGCGCGGGGTATCGGTCCTGGTCGCCGCCGTGCCTAGCCTCGGACGGCATGAGATCCAACTGTGCGGTGCGCCTCGATGCGGTGTCGAAGGTGTACGGGTCGGGCAAGCACGCGGTGCGCGCGCTCGACGGGGTGACGGCCGGGTTCGCGCGCGGGACGTTCACCGCGGTCATGGGGCCGTCCGGGTCCGGGAAGAGCACGCTGCTCAACTGCGCGGCGGGACTGGACCGCCCGACGTCGGGCCGGGTGCTGCTGGGCGACACGGAGCTGTCCGGCCGGTCCGAGACCGAGCTGACGCAGCTGCGGCGGGACCGGATCGGGTTCGTGTTCCAGGCGTACAACCTGCTCGGCGCGCTGAGCGTGGCGGACAACGTCACGCTGCCGCTGCGGCTGGCCGGGAAGCCGGTCGACCGCGGGCGGCTGGCGGGTGTCCTCGCCGCGGTCGGGCTCGCCGAGCACCACGACCGGCGGCCGGGCAGCCTCTCCGGCGGCCAGCAGCAGCGGGTGGCGGTCGCCCGGGCGCTGATCACCGAGCCGGACCTGGTGTGCGCCGACGAGCCGACCGGCGCACTGGACAGCCGCAGCGGCCGCCAGGTCCTGGAGCTGCTCAGGAGGGTCGTCGACGAGCTCGGCCAGACGGTGCTGATGGTCACGCACGACCCGGTCGCCGCCGCGCAGGCCGACACCGTCGTGTTCCTCGCCGACGGGAGGCTGGCGGGCGAGCTGCACCGGCCGTCCGCAGAGCGGATCGCGCAGCGGCTGACGCACCTGGGGGACGCGTGAACCGCCGGATGCTGCGGCTGGCTGTGTGGCTGGCATGGAGCACCATCAAGGACCGCAAGGGCGGGTTCGTCGCGGCGTTCGTGGCGGTGGTGTTCGGCTCGGCGGTGATCACGGCGTGCGGGATCCTGCTGGAGAGCAGCGAGCGCTCGGGGGCTCCCACCGAACGCTACCGGGCCGCCGACCTCGTGGTGGGTGCCCCGCAGACGCTGCCGGTGGCCGACGACGTCGACCCGCGGTTCGCTGAGCGGGCCACCCTGCCGGCCGCCAAGGTCGCGGAGGTCGCGCGGGTTCCCGGGGTACGGGTGGCGATCGCCGACGTGAGCGTCCCGGTGAGCCTCGTGACGGCCGACGTGACGGCCGACGGGGCGGGTGGGCGGCCCGTGCTGGGGCACGGCTGGGGATCCGCCGCGCTCGGCCCGGTCACGATCAGCGCCGGGCAGCCGCCGGCCGGGCCGCGGGACGTGGTGCTGGACGCCGCGCTGGCCGAGCGGGCCGGCGTCGCCGCCGGCGCGGACGTCCGGCTCGCGGTCGGTTCGAACACGGCCACGTACCGGGTGACCGGCATCGCGGTGCGGCTGGGGAGCCGGCAGCCCGCGGTGTATTTCACCGACGAGCGGGCCGGGGAGCTGACCGGCCGGCCGGACCGGGTGGCCGTGATCGGCGTGCTGGCCGCTCCCGGCGCCGGCGACCTCGCGCGCGCCGTCAAGGAGGCGGTCCCGGGTGTGGTCGTCTACGCGGGCCGGGACCGCGGCGAGGTGGAGTTCCTCGACGTCGGCGCGACGCGGTCGTTCATCACCGAACTGTCGTTCGCCTTCGGCGGCAGCATGGTCTTGGTGATCATGGTCGTCGTCGGGAGCACCCTCGCGCTGTCCGTACGGCAGCGGCTGCGGGAACTGGCCCTCCTGCGGGCGATCGGCGCGACCCCGAAACAGGTGCTGCGCATGATCGCCGCGGAGACAGTGCTGGTGGGCGCGCTCGGCGCGGTGCTCGGCGTGGTCCCGGGCATCGGGCTCGCCTTCCTCCTGCGCGGCGTCTTCGCCCTCGCCGGTGCGGTGCCGGACGACTTCGAGCTGTCGATCGGCCCGCTGCCGCTGCTGGCGGCGACGGTACTGTGCCTGACCGGCGCCCGCCTCGGCGGCTGGATCGCGGCCCGGCGCGCGGCCAGGCTCAGGCCCGTCGACGCGCTCGGCGAGGCCGCCGCGGAGCCGGCGCGACTCGGCCGGATCCGGCTGGCCGCCGGCCTGCTGCTCGTCCCCGCCGGCCTCGCCATGGCGATCGTGCCGCCGCTGCGGGTGCCCGGCGAAGCCGCCGCCGAGGGCGCCGCGTTCTCGGCGTTCCTGCTCGTCCTCGCCGTCGGGCTGCTCGGGCCGCGGCTGCTCACCGGCGCCGTCCGCGTCCTGAGCCCCTGGCTGCACCGCGGGTCGGGTGTCAGCGGGTTCCTCGCGACCGCGAACGCCCGCGCCAACTCCCGGCGGCTCGCCGCGGCGACCACCCCGCTGATCATCGGCGTCACCCTCGCGGCCGGGCAGCTCTTCAGCGGCACGACCGCGGGCGCGGCCGCCCGGGAGCAGGCCGGGGACGGACTGCGCGCCGGCTACGTCGTCACCGCGACCTCCGCGGGGGTGTCGCCCGAGGTCGCCGACGCGCTGCGGGACGTGCCGGGCATCGCGACGGTGACCCCGCTCGTGCGCACGCGGACCCTCGCCCTCTTCGGCTCCGGCGACGACCGGCAGATCCGCAGCTACGCCGCGCAGGGGGTCACCGGCGACCGGCTCGCGGCGACCCTGGACCTCGGCGTGCTCGAGGGCGACGTCGCGGACCTGCGGGGCGAGACGGTGGCGTTGAGCCGGATCGCCGCGGGCACCCTCGGCGCGACGCTCGGCGGCACCGTCGACCTCCGGCTCGGCGACGGCACGCCGGTCACGCCGACGGTGGTGGCGATCTACGAGCGCGGCCTCGGCCTCGGCGACGTCACGCTGCCGCACGACCTCGTCCTGGCGCACACCACGGACCGGCTGGACCTCGCCGTGCTGGTGGCGGCGGCGCCGGGCACCGACGCCCGGGCGGTCGGCGACGCGCTGCGGTCCGCCGTCCGGGACCTGCCGACGGTCCGGGTCAGCGACCGGGACTCGTTCGTCGCCGCGCAACAGGACGCCACCGCCGGCGAGTCGGTGGTCGGCCTCGTCCTCAACGCGGTGCTCCTCGGCTACCTCGCGATCGCGGTGGTGAACACGCTGGTGATGGCGACCGCCGCGCGCTTCCGCGAGTTCGCGCTGCTGCGGCTGGTCGGCGCGAGCCCCGGGCAGGTGCGCGCGATGATGCGCGGCGAGACGAGGATCGTCGTCGTGGCAGCCGTGGTCATCGGGTCGCTGGCCGCGCTCCCGTCGCTGGTCGGCACGAGCTTCGCGCTGACCAGGACGCCGATCCCGTCGGTGCCGCCGCCGATGTACGCCGGGATCGTGGCCGTCGCGGCGCTGCTCGGCTGGGCGGCGATCATGACGGCGACCCGGATCGCGATGCGGCCGGCGCCGGTCGACGCGATCGGCGCCCGCTCGTGAAGCCCTCGACCGTCGCCGCCCGCTCGTGAACGCCTCGGCCGGCGGCGCTCAGCGGCCGGCGGCGCTCAGCGGCCCGCGGCGTTGAGGTAGGCGAGGACGGCCAGGACGCGGCGGTGGCCGCTGTCGGTGACGGCGAGGCCGAGCTTGGCGAAGATGTTGCCGATGTGCTTGTGCACGGCGTTGTCGGTGATGACGAGCCGCGCGCCGATGGCGGTGTTGTCGAGGCCCTGCGCCATCAGCCCGAGCACCTCGCGTTCGCGGGGCGTGAGGGCGGCGAGCGGGTCGCCGGCGCGCTGCACCAGCTGGGCGATGACCTCGGGGTCCATCGCGCTGCCGCCGTCGGCGACCCGGCGCAGGGCGTCGACGAACCCGTCGACCCGGCTGACCCGGTCCTTGAGGAGGTAGCCGACACCACCGCCGGCGGTCGCGAGCAGCTCCGCGGCGTACTGCTGCTCCACGTACTGCGACAGCACCAGCACCGGCAGCCCGGGGTGCTCCCGCCGGGCCTGCAGGGCGGCCCGGATCCCCTCGTCGCGGAACGTCGGCGGCAGCCGGACGTCGACGATCGTCACGTCGGGCCGGTGCTCCCGCACGGCGGCGAGGAACCCGTCCGCGTCCTGCGCGACGGCCGCGATCTGGAAGCCGGCCCGGCCGAGCAGCAGCTCCAGCCCGGTGGACAGCAGCACGTTGTCCTCGGCGATCACCACCCGCACGGCAGCTCCACGGTCACGGTCGTCGGCCCGCCGGTCGGGCTGTCGACGTCGACGGCGCCGTCCAGGGCGAGCACCCGGCGGCGGATCCCGGCGAGACCGGTGCCCCGCCGCTCGTCGGCGCCGCCGGCACCGTTGTCGGTGACCACCACCGACAGCCGGTCCGCGGTGCGGCCGACCCGCACCCGGGCCGCGGTCGCGCCGCTGTGCCTGGCGACGTTGGTGAGCGCCTCGGCGACGGCGAAGTAGACGACGGCCTCAACGGCCGCCGGGACCCGATCGAACTCGCCGATCTCCAGCCGGGTCGGCACGCCGCAGCGGGTGACCACGGCGGTCAGGGCGCCGTCGAGCCCCCGGTCGGCGAGGATCGGCGGGTACACGGACCGGATCACCTCACGCAGCTCCGCCATCGCCTCCTCGGTGCCCTCGTGCGCGTCCCGGAGCAGCCCCTCCACGAACTGCTCGTCCCGCGGCGACTCGGCGAACGCCTGCCGGGCCACGGCCAGCCGCATCGCGATGGCGACGAGCCGGGCCTGGGTGCCGTCGTGCAGGTCACGCTCGATCCGGCGCAGCTCCGCGCCGTGCGCGTCGAGCACGTCCGCCCTGGTCCGGGTCAGCACGGCGACCCGCTCGGCGAGCTCCTCGTCGGCCCGGCGCGCCAGCACCGCCACGCAGCTCCGGGCGTGCGCGCGGGCGACCGGCGGGAAGGCCACGTACGCCAGCACCGTGAGCAGCACGACCTGCAGGGGCCCGAGGGTCAGCGCCGTCGCCCACCCGGTCACCGGGACGTCGATGAACAGCCGCGGCCGCTCCACGAACGGAAACGCCCACCACAGCGGCGTCGCGATCAGCGCGACCACGATGTTGCCCACGCACAGCAGCGCCGGCAGCCCGAACGCCACCCCCGTGACCGCATGCACCGGCAGCCAGAGCAGGGCGCCGGCCGTCCGGCCCGTCGCCGCGTCCGCCCACGCCGCCCGCAGCGTGGGCCGCGCCCCTGACGCCGGGTCGAGCAGCCGCCGGGCGCGGCCGCGGTGCCAGGCCGCCCACCAGCGGGCGAGCCGCGGCACGCACAGCAGCGGCAGCGCGAGCACGGTGCCGACCGCGGACAGCAGCGAGCCCAGGAGGTACACCCCGCCCCGCCGCGCCGCCCGCACGGCGTCGAGTCTGCCCAATGATCGTCGCGCCCGCCAATACAATCGGCCGGGCCTGAAGCGGACGGAGTGCGTACAGTGGATGACAGGGCGCAGCGGGTCCTGGCGGGCCTGCGCGAGTTCTACGAGGCCCCGCCGGGCGCGGCGGCGGTGGAGGACGGCGCCGAGCGGGCGCTGCGGCTGTTCCGCGACGTCGCCGCGAGCGTGCCCGCATACCGGGCGTTCCTGCGCGAGCGCGGCGTCGACCCGGCCGGCATCGCCACGGCGGGCGACCTCGCGCGGGTGCCGCTGCTGACGAAGGCCGACTACCACCGCAGGTATCCGCTGCCGGAGCTGTGCCGCGGCGGGACGCTCGACGGCGCGGAGACGGTCGCCGTGTCGTCCGGGTCGTCGGGGCAGCCGACCGTGTGGCCGCGCTCCGTGCCGGACGAGCTCGTCGTCGCCCGCAGGTTCGAGCAGGCGCTGGTCGGCAGCTTCCGGGCCGACCGCCGGCGCACGCTCGTCGTGGTGTGCTTCGCGCTCGGGTCGTGGGTCGGCGGCATGTACACCGCGGCAGCCTGCCGGCACCTGGCCGCGAAGGGCTACCCGGTCACGGTGGCGACGCCCGGCAACAACGTCGACGAGATCCTGCGGGTCGTCCAGGAGCTGGGGCCGCACTTCGAGCAGGTGGTCCTCGCGGGGTACCCGCCGTTCGTGAAGAACGTCGTGGACGCCGGCCGGGAGCGGGGCGTGGACTGGCCCGCGTACGCGATCAAGCTGCTGCTCGCCGGTGAGGTCTTCAGCGAGGAGTGGCGCACGCTCGTCGGCGCCAGGGCCGGGATGACGGACCCGCTGTCGGACTCCGTCTCCCTGTACGGCACCGCCGACGCCGGCGTCCTGGGCACGGAGACGCCGCTGAGCGTGGCGATCCGGAGGTTCCTCGCCGGCCGTCCCGACGCCGCCCGCGCGCTGTTCGGCGACCCGCGGCTGCCGACGCTCGTGCAGTACGACCCGGTGACCCGCTACTTCGAGACCCACGAGGGCACGCTGCTCTTCACCGGCGACGGCGGCATCCCGCTGGTCCGCTACCACATCGCCGACGAGGGCGGGCTGCTGTCGCACGAGGCGATGCTCGCGTACTGCGCCGGCCTGGGCTTCGACCCGGCGGCGGGCCTGGACGCCGGCGCCGCCCCGCGGCTGCCGTTCGTGTGGGTCTTCGGCCGGTCGCTGTTCACCGTGTCGTACTTCGGCGCCAACATCTACCCGGAGAACGTGACCGTCGCCCTGGAACGCGACGGCATCAGCGACTGGGTCACGGGCAAGTTCGTCCTGCAGGTCCTCTCCGACAGCGACGAGGAGCGCCACCTGTCCGTCGTGGCGGAGCTCGCGCAGGGCGAGACCGGCGCCCCTGGAAGGGCCGCGCAGCTGGCCGGCGCGATCCGGGACGAGCTGCGGCGGCTCAACAGCGAGTTCGCCAACTACGTGCCCGCCGCCTACCAGACACCGCGGGTCGAGCTGCGCCCCACCGGCGACCCCGAGTACTTCCCGCCGCAGGTCAAGCACCGCTACACCCGCCCGGCCCGGTGACCCCGCCGGGCCGGTGTGGTGCCGATGACGGGCGTTCGCCGGCCTCAGCCTGATCCGTCGCCGACCGGCGCTGGCTGGCGCGGCACCGGTCCGGCCGGATCCGTCGCGACCGGGCGGGCGAGGTGCTGCTCGAGGGCGTCGACGGCCGCGCGCAGCGACGCCAGCTGCGCCGCGACCGTCGCGTCTGCGGGCTGTCCGGCGGGGTCCTCGGCCGGGGTGGGGGCGGCGTTCGCCGTGTCGCGCTCCTCCTGATGGGCGTCCTGCAGCGCGTTGAGCACGACGCCGACGAGGAGGTTGGTCAGCAGGAAGCAGGCGGCGACCATGTAGGAGACGTAGTACAGCACCGCCCACTCGGTGACGGCGCGGCCGGTCTGCAGGGTGTCGGTGATGCCGTCGAGGGACAGCAGCAGGAACAGGGTCAGCATCGCCTGCCCGACGGTGCCGTACCGGGCGGGGTTGGCGTCGGCGAACATCATCCAGCCGAGCATGGCGTAGCCGTACAGCAGCAGGACGGTGACGAGCAGGAAGCTGCCGAGGCCGGGCAGGCTGCGCCGGATGCCCACCAGGATGACCCGCAGGCTCGGGAAGAGCCGGAACGTCCGCACGATCCGGGCCAGGCGCAGCATGCGCAGCACGGTCACGTTCTCCCGGACGCCCGGCAGCAGCGGCGAGAGCAGGATGAACAGGTCGAAGAGGTTCCAGGCGTCGCGGAAGAACGCCCGGGGCGCCGGCAGCTGCGCGCCGAACCGCACCAGCAGCTCGACCGCGAAGCAGACGATGCAGCCGTACTCGACGGCCCGGAGCACGTCAGCGGCGGCGCGGTGCGCACCGTCATAGGTTTCCAGGCCGAGCACCGCCGCGTTGATGACGATCACCGTGAACGAGGCGACGGTGAACCAGCGCGCGTCGATCAGCGCGCGGCACGCCGTGGCGACGCGGGCCACGGACGGATGGATGGTGTTCATTGACAGGCCGAACTCCCAGGACGGTGACCTTCAACCGGGACGCAGCCTACGACATGATCGACATGTCCGGATCGACGGGACAACCCGCCGGAGGAAGCCGTGCTCAACCGGGCTGCCCGGGGCCGGGCGGACCCGGCGGCACCGGCGCGCGGCGTGCAGCAAGATGGGAGGCATGACTGAAACGCCTGCCACACCGCACCCGCTGCAGCCGGTCGACGAGGACTGGCAGCGGGCCCTCGCGATCGTCGCGCACCCCGACGACCTGGAGTTCGGCGCCGCCGCGGCGATCGCCCGCTGGACCGGTCAGGGCAAGGAGGTGGCGTACGTGCTGCTGACCAGCGGCGAGGCCGGCATCGACGGGATGGACCCGGCGGAGGCCGGGCCGCTGCGGGAGCGGGAGCAGCGGGAGTCCGCGCAGATCGTCGGGGTGTCGCAGGTGGAGTTCCTGGGCCTGCCCGACGGTGTCCTGGAGGGCGGTGTGCCGCTGCGGCGCGAGCTGGCGCGGGTGATCCGCACGCACCGGCCGGACATCGTCATCACGAACAACTTCCGCGACAGCTGGGACGAGGCCGGCGACGCGCTCAACATGTCGGACCACATCGTCACAGGCCGGGCGGTCCTCGACGCCGCGCGTGACGCGGGGAACCGGTGGGTGTTCCGGGAGCAGATCGACGAGGGGCTGGAGCGGTGGGGCGGGGTGCGGCAGGTGTGGGCGGCGAACTCGCCGCTGTCCAAGCACGCCGCCGACACGACCGCCACGTTCGACCTCGGCGTGCGGTCCCTGGAGGCGCACGAGGCCTACCTGCGCGGTCTCGGCACCGGCGACTTCGACGCGGAGGAGTTCCTGGAGGGCTTCTCCCGGCAGACGGGCACCCGCCTCGGCGTCACGTTCGCCGCCGCGTTCGAGGTGTTCAAGCTGAGCCTGCTCTGACCGCTGCCGCGAGGGGGCGGGGCCGGACGGATCCGGCCCCGCCCCCTCTGCCCGCGAATCAGGCGTAGGTCTCGAACTCGGCGACCTTCGGGGTGCCCGTGGCGCTGGTGATCTCGAAGGTGACCTTCTTCAGCGAGGTGCGGGTGAAGGTGATGACGCCCGCACCGGTACCGGACGCGAGGACCGCACCGGTGTCACCGTTGAGCACGCGCCAGTTGCGGATGACGCCGGTGGAGCCGGACGCCTCGCGGATGTTGATGCGCGAGATCGCGGTGGCCGAGCCCCACTTGATGGAGATGGAGCCGGTCGTGCCGGACGGCGACCAGTACGTGCTCATGCTGCCGTCGCGGACGTCGCCGTAGCTGGTGCCGTCGGCCTTGCTGGAGCCGTCGGAGCCGGCGCCGATGCTGAGGTTCGTGCCGCCCTGCGTGGGTCCCGGCGAGGACGGGCCGGGGGAGGACGGCCGCGGCGACGACGAGGTCGGCCCGGCGGAGGTCGGACCGCCGGTCGGGCTGGTCGGCGTGCAGCTGCCGTTGGATACCTGCAGGCCCTTGTTCGCGCCCGCGGTGCGGCTCACGACGTCCGGCACGCAGCTGGCCGGGTCGAGGGAGAAGCTGTACGGGATGCTGACGCTGGTGTTGGACGTCGGGTTCGGGCCCGCCGGGTTGGTGTCGGTGCCCTTCGGCGACCAGGTCACGTTGTCGAAGATGTTGCCCGCGACCTGCCAGTAGCCGGCCTCGCTGGTGTAGAACGTGCCGATGACGTCCTTGGAGTTCTTGAAGTAGTTGTTGTCGATGCGTGCCCGCGCGCCGGCCCGGGAGTTGATGCCGGACTCGTTGAGGCTCACGTAGGAGTTGTTGTAGATGTGCGCGATGCCGCCGCGCAGCAGCGGTGTGCGGGAGTCGATGTTCGTGTACGAGTTGTGGTGGAACGTGATGTAGCTGTTGCCCCGGTCGCTCTCGCTGGAGCCGATGAGGCCGCCCCGGCCGGAGTTCTTCAGGGTGCTGTAGGACAGCGTCACGTACTGCACGTCGTCCTTGAGGTCGAACAGGCCGTCGTAGCCCGCCGACTCGCCGCCGGACGCCTCCAGGGACACGTGGTCGACCCAGACGTTGCGGACGGTGCTCTCCATGCCGATGGCGTCGCCGCCGTTGGACGTGGGTGAGCCGGACTTCTTCACGTTCCTGACCGTCACGTTCTGGATGATGATGTTGCTCGAGTCGCGGATGTGGATGCCGAGCTGGTCGAAGACCGCCCCGCCGCCGACACCGATGATGGTGACGTTGCTGATCTCCTTGAGCTCGATCTTGTCCTCGGCGGTGTTGCAGCTGCTGCCGGAGACCTTGGTCGTGTTGCCGTGGTTGATCGTGCCCTCGACCTGGATGATGATCGGGGTGCTGCTGCTGGCGCGGTTGCACAGGGCGGCGTGGATGGCGGTGCCGGTGGTGGCCCGGACCGTCTGCCCGCCGGCGCCGCCGGTGGTCCCGCCGTTCTGGGTCGCGAAGCCGGTGACGCCGCCGGTCGCCGCGGACGCCTCCGGCGTGGACAGGGCGACGCCGATCGCGGTGCCGACGATGGCGGTGGCGGCCGCGGCCACGCCGGCCCGGAGTGCGAGGCGGCGGGGTGTTCGGGACTGTGGGCTCATGCGAAGCCTCCGTGGGGGTGATGCGACGGGGGTGTCAAAGCATCGGCGGAACCCGATACTAGGAAAGCGCTTTCCTCCACGACAAGGGTTCTGGTGTGCAGGTTTGTTGCAGGAATCCGGATCCGTGAAATTTTCAGGCGCGGGCAAGAATGCGCTGCACAAGACCGGTGATTCGCGGGTCTGACATCGCTGACGGTTGATGCACCAGGTGATACGTGATAGGTGGCAGGTCCCGGACCGGGCGGGCCACCACCCCCGCGGGTGGCGGCACGCAGCCGTTGACGACCGACAGCCCCACGCCGAGCGCGACGAACTGCGCGATCAGCGGCCACCCCTCCGCCTCCACCGCGACCGTCCAGCCGGCACCGGCGGCCCGCAGCGCCTGCTCCAGCAGCACCCGGTGCGGCCGGTGCTGCGGCGGCACGACCATGCGGGCGCCGTCCAGGTCGCGCAGCCCGACGCTCCTGCGCCGGGCCAGCCGGTGTCCTTCGGGCACGAACAGCATCTGCGGGAACGTCGCCAGCTCCGCCACGGTCAGGTCCTCGGGCAGCACGTCCAGCACGCTCACCCCGAGGTGCGCCTGCCCGGTCCGCACCGCGGCGAGCATCTGCCGGTGGTCGCAGTTGATCAGGCGCAGCCGGGTCGGCTCCTCGGCCAGCACCGCCCGGATCGTGTCGCCCAGCAGGTACAGGTAGGCGCCCTGACCGGCGGCGAGCACGACCGGCCGGCGCGGCGCGGCACCGGCGAACTCGGCCAGGAACTGCGCGAGCCGCTCGTCGTGCGCGCGGGCGAATCGGGCCACCGCCTCACCGTCGGGCGTGAGCACCAGCCGCCGCCCCACCCGGTGGTACAGCGGCCGGCCCAGCTCCCGCGCCAGCTTGCCGATCTTCACGTGCAGCGCGGGCTGGGAGATGCGCAGCCGCTCCGCCGCCCGGGTGAAGTTGAGGTGCTCGGCGAACACCGCGAACGCGGCGAGGGCGTCCGGCGACACAGCCATAGCCGCAGACTATAGCCGCGCGGACAAGAATAGTTCCGCTCTAGCGCCGCGGTGGCGACGCTGAACCACATGAACACAGCAGGCAGCAGGCTCGGCGTCGACATCGGCCGGGTCATCATCGGCGGGTCCGCCCCGGGCGGCGGCGACACCCAGTTCTTCAGCGGCGACACCGCCAGGATGCTGGCCACGCCGGCGGTGCCCGGCGCGTTCGAGGCCCTCGCCCGTCTCGTGCCGCGCTTCGAGCAGGTGTGGCTGGTCTCCAAGTGCGGCGAGCGGGTGCAGCGCCACACGCGGCAGTGGCTCGACCATCACGCGTTCGCGGCCCGCACCGGGATCCCCCGCGAGCACCTCCGGTTCTGCCTGCGGCGGCCCGAGAAGGCCGTGCACTGCGCGGAGCTGGGCATCACCCACTTCGTCGACGACAAGCTCGACGTGCACGAGGCGCTGCGCGGCATCGTGCCGCACCGGTTCCTGTTCGGCCCGCAGCCGGCCCCGGCGCCGCCGTGGCTGCACCACACCGAGACGTGGGCCGCCGCCGAGGCCGCGATCCTGCGCAGCCTCGATCAGGCCCTGGATGAGGCGCCCGCGCGGCGGTAGGCGACCACGGCGGCGAACAGCGCCGCGAACCCGGCGAGCAGTGCGGCGATGCCCAGCGTGATCGCGGTGCCGTCGGTCTGGCCGTCGGCGGCGGTGTCGGCGGCGTCCTGCGCGGCGGTGATCACGGCCGTGGTGGCGGGCGGCTCGGTCTTCTTGGTGAGTTTGAGGACGGGGGCGGGGTGTTCGGCCTCGGCGCCGGCGGCGGGTTCGTCGATCCAGCGGACGATCTCGCCGGTGGAGTAGGTCTGGAGGGCCTTGAAGACGATCTGGTCGGTGGTCGGCAGGGGGCCGAGGGAGACGTCGAACTCCTGGAACTGGTGTGGTTTGATCTCCGCGCCGGCTGATGCGGTCCAGGTGATTTTGGAGACGGCGTCGGTGAGTTCGCCGTCGTCGGTCTTGATCGGTGTGGCGAGTTTGCTGGTCTCGGCGACGGCGGTCCAGCCCTGGATCGGCTTGAGTGACACCGACGCGATCGGCTTGTCGGTGGGCAGCGCGATCTCGAGTTTGGTGGTGGAGGCGTCGTCGCGCTCGTTCGGCACCCGGAACGTCACCTTGGTGTAGCCGCCCTGCGTGGCGGTGTTGGGGTTGACGGTCACGTGCGCACCCGCGGCGGCGGGCACGGCGAAGACGGCGATCAATGCGGCGGCCAGGGCGGCGGCCGGGCGGGTGAGACGCATGGCTTGGCGTTCCTCGGTTTCGGCGGAGGGTTCGGCGGAGTGGGGCATGAGGTAGTCGGCGATCGGGCGCGACAAGTTCCCGGGAACTTCCTCCGGTCCGGCGGCGACTACATGCTCGTGGGCCCGCCCGCCCCGATCGCCTGTATCCGGAGGTCTCCCGATGTCCGTCGCCACCGACGTCTCACCCCCAGCCGTGCAGCCCCGCCCCGAGGCGTCGGCCCGGTCGATCGTGCCGCTGCTGACCCGCCTGCACTTCTACGCCGGGGTGCTGGTCGCGCCGCTGCTCGTCGCCGCGGCGGTCACCGGGCTGCTGTTCGTGTTCACCCCGCAGCTCGACAACCTCGTCTACGACAAGGAGCTGCACGTGGCCCGGGTCGGGCCCGGGCTGCCGAAGCCGGTGTCGGAGCAGGTCGCCGCCGCGATCGCCGCCCACCCGTCGGGCACCTTCACCTCCGTCACGCCGGCGTCGGCGCCGGACGCGACCACGAAGGTCGTCTTCAGCGTGCCGTCGCTGGGCGAGAAGACGCACACCGTCTACGTCGACCCGTACACGGGTGAGATCCGCGGCCAGCTCACCACCTGGTTCGGCGAGACGCCGCTGACGACCCGGCTCGACGACCTGCACCGCCACCTGCTCCTCGGCGACGTCGGCCTGGTGTACTCGGAGACCGCCGCGAGCTGGCTGTGGGTCGTCGTGCTCGGCGGGCTCGTCCTGTGGTGCAACCGTCAGTGGCGGTCCCGCGGGGAGCGGCGGCGTAGCCGTACCGAAGCGACACTGCTCTATGACCTGCGCGCCGCGAAGGGAGTCCGCCGCACCCGGGGCATGCACGCCGCGACCGGCGTCTGGCTCACCGCCGGCCTGCTCTTCCTCTCCGCGACCGGCCTGACCTGGTCGGACTGGGCCGGCGCCAACTTCAGCCTCGCGCTGGACAGCCTCGACTCGCGCCGCCCCGCCGTCAGCACCGCCCTGTCCGGCGCCCCCTCCGGCGGCGGTGGCCACCACGGTGAGGGCGGCGCGGCGGCCCCGGCCGGCGACCCCGCCCAGGTCGACGCCGTGCTGCGCATCGCGCGCGCGAACGGCCTCACCGGGCCGATGGACATCACCCCGCCCGCCGCGGACGGCGCCGCCTGGACCGTCTTCGAGAACGACAACGTGTGGCCCGTCCACTTCGACCGCATCGCCGTCGACCCGGTCGCCGGCACCGTCACCGACCGGTCCGACTTCGCCGACTGGCCGCTGCTCGCCCAGCTGACCAGCCTCGGCGTCCAGGCCCACATGGGCTACCTGTTCGGGCCGGCCAACCAGATCCTCCTCGCCGCCCTCGCGATCGGCCTGCTGTGTGTCGTCGTCTGGGGGTACCGCATGTGGTGGCAGCGCCGCCCCACCCGCACCCTGACTGGTGCGCCGCCCGCCCGCGGCGCGTGGCGCCGGGTCCGTCCGCCCGTCCTCGTCGCGGGCATCGTGGTCACCGGCGCGATCGGCTGGGCCCTGCCGACGTTCGGCGTCACGCTCGCCGCGTTCATCGTCATCGACGTCATCGCCGGCCTGCTCCGCCGCCGTC
The DNA here is from genome assembly GCF_040674675.1 of Dactylosporangium sp. NPDC049742. NCBI lineage: Bacteria > Bacillati > Actinomycetota > Actinomycetes > Micromonosporales > Micromonosporaceae > Dactylosporangium > Dactylosporangium sp. NPDC049742. The sequence continues at coordinate 90,992 of NZ_JBFANF010000007.1, read as the reverse complement.
GCGCCGCGGCGGACCCGCCGGCAGTGGGGTAGGAACGCCCCGCAGCCCCGTCAGGGGTCAGCCGGGCTGGGAGCAGAGGCAGAATGGCTTGCCGACCGGGTCGAGGAAGACGCGGAAGGTCTCGCCGCCGGCCTGGAGCCGGGTCGCGCCCAGGGCCAGGGTCGCCGCCTCGGCCTCGTCCAGGTCGCCGACCAGCACGTCGAGGTGGAGCTGCTGCGGGTGGGCCGGGTCCGGCCAGCGCGGCGGGGTGTAGCCGTCGACGCGCTGGAAGAGGACGGGGCGGTCGCCGTTGTCACCGATCTGCGTGAAGTCGTCGTCGTTGTGGGTCAGGGGCTTGCCGAGCAGGGCGGTGTAGAACTGGCTGAGGCTCCAGGGATCCGCGCAGTCCACGACCGGGCCGAGCAGGGTCACGCCGTCGTTGCCGGGCTGCCAGCAGAGGTCGAGCGGGTGGCCGGCCGGGTCGGCGACGGTGATCCAGCGGTCGTTGCGGCGCAGCAGGGTGCCGCCCAGCGCCAGCACCCGCTCGAGAGCGGGCTCGAGCGCGGGGACGCGGAGGTCCAGGTGCGCCTGCTGCGGGCGCTCCTGGCCGGGCCACAGCGGCGGGCGGTGGTCGGGGGCGAGCTGGAAGCCGACCTTCCATCCGTCGTTCGCGCGCAGCGACACCCAGTCGTCGTCGGCGTAGGTCTGCTCCCAGCCCGCGAGCTCGGCGTAGAACGCGGCCAGGCCGCGGTAGTCGGCGGCGTCCAGGACCACGACGTCCAGCGTTCCGATCATGGGTCGAGGATACGACCGCCGCCGCGGCGCACCCGTGCGCGGGACCTCGTCCGGGGGCACGCGTAACCGGCTACGTCCTCAGGTCGTTGAGGAGTGAGGTCCAGCAGACGAGGCGGACCGGTCGAGCGTTGCGTGGGGGTGCGGGGCTGATGGCACGATGCTGATGCGGCGGGTCGATCCGCCGGGCAGGGCGGCGCCGGCGGGCAGGGCCGGCGTCACGCTGGCCGTGGCCGTCACGGGCTACATCCTGCATTACTGGGCGTGGATGCTGATCGGCCCGCTGGGCCCGCAGCTCGGTTACCGCTTCGGGCTCGACGAGGGCGCCTGGGCCCTGCTCGGCAGCGTGCCGCTCGTCGTCGGCGTGCTGCTGCGGGTCCCGGTGGGGGTGCTGACCGACCGGTTCGGTGCCAGGATCGTGCTGCCGGTGGTGAGCCTCGCCGCGGCCGCCGCGGCGGCCGCCCTGGCCGTCGTCGACGGGCTCGCGGCGCTGATCGTCGTGGCGTGTGCCCTCGGCGTCGGGGGTGCGGGCCTGCCCGCCGCCGCGGGCGCCCTCGTGCGAGCCGTCGCGCCCGGCCGCCGCGCGTCCGCGCTGAGCCTCCTCGCCGCGGGCATGTGCCTGGCCGCCACGACAGGGGTCGCCGTGCGGGCCACGGTCGCCATCGACCGGGAGCACGGCCTGCTGATCCTGACCTGCGCGCTGCTCGGCCACGCCGGGCTGGCCGCCGCCGTGCTGCGCGACCGTCCCACCGCCGGGCGACGGCCGGGGAGTGCCTGGTCGGCCGTTCCCGCCCTGGTGCGCCGGCCGGTCACCCGCTATCTCGCCGTCTGGTACGGCGTCTCGTGCGGCGGCCTCGTCGCCCTCGACGTCTACCTGCCGGCGTACCTGCACCACACGTACGGCGTCGGCTGGACCGCGGCCATGCTGTTCGCGGCCGGCGCGGTCGGTCTCGGCGCGATGGCCGGGCCGTTCGGCGGCTGGCTGTGCCGGCGGCGCGCCCCCACCGCCGTGATCGGCACCTGCTTCACCGCCCTCGCCGGGCTGCTGGTGATCCTGGCGTTCGAGCTGCCCCTCGCGTGGGTCGCGGGCCCGGCCCTGGGCGGCGTCGCGGTCGCGCTGGGCACCGCGTTCGGCAGCGTGCTGGCGCTCATCGGGCGCACCGCCCCACCCGCCCAGGCCGGCACCATCACGGGCGTGATCGGCGCTGTCGGCAGCGGGGTCGGGTTCTTCCCGGCGCTGCTGCTCAGCACCGTGCACGACATCAACGGCTCCTACGCCATCGGGCTGATCCTGCTCGCCGCCGCCGCGGTCAGCGGCGCGAGCAGCCTGCGGGCCCGGCGCGCCTGGATCGGCGCCGCCGTCGCCTTCCCCGCGCCGGCCGATGTCGCGTCACAGGCCGATGACGCGTCGCAGGCCGCCACGACGATCGTGGCGCTGGAGGGGCCGCAGGTCCGCGCGTACCTCGGCGACGTCACCGCCGTCCTCGCGACCCTCGCGACCCGGCACGAGGTGGCGGTCGTCTGCCGGGACGGCGGCACGGGCATCGGGTTTCAGCTCGTCGCGGGTCTGCGCCGGCACCTGCCGGCGCACACCGTGCTGTCCATCACGGCCGAGACGCCGCCGCACCCGCACGAGACGGCGGCGATCGCGGAGATGATCGACGCGGGGAAGATCCCGGTCGTGCTCGTCGACGGCGTCGACCCCACGCCGACCGCGATGCTCCTCGCGGTGTCCGTCGAGGCCGACCAGGTGCTCCAGCTGAGCCCGGACCGGGTCGAGGGGCTCATTCCGTTCCAGCGTCTCCCCGCGACGCACCTGCCCCTCGTCGGCGGGTGATCCGGCGGTACAGCAGGAACACCACGACGACCAGGAACACGCTGCCGCCGGCGGTGGTCACGGTGAACCACCCGGGCCACGGCCCGCGGTCCGGGTCGGCGGGACGCACCACCAGCGACGGCAGCAGCCCGGTCGCCATGCGGATCTCGTACGCCTGGCACGTCTGTGTCCCGTACTCGCAGCTCTGCCCGGCGTCGAACCGGCTCAGCCGCGTGCCGGGCAGCCCGCCGTCCAGCGGCACGTCCCGCAGCTCACCGGGGCCCTCGCCGGCGGAGACCAGCGCGACGATCCGGTCGCCGGACCGCCACCCGAGCATCTCCTCGGCCGCGATCGGCTCCGGCACCGGCCCGCTCCCGGTGGCGTCGGCGAAGACGATCCGCCGGTGGTAGTACGTGACCCCGTCGCCGCCGCTGGAGGTCGTGGCGCCAGTCGCGGCGAGGAGCCGGCCGTCCGGCGACCAGGCGGCGTTCATGGTGAGGACGTGCTCCGCGGGCAGGTCGACGGTCCGCACCACCCTGCCGTCCAGGTCGACGATCTTGACCTGGGGCCCGGTCTGGACCGCGATCCGCTGCCCGTCGGGCGCGAACGACGCGGCGAAGACCGGGGTCACGCCGTCCAGCGTGCGGTGCCGGCCGGTGGTGAGGTCCACCAGGGTCAGCACGCCGGTCCGGCGGGACTCGCCGAGGGTGTCGTTGTACGGGTCGCCCATCGGCATCGGCACCGCCGAGTACGCCAGGGTCCGACCGTCGGAGGAGAACGCGAGCGGCACCGCACCCGTCGGCGCGGGCAGCGGGACCGCCCGCCGGCGTCCGGTGGGCAGGTCGACGAGGGTCAGCGCGTCGACGGCGATCTTGTCGTCGGTGAGGACGGCGGTCGTCCCGTCCGGCGACAGCAGCCAGGGCCGGATGCCGCGGCGCCCTTCGGCCGCGTCCAGCTGCCGGTAGGTGTCCCGGTCGGCGCCGAGCGCGAGCGGCTGGAACTGGTTGAACAGCTCGCCGTTGCCGAACTGGTACAGCATGACGGCCCGCCCGCCGGGGGAGCGGCTGACGGTGCTGGTCAGCGACGAGTACGGCGCGATGTGGTCGGGCAGCGACGGCGTCGCCCCCGGCGCGGCCGGCACGACGGCGACCGGCCGCACGAGCGGCAGCAGCCCGAGACCGGCGGCGAGCACGGCCACGACGGCGATCACCGCGGCGACCCGGCGGCGCCGCACCGACCTGCGCCCCCGCGCGACGAGGGTGTCGACGTACTGCGGCGGCAGCGGCGGCTCGTCGAGCGGCACCGACCGGAACAGCTGCTCGCTCACCGCGCCTCCCAGGCGTAGTCGGGCATGAGGCGGCGCAGCGCCGCGAGGGCGTAGGACGTCTGGCTCTTCACCGTGCCGGTCGAGCAGCCGAGGACCCGCGCGGTCTCCGCGACGTCGAGCCCCTCCCAGTACCGCAGCACCAGCACCGCCCGCTGCCCCGGCGCCAGCTTGGCGAGCGCCGCGTGCAGGTCGACCCGGTGCTCCAGCACAGGCGCCGCCGGCACCACCGGCGCCGGATCGGGCTCGGCGTCGGTGAACAGCCGCACGTTGCGCGCCCACCACGTGCCGCGCTGCTGCAGGTACACGTTGACGAGCACCTGCCGCACGTACGCGTCCGGCGAGTCCGCGGCGCTGATCCTGCCCCAGTGCCGGTACAGCTTGATGCAGGTCGCCTGCACCAGATCGTGCGCCTCGTGCCAGTCCCCGCACAGATGGTAGGCGGTCCTGCGCAGCGCGAGCACCCTGTCGCTCACGTACTGCACGTAGGCGTGCTCCTCGTCGGCCCGCATCCGGCTCCCTCCCTGCTCACCTCCTGGATCGCAGCAACCACCGGATCGGTTGTGCCCGCCGCCCGGAAATTCTGCGGGATGCGGGGCCGGCGCGGTAGGTCAGGGGAGCTGGCCCGGGAACTCGCAGGCGGTCTTGCTGGCGCCACCGGTGTCGGCGTGGCACCAGTCGATGTCGGCGCCGCCGTCGAGGGCGTCGTAGCCGGAGCCGCCGGACAGCACGTCGGCGCCCTGGTCGCCGTGGATGGTGTCGCCGCCGGCGCCGCCGTGGAGGTCGTCGGCGCCGTACCCGCCGTAGATGGTGTCGGCGCCGTCGCCGTCGGTGATCGTGTCGTCGCCGCCGAGGCCGTACGAGACGTCGTTGCCGCCGAGCGGGTAGATGGTGTCGTCACCGCCGGTGATGGGCAGCCAGTTGCCGCTCGGGTCGCCGCGCAGGACGTTCGCCGAGTCGTTGCCGTACAGGACGTCGTCGGCGGAGCCGCCGGTGAGGTTCTCCACGGCGGAGCCGATAAGGTCGCCCTCGCCGGGCGCGCCGTCGTTGGCCAGGCCGTCCAGGCTGGCGGTGACCGGCACCGCGTGGTCGCCGTAGCTGACCGTGTCGACGCCGGTGCCGCCGTACATCGTGTCGGCGCCGTCGCCGCCGAGGAGCGTGTCGTTGCCGCCGCCCCCGCTGATCAGGTCGTCGCCGTCGCCGCCGCTCAGCGTGTTGGCCCCGGCGTCGCCGATGAGCGTGTCGTCGCCGGGGCTGCCGACGACCGCCTCGACGGCGGCGAGACCGTCGTGCTCGGGGCCGCCGTCGCCGGTGCTCAGGTCGACGGTGACGGGTCCGGGGTGCTGTGCGTAGCTGACCGTGTCGGTGCCGGCGCCGCCGTCGATCTGCTCGCCGTGCGTGCTGGACGTGACGGTGTCGTTGCCGTTGCCGGCGGCCACGTTGGAGCCGGAGACGGTCACGCCGGTGAGGTCGACGGTGTCGTTGCCGTCGCCGGTACCGATGAGCCAGTGCACCGAGCCGCCGCCGATCACCGTGACCCGGTCGCTCCAGTCGCCCGGCTCGACGTGGATGTCGGGCGACATCGACACCGTGCACTGCGCGACCGTGTCGTCGCCCAGGACGGGGTGCGTACAGTCGCCGGAAACGCTGATCGGATGGATGTCGTCGATCGTCACGGTCGTGCCGGACTTCGTCACCACGACGTCGTTGGCGAACCCGGGGGCGCCGCTGAAGGTCAGGTTGTGGGAGATGTCCGTGGTCGCCGACCCGCCGGGCGGCACGGCCGCCGCCGGCTCGACCGTGACCAGCACCGTGCTCATCGTCGCCGCCACCGTGAGCGCGGCCAGCCGTCGCATCATGCAGCCGTGGTACCAGCGACGGTCACCGGCCGCTCCGACGGGGTCAGCTATCCGACACGCTGCGTGACCAGGTTGGCATCCCGGGCCGGTCAGACGCGGGGGAGGTCGAACCAGACGAGCTTGCCGCCGGTCGGGACGAGCTCGGAGCCCCACGCGGCCGCCAGTTGCTCGATGATGTGCAGGCCGCGGCCGTTGTCGTTGTCGACGCCGGCCGGTGACGTCCGGCGCTCCGGCGGGCGGATGCTGGTGTCGTGGACGGTGACCCGCAGGTACTCGTCCAGGCACAGCTCGACGGTCACGTCACCGACGGTGTGCTGGATCGCGTTGGTGATCACCTCGTCGAGCAGCAGCAGCGCGTCGTCGATGATCGGTGCCTGCTTCCACGCGGTGAGCATGTCGGCGGCGAAGCGGCGGGCCGCCGACGCGCTGATCGCCTCGCCCCGGAAGCGGCGCCGCGCGGTCGGCGGCGCGGTCGGCACGGCGTCGCTGGTGAGGCAGAGGACGGCGACGTCGTCGGTGCGGGGCCGCGGGCCCACGTCGCTGCCGAGGATGTGGTCGAGGGTGCCGCCGGGGTCCCGGGTCGGCGCGCTGTGCAGGGCCGCGCGCAGCTCCCGCAGCCCCTGGTCGATCGGGTGCCGGCGGTCCTCGACGAGGCCGTCGGTGTAGAGCAGCAGCGTCGCCGCCTCCGGGATCAGCAGCGTCGTGTCGAGGTAGACCGCGTCAGGGGTCACGCCGATCGGCGGGCCGGGCCGCAGCCCCAGCCGGTGCACGCCGTCGGCGGTGCGCAGCATCGGCGGGGGATGGCCGGCGGAGACGGCGGTGACGGTGCCCTCCGCGAGGTGCACCTCCAGGTAGCAGCAGGTCGCGATGGTGTCCGGGTGCAGGTCCAGCACCAGCCGGTTGACGTGGTGCACGACGCTGGCCGGGTTGTGCCGCTCGCCGGCATACGCGCGCAGCGCGTTGCGGACCTGCCCCATCGTCGCCGCGGCCGCCGCGCTGTGCCCGGCGACGTCGCCGATGACGACGCCGACGGCCCCTTCGCCGAGGTCGATGATGTCGTACCAGTCGCCGCCGACGTCGACACCGTGGGTCCACGGCAGGTACCTGGCCGCGTGGCGCAGCCCCGGCACGCGCGGCAGCGTCGCGGGCAGCAGCGCCCGCTGCAGCGCGGACGCGAGCGTGGTGCGCGCCTCGAAGAGCAGCGCCCGCTGCAGCGCCTGGGCGCCGAGGCCGGCGAGGGCCATGAGCGTCGCCTGCTCGTCGTAGTCGAACTCGCGCGGCCTGCGGTAGCCGACGACGAGCGTGCCGAGGACCTCACCACCGACCGCCAGGGGCAGGAACGCCCAGGCCTGCCGCTCGCCCGCCGGGACCGCCACCGCCGGGTCCGGCTGCGCGGCCTGGAACTGGGCGAGGGACGTCAGGTAAAGCGGCTGCCCGGTCCGCGCGACCGCCGTCGCCGGATACGGGTGGTCCAGCGGCAGCTCCCGCAGTTTCGCGACGACGTCGGGCTCGTAGCCGTCGTGGAACCGCAGCTGCAGCTGCTGCTCGTGCAGCAGCAGGAGCGCGAGGCCCTGACCGCCCGCCGACGGGCGCAGCACCGAGCCGATCGCCGCGTACACCTCGGCCGTCGTGCTGGCCGCGACCAGCGCCGTCGTCGCCGTCTGCAGCGCGGTGGCGCGGGCCGCCGCGTCCGTCGCGCGGGCGGCGGCCCGCTCGGCCTCCGCGGCGACGGCGGCGAGGTGCCGCTGCTGCCCGACCTGGTCGGTGACCTCCCGGAACGACACCGCCACGGCCGGCGTGCCGGCGTCGGTCCGCGCCCGGGCGATCTTCACCTCCCACACCTGGCCGACCTGCGGATACGGCCGCTGCTCCAGCCACGGCTCGCCGGTCTCGGCCACCGACCGGTACCGGTCGAACAGGCCGTCGTCCCAGCTGCCGGGTGACACCTCGCTGAGCGGGTGCCCGATGACCTCCTCGGCGGTGCGGCCGACGAGCTTCGCACCGAGCTGGTTGACGTAGTCGCAGACGAAGTCGACGATCGCGCCGCTGCCGTCGGTCACCGCCCGCAGCAGCGTGAAGCCGTCGAAGGCGGCGTCGAGGACGTCATACAGCCGGGTGCCACCCGTCGACGGCGGCGCGACCGTCAGCTGCCGCAGGTCCACGAACCGCACCCCGAGCCCGTCACCCCACGGGCTGACCCGCATCTCGAAGTGCCCGGTCACGCTCGGCCGGTCGTAGTAGACCGTGCGGGTGACGGGTTGTTGCGTCTCCACGACCTCCCGGTAGAGCGGCAGCGTCCCGTCGTGCACGGTCTCCGGCCACAGGTCCCGGTAGCGCCGGCCGATCAGCTCCTCGCGGGACCGGCCCGCGAACCGGCAGCCGGCGTCGTTGATGTACACCATCTCGAAGTCGACGATCTCGCCGTCCTCGCGCACCGCCGTGGCGAGCACCCAGCCCTGCCGGTCGTCGTCGAGCATTGCCAGCAGTCGCGCATCGCGCGGCGCGCCGCCGTCCTCGCCCAACGGGCCTCTCCTTCTCGCCGGTGCGTCGCGGTGACGCCCTGTCATCCTCCCGCATCCGCCGCGCGTCGTCGAACCACCGCGACGCGAACCCCTCACCCAGGGCACCGCGCGCCGACGGCCGGGTTCCGCTCGTCGGTGCCGGGACCTTCGCAGCCGGCGGGCTCGGGTGCGGGACGGGTGCGCGCAGGGTGCTGAATCGGGCGATGTGGCGGTGGTTACCACGAAACGGGACGGGACCGGCTGATCGGACGACAGCTCCGGGCCCGCGGCGGCCTTACGATCGAATGACCGCACCGTCTGATGGAGGTTTGATGCGTCCAGGTTCCCTGATCCGGGCCGCTGTCGCCGCGACCGCGGCGACCGGTCTGCTGGCCGGGCCGCTCGTGGGGCCGGCGGCCGCGGCCGTCCGCACGGGGCACGCCGCCGAGGCGTCGGTGGCGGTGATCGTCCGGCATGACGGGACCGGCGGAGCGGAGGCCGCCGTAGCCCGGGTGGGAGGCACCGTCGGGCAGCACCTCGACCTGGTCGGGGCGTTCACCGCGACGATGCCCGCGGGCGCGCTCGCCGCGGTGAGCGCCGCGCCGGGTGTACGGGCGGTCACGCTCGACGGCGCGGTGCGCCTGCAGGGCGAGGAGTGGAACGCCGACAAGGACCAGCACTCGATGTACAGCCTGACCCAGTCGATCGGGGCGCAGGACGTCTGGTCGGCCACCGACTCGTCCGGCGCGAAGCTGACCGGTCAGGGCGTCGGCGTCGCCGTCATCGACTCCGGGATCGCGCCCGTCGCGGGTCTCGACACGCCGGGGAAGGTCGTCAACGGCCCCGACCTGTCGTTCGAGTCGCAGACGCCCGCGCTGCGCAACCTGGACACGTTCGGGCACGGCACCCACATGGCGGGCATCATCGCCGGCCGCGACAGCGGGGTCGCGGCCGGCGAAGAGGCGGACAAGAAGCGGTTCGTCGGGGTCGCGCCGGACGCGCACCTGGTCAACATGAAGGTCGCCGCGGCCGACGGCGCCGTCGACGTCTCGCAGGTCATCGCGGCGATCGACTGGGTCGTGACGCACCGGGACGACCCGGGCCTCAACATCCGGGTGCTCAACCTGTCGTTCGGCACCGACTCGACCCAGGACCCGCGCCTCGACCCGCTGTCGTACGCGGTGGAGGCGGCCTGGAAGAAGGGCATCGTCGTCGTGGTGTCCGTCGGCAACGACGGCCTCCAGGAGTCCCGCGTGGGGATGCCGGCGCAGAACCCGAACGTCCTGGCCGTCGGCGCCGCCGACCCGCTGACCACCGCGGACCGCTCCGACGACGTCGTCGCCGACTTCAGCACCGGCGGCTCCGCGACCCGCCGCGCCGACCTCGTCGCGCCCGGCAAGTCGGTGGTGTCGCTGCGCGTGCCGAACGGCTTCATCGACGCCGCCTACCCGCAGGCGCGCATCCCTGAGGACCCCGACCAGCGGTACTTCCGGGGCAGCGGCACCTCGCAGGCCGCCGCGGTCGTGTCCGGCGCCGCCGCGCTGCTGCTGCAGCAGCGCCCCGACCTCACCCCCGACCAGGTGAAGAAGCTGCTGACGGGCGCCGCCGACGCCATGCCGGCCGGCGACACGCTCGCCCAGGGCGCGGGCCAGCTCGACATCGCCGCCGCCGTGAAGGCGCCGACCCCGGCCGCCGCGGCGCAGGGCTACCTGCCGGCGACGGGCCTCGGCTCGCTGGAGGCGTCGCGCGGCACCTCGCACGTCGCCGACCCCGACACGGGCACCGAGCTCACCGGCGAGGTCGACATCATGGGCCAGGCGTGGACGCCAGCCGGCTGGGCGCAGGTCTGCACGACGGGCACCGCCTGGAACGGCGACACGTGGAACGGCCGCACGTGGTCGGGCCGCACCTGGTCCGGCAGCAACTGGGCCGGTCGCACGTGGTCGGGCCGCACGTGGTCCGGCGCCGTCTGGGACGGCCGCACGTGGTCGGGCCGGACCTGGTCGGGTCGCACGTGGTCCGGCCGCACCTGGTCGGGCCAGGCATGGTCCGCGAGCGACTGGGGCTGACGCGTCCCGGCTCACCGGCTCCCGGTCGCAGGGTTTCCGACCCTGCGACCGGGAGCGCTTCGGTGCTGCCGCCGGCGGCGGTCAGCGCCCGGAGTGGTCGTGCAGCGGGCCGGCCACGACCGCCCGGCCGGCTGGGTGCTCCAGCGCGGCCGGCCGGGCCTGCCGCACCCTGTCGTGGGCGGCGGCGACGGCGTCTGGCATCCGTCGAGTATCGCCACCCGCTGCAAGGCGTGGCCTACGTGGTGGTCGCGGGCAGCCGGGGAGCGGGCACCCGCGGCAGGCCGCGGCGGCGGGTGGTGGCGTCGGTGCCGCCCAGCCAGCGCAGCCAGCGGCAGGCGGTGCGGACGCGCCTCATCGCCGCGGGCCCTGGGGACGGGGCTGGAGCCGGAAGACCAGCGGGGGAGCGACGTCGCCGGCCGGTCCGTCACCCGGGAAGGGGACGGCGACGACGACGTACGCCGAGTCGTAACGGTGTCTGTCTGCGGTGGATGGACGCTTGCGGGCACGCGGGGTCGACATCACGGTTCCTCACGAAGTGGTTCGGGGGCGAACGCATCCCGCGTCGCGCGGGGGTCGCTGGAAGGAAGCGGGCGTGAGTCAGGCGGGACAGCTGGCCGACCACACTCGACCGAAGTCGATGTGGTCGCGGGTCCACAGTGGCGTGCTGGCCATGGAAACAGTGCAGCAGCGTCGATGCGCGGATGTCAACGACCCGTCGGGCTCGTCACGGAGACGGCCGCGGGCGTGGACTAATTACTAGTTAGCAGATAGGATTAAAGGGAAACCCCGGATGGGGTGCGGCGGCCACCGCACCCCACCGTGGGAGCGTCACTCGAACAGGTCGTAGACCGAGGCCGGGGCGGGGACCGCGCCGGCCGGCTCGGTGACCGGCTGGACCGAGCCGAACCCGGCGAACGTCAGCCGCATCGACAGCTCAGGGTCGATCGCGTCGCCGTCCACGGCGAACTCGGTCAGCCGGCCCTTGGCGTCGACGGTCGCCGTGAACGGGACCGCCTTGGCCTTCGCGCCTGCCTTGCGCACCGCGTCGTCCGGAGGGGCGAGGATGGTGTCGGCGGCCGTCACGTCGACGGTGCCCTTGTAGTGGGTGGCATCGGTCCGCTCGACCTCACCGAGACCGTTCTTGGCGTCCCGGCCTGCGTCTCGATCGTGCAGCCGGTCAGGCCACCCGCGGTCAGGGCGAGCACGAACAGCACAGTTATGTGTCTCATCTGGCAAGGGCCTCCGTATCGGGGTGCACCCCCAGGCTCGGAGGCGCAGCCGCACGGACGGTATCGGCCCGCCGCCACGGCCCCGACCGGCCGGAAGCCGTGGTGACGCAGGTCAGCGCAGTCGGCCTCGTTTCCGTGACACGACTTGTGTCGACTATCCGCCCCCGGCTGCGTGCTCAAGTGGCGGGCCGGGCGGCCGATGAACGGGGCGTGCTCAGGGTTCTGGCCGTTGCCGCCGTCACCGTGCTCGCGATGTCCGGGTGCGCCGGAGGCGGTGAGGGCGCGAAGGAGACCGTCGGGTACGCCGCGGACCAGCCGCCCGTCACGATCGACTTCTGGTACATGCCGTCGGGCGGCCCGCTGCAGGAGAAGGCCGTCGCCGAGGAGGCCAAGGAGTTCCACGCCGCGCACCCCAACATCACCGTCAACCCCGTGCGGGTCGTCTGGGAGGACGCGCTCACCCGGCTGAGCACCGCGTCGGCCAGCGGCGAAGGACCCGACGTCACCCAGCTCGGCACCACCTGGGTCGGCGGCTTCAGCCAGCTGGGGGCGCTGCGCCCCTACACGGCGGCCGAGATCGACGCGGTCGGCGGGCAGACGGCCTTCACCGCCGCCAGCTGGAGTTCCAGCCATCTCATCGGGTCCCCGGACACGACGGCGATGCCGTGGCTGGTCGACGTGCGGGCGCTGTTCTACCGTACCGACGTGCTCAAGGCCGCCGGTCTGGACGCGGCCACGGCGTTCGCCACGTGGGAGTCGCTGGAGGCGGCCCTGCAGCGGATCCAGGCCACCGGCGGCGGGGTCGCGCCGCTGGCGATCGGCAACGAGAACACCTTCGGCATCATCCACAACGTGGCACCGTTCGTGTGGAGCGCGGGCGGGGACCTGCTGGACTCGGCCGGCACCGCGTCGCGCCTGTCCGAGCCGGCGGCGGTCGACGCCGTGCACTACTACCAGCGGCTGGTCGCGCGGTTCAACGACCCGCAGGTGGCGCGGATGGTCTCCAACGACGTGCCGGCCGCGTTCGCCGCCGGCCGCGGCGCCGTCGCCATCGACAACTCCCAGTCCGTCGGGGACTTCCTGGCCGATCCGGACCGCCCCGGCCTGCGGGCCGGCTGGGCGACCGCGCCGCTGCCCGCGGGCAAGGCCGGGCGGTTCGGCTTCCTCGGCGGCTCCGACCTGGCGATCCTCAAGGACGCGAAGCACCCCGGAGCCGCCTTCGAATGGGTGCGGTTCCTCACCGGGAAGCAGAGTCAGCAGCGGTACGCCGTGAGCACCGGCCTCTGGCCCGCCCGCTCGGAAGCGGTCGCGGGGACGAGGCTGGAGACGGAGCCCGCGTACGCCGCGTTCCGCGAGATGATCGGCCACGGCAGGATGTACCCGTCGGTCGCCGCGTGGATCGTGGTGGAGAGCGTGATCGCCAAGGACTTCGCCGAGCTGTGGCACGCGCCGGGGGAGCTGACCCGCGACCAGGTCCGCTCGATCCTGGCCAAGACCAGCGCCGACATCGACGAGACCCTGGCCGATCCGGGCCGGACCGGCATCGGGGAGTAGCCCGGGCGGTGGTTGGTGTTGTTGTGACGAACCACTAAGTTCGATCACGACACAGCACGCCGCCTGGAAAGGACGCCGGTGGACAGCAGCGAGCAGAGCCGGATCGACACCACTGTGCCGCACCCCGCGCGGCGGTACAGTTACTGGCTCGGCGGCAAGGACCACTTCGCAGCTGACCGCGAGTCCGGTGACGCGATCGCCGCCGCCTTCCCGGCCGTCGTCGCCCTGGCCAGGGCCAACCGGGTGTTCCTGCGCCGCGTCGTGCACTTCCTGGCCGAGGCCGGCGTCCGGCAGTTCCTCGACCTCGGCACCGGCCTGCCCGCGCCCGACAACACGCACGAGGTCGCGCAGCGGGTCGCCCCCGAGTCGCGGGTGGTCTACGTCGACAACGACCCGATCGTGATGGTGCACGCCCGGGCGCTGCTGCAGGGCGACCCGCGCGGCGCGACCGCCTACCTCGAGGCCGACGTCCGCGACCCCGACTCGATCCTGGAGCACCCGAGCCTCCTCGAGACGCTCGACCTGACCCGCCCGGTCGGCGTCCTGCTGATCACCACCCTGCACTTCGTGCACGACGACGAGCAGGTCGCCGCCATCGTCAAGCGCCTGGTCGACGCGGTGCCGTCCGGCAGCTACCTGGTGATCACCCACGGCACGATGGACTTCAGCACCCCGCAGGGCATCACCGCGTATGAGCAGATGTTCGCCGCCGGCCGCACCGACGTCCGCGCCCGGCCGCGGGCCACCCTCGAGCGCTACTTCGCGGGCCTGGAGATCGTCGAGCCCGGCATCGTCCCGGTCGGCGACTGGCGCCCCGACACCGATCAGCGCCCGGTCAGCGAAGACCTGCAGATCTACGCGGTGGTCGCCCGGAAGCCGTAAAGTTGCAGGGTTCGGTGCCGATCGGTTGGAAGCACAGCCGTCGCACCGACCGAAGGGGTCACGTTGGGCCTGCTGCGAGCACGTGGTCGAGGCCAGGAGCCCGACTCAGCGGTCCCCGGAGACGTGGAGGCGCTGGAGCGGCTGGTCGCTGCCCTGGAGCGGGCGACGGACGAGGCGTCGACCTGGCGGATCGCGGTCGAGTCGCTGGTCGGCTCCTACGGGTTGCTGTACGGCGCGGTCTGGCTGCCGGAGTCGTCGGGCCCGGCCGGTGGGTTGCGGCTCGGGTTCGAGACGAGCGTGATCCGGTCCGCGCTGGACACGGTGCGCAGCGCGTTATGGCGCAGCTGCTCGAACGCGGCTGAGGTCCCTCGCGCGACGAAGGCCCGGCCGGATCGGCCGGGCCTTCGTCAGTGCGTCACTTCTGCGAGCCGGACTTCGGGGCCTTCTGCGACAGCGCGCTGCCGGCGGCCTGCTTGTCCGCGTTGGTCGCGTCGGGGTCGCGCAGGACCTCGCTCGCCGCGGAGGCCGCCTTCTCGCTGGTCTGCTTGGTGTTCTCAGCCATGAATACCGCTCCTCGCATTCGTTGCCGATCGGCGCCGCGCGGGGAGGCGCGACACACCACTTAGGAGAGTGGTTGCCCGCTTCGGCGCCGGTTCAATCAGCCCGCGTGGATCTCGGCCGACTCTCCGGCGTCGCACCCGCAGGTTCTGACCATGCGGTGGTGGCCCCGGCCGCGTTGGTAGCCGAGCCGGTCGTTGACGGCGAGCATCGCGCGGTTGGCGGCCTCGACCTCGGTGCGCATGCTCCGGATTCCGGACCGGGCCGCCTGCCCGGCGGCGTGGAGCTTCAGCGCTCGGGCGATGCCGTGGCCGCGCCAGGCACGGGCGACGGCGGTGTAGTCGTTGTGGGCGGTGTACGGGTCGTCAGTGGTGCGCAGGTGGCACACGCCGACGACCCGGTCGTCGTGCAGGGCGAGGAACAGCCAGTCGGGGCGGCACCCGTCGCCGTCGAGGACCTCCCGCCGCCAGTCGTCGAAGGCGGGGACGCTGTCGATGTGGCCGGGGTTGTCCGGCAGCGTGTCGAGGTACAGCTGGTAGAGCTCGGCCGCCCGGCCCGGCGCGGGCTCATCGGCGATGCTGGTCAGCCGGACCGGGCCGCGCGCCGTGGCGTGGGTGTCGCCGGCGGACGCGGCGTCGGCCGGGATCGGCGCGGTCGCCTCGCACACGTGTGCCCGCGACCGGTAGCCGCACGCGGCCAGCAGCCGCAGTCCGGCCTCGTCGTGGTCGGCCACCTCGCACATGATCTGCTCCGCGCCGATCCGGGACGCCCAGCTGTGCAGGCCCTCCAGCAGCGCCCGGTGCGCCGCTCCGGCGTGCTGCCGCGGGTCGACGGACACGGCGCTGGCGACCACGCCGGCCGGTGTCCACGGCGCGCGCCAGGCCACGGCGTACCCGACGAGGCCGCCGTCGCCCGGGCAGACGTACCGGACGCGGTCATGCCCTACTAGGCGGCCATCGTCGTCGGTGGACAGTGCGCCGTGCGGCGGCATCGCGGCGTCCTGCCCGGCGAGGTCCGCCGCGGTGACCGTGTCGCCGCAGCGGGTCAGCAGGTCCGCGACCGCGTCGTAGTCGGCCGGCGCGCGCATCGCACGGATGGTCAAGTCGGACGGCACCGGCGAAGGCTAAGCCGCCGCCGACCCGGCGTCAGCCGAATTTCGGGGTCCGTCGCGATGATCGACCGCGTCCGGCTATGAGAAGCCGAGGTAGCGAGTTTCGTCAAGTCTCGTCAAAAGTCTGGGCCATGTGCCGTCACATCACAGTTTGATTGCCGTGAGTTGACAGAACAGCCTGTGCGGGACGAAGGTTCGGGCAGGTCTTTCAATCATGCTCAAACATGTTCGACCACACACCGACATCTCTCAACACCCCCGTGTAATCCCCGCACAGGAGGACACATGCGCGTCAAGACGCGTGCGCTCGTCGCCGCCGCCGGCCTCGCCCTCGCCCTCGTGGTGAGCGGCTGCGGCGCCGACGACGGCGACGGCAGCAGCAACGGCAGTGGTGGCAACAAGAAGGTCGAGGTCTTCACCTGGTGGGCCGACGGCGGTGAGAAGGCGGGCCTGGACGGCCTCGTCGCGCAGTTCAAGACCGACTGCTCGCAGTACGAGTTCGTCAACGGCGCGGTCGCCGGCGGTGCCGGCTCCAACGCCAAGCAGGTCCTCGCGTCCCGCCTGCAGCAGAGCGACCCGCCGGACACGTTCCAGGCGCACGCCGGCGCCGAGCTGTCCGACTACATCAAGGCCGGCCAGATCGAGGACCTCAGCGCCCAGTACAAGGAGTGGGGCCTGACCACGGCGTTCCCGAAGGGTCTCGTCGACAGCCTCACCGTCGGCGGCAAGATCTACTCCGTGCCGGCGAACATCCACCGCGCGAACGTGCTGTGGGCCAACAAGACCGTCCTCGCCAACGCGGGCATCACCGCGCCGGCGAAGTCGCTGCCCGAGTTCTTCACGCAGCTGGACACGTTGAAGGCCAAGGGCATCGCGGCGCCGCTCGCGCTGGGCAAGGACTGGACGCAGCAGATGCTGTTCGAGGCCGTGCTCATCTCCGACCTCGGCGCCGACAAGTTCAACGGCCTGTGGAACGGCAAGACCGACTGGGCCGGCGCGGACGTGACGACCGCGATCAACGACTACAAGAAGCTGCTCACCTACAGCAACAAGGACCGCGACACGTTCGACTGGACCGACGCGGAGAAGCTGCTCATGGAGGGCAAGGCCGCGTTCCAGCTCATGGGTGACTGGGAGGCCGCCGACCTCGACGCCAAGAACTTCAAGGACTACAGCTACTCGGTGTTCCCGGGCAACGGCGACGCCTACCAGTGGCTGGCCGACTCGTTCGTGCTGCCGAAGAACGCCAAGAACGCCGAAGGCACCAAGTGCTGGCTGAAGACCCTCGGCTCCGCGGCCGGGCAGAAGGCGTTCAACGTGAAGAAGGGCTCCATCCCGGCCCGCACCGACTCCGTCGCGACCGACTACCCGGCCTACCAGCAGGCCGCGATCGCCGACTGGGCCAAGGGCACCCCGGTCCCGTCCTGCCCGCACGGCTCGGCCTGCTCGCAGGGCTGGCAGGGTGCGGTCGGCTCGGCGCAGGGCAAGTTCTCCAGCGACGGTGACGTCGCTTCGCTGCAGAAGGCGCTCGTCGCCGCCGCCAAGCAGTTCGCCGGCAAGTAGGTGTCTTCGCGCCGGGGCTTTCCAAAGCCCCGGCGCGTCGGTGATTGGAGAACGTTGACCACCAAGAACACGGCCCGGATGCGCCGGTGGGCGCCGGGCCTGCTGCTGCTGTCCCCCTCGCTCGTCGTGCTCGGCGTCTTCGTGTACGGCCTCATCGGCTGGACCACGAAGCTGTCGCTGACCGACGAGCACGACGCGTTGGGCAGCAAGGGTTTCGTCGGGCTGCAGAACTTCGTCGACCTCTTCACCGAGGACATCAACGACCGGTTCGTGCACTCGCTGAAGAACCTGCTCGTCTTCACCGTCGTCTTCATGCTCGGCGCGCTGCTGATGGGCCTGCTGTGGGCGTTCCTCCTGGAGCGCGGCGTACGCGCCGAGGGGTTCTTCCGGGCGGTGTACCTGTTCCCGATGGCCGTGTCGTTCGTCGCGTCCGGCGTCGTGTGGCGGTGGCTGATGAACTCCGGCACGGGTGACGCCGCCGGCGGCCTGAACCGCATCTTCGCCGACCTGCACCTGGGCTTCCTGCAGAACCCGTGGTGGACCGACCCCGACTGGGGCATGGCCGCGATGGCCCTGCCCGCGATCTGGCAGCTGTCCGGCTACGTGATGGCCCTGTTCCTGTCCGGGTTCCGCGGCATCCCCGCCGAGCTGCGCGAGGCCGCCGCGATGGACGGCGCCTCCGGCTACCAGCTCTACCGGCACGTCATCTTCCCGCAGCTCACCCCGACCGCACTGTCGGCGCTGATCATCCTCGGGCACATGTCGATGAAGATGTTCGACCTGATCATGTCGGTGTCGGGCGCCCAGTGGATCACCGAGGTCCCCGCCGTGTACGTGTGGCAGACGCTGCTCACCAGCGACTACGCCAAGGCCGCCGCGATCTCGGTCATCCTGCTGCTGCTCGTCGCGGTCGTCATCATCCCGTACCTGGTCTACAACAACCGCGTGGAGCGACGCTCATGACCGCCACCATCCCACGCGACGCCGCCGACGCCGCCACCGCGCCGTCCCCTGCCCGCAAGCCGAGCGGCGGGATCAACCGCCGCTCGCCGCTGGGGCGGCTCATCACGTACGCGCTGCTGCTGCTCTTCCTCGTCATCGTGCTGATGCCGGCGTACGTGCTGATCGTGACCAGCCTGAAGTCGGGCCGCGAGATCGGCGTCAACGGCCAGTGGAACCTCCCGCACGAGTGGACGTTCGCGTCGTGGGAGAAGGCGTGGACGTCGCTGCGGCCGTCGTTCATCCGCACGTTCGAGCTCGCCGTCCCCGTCGCGGTCATCTCCTCGATCCTGGGCGCCGCCAACGGTTTCGTGCTGTCCCGCTGGCGCTTTCCCGGCGCCGACGTGGTGTTCACGCTGATCCTGTTCGGCATGTTCATCCCGTACCAGGCCGTCATGATCCCGCTGCGCTCGATCGTCCACGACATCGGCCTGCCGCCCGGCATCCCGACCCTGGTCTTCGTCCACTGCGTCTACGGCATCCCCATCTGCACGCTCATCTTCCGCAACTACTACGCCACCACCGTGCCCGTCGAGCTGATCGAGGCGAGCCGCGTCGACGGCGCCGGCATGCTCCGCACGTTCGGGTCGGTGATCCTGCCGCTGTCCGCGCCCGGCTTCGTCGTCACGGTGATCTGGCAGTTCACGTCGGCCTGGAACGACTACCTGTTCGCCATCTTCATGTCCAACACCCGCAACGGCCCGATCACCATCGCGCTCAACGCCCTCGCCGGCGCCCAGTCCCCGGACTACGCCGCCTCGATGGCCGGCGCGCTGATCGCGTCGCTGCCCACCCTGCTCGTCTACATCGTGCTCGGCCGCTGGTTCATCGGCGGTCTCATGGCAGGCTCCGTCAAGAGCTGACTACGTGCCCCGCGGCGGGCTCGGCGCATCCGGGCCGAGCACCGTCGCGGGCTCCTTCGCGCAGCGCCGCGCGTCCACCAGGTCCAGCGCCGCCTCGCCCGCCACCGCCGCCGCGGCGTCCTCCAGCCCGCGGACGCCCAGGGCCCCGGCGACGACGGGCAGGCCGGCATCGACCCGCACCGCCCAGGCCAGGACGGCCGCGTCGCCGGTGTGCGACCACAGCGCGGCGAGCAGGTCCGAGCAGTTCGGTGCGGCGACCGCGGCGCGACGCAGCAGCGTGCCGTCGGCCGAGCCGGCCAGCCGGGTCGCCGCCCAGTGCAGCAGGACGGCGCCGCGGTGCTGCCCGGCGGAGAACGGCTCGACGTACCGCGCGGCCCGGGCGAAACTGTCCGCCGCGCCGTCCCAGCGTCCGGCGCCGGCCTGGCAGACGCCGAGCCCCCACCAGGCGGCGGCGTCCAGCGGCTCCTCCCGCCCGGCGGCGGCCAGGTCGCTGTGCGCCTCGCTCCACCACTGGTGCCGGATCGCGGTCCAGCCCCGGTCCCTGCGGGCGGTCTGCCCGGCGCTGGAGGCGACGAACGGTTCGCGCCCGGCGGTGACCTGCGGCAGGACGGTCAGCGCCGCCGGGTCCAGCGCCACGATCCTGGCGTACAGCGCGCCGGACCCGCCGAACGCGGCCACCGTGCCGGGCGCCTCGTCGGTGGCCGGGTCCGGCTGCCGGCCGCACGCGTCCGCGATGTCGCGGGTCGTGAGGTGCAGCTCCTCAATGGTCCGCTCGAGCCGGCGCAGGAGCTCCGGCCATCGCCGGCCTGACGGCGCCGGCGGTCGGGCCGGGACCACCGCCGGGCGGCCCGCGGCGGCGGCGACGATCACCTTGCCGGTGACGCCGGCGGCCATGTACGTGGGGCGCTGCGCAGCCTCCCGCCGCGTTTCGCGGTCGACGAAGGCGTACAGGTCGGCGGTGGAGATCAGGCCGTCGCCGTCCTGGTCGGCCTCGGGTGTGCGCAGCCCCCGTATGACGGCGGCGGTGAAGTGGGAGCTGCCCGCGCCCTCGAAGGCGAACGCCGTGGACTCCGAGGCGGTCAGCACCACGTAGCCGCGGCCGAGCTCGGCCGCCAGTTGCGGGTCGAAGCCCGACTTGCTCGCGAGCCCGGTGGCGAACATGCCGCTGTAGCACGTGTCGAGCAGCAGCACCTTGGACCCGGCGAACGAGTCCTCGAGCTGCTCGTTGAGGAACGACGCGGCGACGCTGGTGCCGGCGAGGAGCGTGGGCCGGGTGTTCGTGGTGGCGAAGTACAGGCAGCCGCGCGGGCTGACGAGACCGTGCCCGGAGATGAAGATGAGCACGGTGTCGCCCGGCCGGCGGTCCGAGGTGACGACGCTGACGGCCTCGGCCAGCTCGCCGGAGGTCGGGTTGGCCAGCACGACGACGTCGTCGAAGAAGCCGCACCGCGGATCCCGCAGCAGCCGGGCGAGCGCGTCGGCTTCCTTGACCGGGGTGGCCAGCGCGGTGAGCGCGGGATCGTCGTAGACGTCGGTGCCGACGAGCAGCGCGTGCCGGGTCATCAGCCGGCGGCCCCGCGGTCCGCCAGCGCGGCGACGACCTTGGCGAGCGCCTCCTGCTGCGCCGGGCCGAGGTCGCCGTCGATCTCCAGCTCGACGTCGCCGGCGGTCAGCCTGATCCGTTTCGCTGCGTGCCGGTTGATGAACGCGACCGCGATCTGGCTGATCGCGGTGACGGTCGCGGCGGAGAACACCCCGGCGACCGCGAGCTGCCCGATCGTCTGCGCGGCACCGGACTTCGCCCCCTCCGGCGCCGGCCCGGTGACCGGCACGGCGTCGACCCCCGCACGCCACAGCTCGGCGCCGAACAGCCGGGTAGCCTCGTCCTGCGCCCCCGCGTCGTCGGGGAACAGGCTCACAACGGTCAGCTTCACATCCATGCGGACCATTGTGCTTGCAGAACCCCGCCCCGCGGAGTCACGACACCGGCAACGACGCTCAGGCCGGCGCCGTCAACCGCTGACGGCCCGGCGGGACTGCTTCGCCTCGACGGCGACGAGCTCGTGCAGCCACTCGCCGTCCGGGCGCCCGTGCCGCTCGGTGTGTTCGCGGCGGATCTCGGCGACGCGCCCGCCCGCCGGGAGCCTAGTCGCGTCGAACGCCACGACCGTCGCCGGCCCGGAGCGCAGCCACGCGGACGGGTCGAGCCCGAACTCCGCCATCGCGGCGAACACGCCGTCGCCGCTGCTGTCGACGAGCGGGAACTCCTCCTCGCACGGCAGCGGCGCACCGATCGCCATGCCGAGGGTCAGCCCCGCGAACGACATGAACGCGTGCCGGACGAGGTCACCGTCGCGCGCCACCGTCAGCCAGTACGTGCCGGACACCGTCTCCGCGCCGGCGCCGACGACGGTGCCCAGCGCCTGTGACATCTCGATGATCATGTCGGCCGCGTCGGACAGCATCATGGACGCGTCGACCAGGAACGCCCGGCCGTCGCCGCCGCCGAGCAGCAGGCCGAACTCGCCGGCGTCCGCGTCGGCCGTCCGGTCGACCACGGCGCCCGTCGCGAACTCACCCGCGTGCCGGGACAGCTCCTCCAGCAGCGCGGCGGGTTCGGCGGTGGCGACGAGGTATCCACAGTGCAGGCTCATGGGGTCGCACCTTAGCCGCCGCCGCGGCGTCGTTGTGCCCCGCGGCGGGGCTCGGTGGCGGATGATCGGATCGGTCCGCAGGTGTCGGGCGAGACCGGCCTGCCGACGGCGAGGCTGGACGTCGAAGGGAGGCCACCGTGATCGCAGCGCTCAACCGGCTCGTAGACCACGTCGAGGGGCAGCTGACCGGCGAGCTCGACGTCGCCGGGCTCGCCGTGGTGGCCGGGACGACGGAGTACCACCTGCGGCGGATGTTCTCGTCGCTGGCGGGGATGCCGCTGTCGGAGTACGTGCGGCGGCGCCGGATGACGGTCGCCGCGGCCGACGTCGTGCAGGGCGGCGACGACCTGCTCAGCATCGCCGTCCGGTACGGGTACACCTCGACCGAGGCGTTCGGGCGGGCGTTCCGGGCGGTGCACGGCGCCGCGCCCGGCGACGTCCGGCGGGACGGTGGCCCCCTTCGCACTCAACCGCAGGTCAGGTTCCGCCTGACCGTCGAAGGGAGCAACCCCATGCACACCCGCATCGTCGAGCGGCCCGCGTTCCGGCTCATCGGGCACGCGGCCCGCGTGCCGCTGATCCACCACGGCGTCAACCCGCACATCCAGGCCCACATCGCCGCCCTGCCGCAGACCGAGCACGTCCGCCTGAAGGCGCTGAGCGACACCGAACCCGGTGGCCTGCTGCAGGTCACCGACGACGTCGACCCCGACGCCGCCGAGGGCGCCGAGCTGACCTACCTGCACGGCGTCGCCGTCGCGGAGGGCTCGGCAGTACCGGAGGACCTCGACGCCATCGAGGTCGCGGCCGGCCGGTGGGCCGTGTTCCGCACCAGCGGCCCGTTCCCGCAGACGCTGCAGTCGACCTGGGCGGCGACCGCCACCGAGTGGTTCCCCTCCAACCCGTGGCGCCTGCGGCCGGGCCCTTCCATCGTCTCGATCCTCGACCGCGCCGCCGACTTCACCACCGCGACCTGCGAGCTCTGGCTCCCGGTCGAACCGGCTTCGTGACCAGCTGACCAGCCAGCCCCGCGACGTTGCTCGGGCCGAGCACCGTCGCGGGGCACCTGGTCAGCAGAGCAGATCCAGCCAGTAGGCGCGGTCGTTCAGGTAGCTGGGCATGTTGCCGAACCCGGACCCGGCCAGGACGGGGGTCAGGGTGAACCACTCGTCCTCGAACCTGATCTTTGCGCCGCCGGTCTGGTTGTTGTACCAGGAGGAAGCGCCGGCGCGCTGGCCGGTGGGGAAGCCGTACTCCGGGAGGCGGTAGGCCCCGCAGCGGTAGAAGGCGTACCCGTAGCCGGCCCGGTTGGCGTCGGCGTACACGCAGGCCCGCCCGGTCCCGCACCAGCTGCCGGCGGCCTCCCCGGTGACGGTGAGGACCACGCCGTCGTCGGGCCAGGCGACCTGGTCGGCGGACAGCCGGGTCGCGGCCGGGTCGGCGGCGAGGATCCTGGCGATCTCAGCCTCGGCGACGGCGCCCGGGGGTGCCGCGCCGGCCGGTGCCGCTGGTACGGCGAGTGGCACGAGCATGGCGAACGCGAGGGACAGGGCGGCACCGAGCGCTCCACGGCGGCGGGGTGTCACTTGAGCGTTGGTCATCGAAGCTCCTCGGCGATCCGCGCGGCCGCGCGGGCCGCACCGTTGGACGAATTCAGGACAGCGGACCTTCACCCGGCGAGGCCGAGCACGACCAGGCCGAGCCCGAGCGGCAGATCCAGCGCCATGCAGGCCTCGGCCAGCGAGCGGGACACGACCGTCCCGCGGCGGTGGTGCAGGGCGTCCCACGCCGCGTGCGCGGCCAGGACGAGCCCGGCCGCGACGAGGCCGGCATTCGGGTCGAGGGTCAACGCGGCGAGCGCGAGACCGCCGTACACGACGCCGGCGACGCTCTGCGTCACCACCTGGCGGCGCGGGCCGCCGACGATCAGGGCGCCGGCGGCGAGCACGGCCGCGGTGGCGCCCAGCAGCACCCATCGACCCGTCCCGGCGATCTCCCCAACGGCGATGACGACGCTGCCGGCGGGCACGGCCGCCCACGCCATCCACGGCCGGTGCAGGGCGGCCGCCGCGACGTAACAGAGCGCGGCCACCCACACGCAGGTGACGGCGGTCTCCCGGTCGGCGACGGTGAGCAGGACGGCCGTCGCGGCGGCCAGGCCGGCCGCGGTCGGCCAGCGGCGCGTCAGCCACGAGGACGTGTCTCGATCGACGGTGTGCGAGGGGGTCATGCCCTCACTGTGGCCACGCCGCGGCCAGGTGAGGAGACGGACCCGGCATCGCGTCAGGAATCCTGGCACTCCGGGCAAGGGTCACCCGCATCACGGCTGCGAGCCGGCGGAGAGCGCCGTAGACATCGACCGGTACTGCGACGGCGGCACCCCGTACTGCGCGACGAACGCCTGCCGGAGGGTCTCCAGCGACGTGAACCCGCACCACCGGGCGACCAGCCCGATGGGGTGGCCGGTGGTCGACAGCAGCCGCGCGGCGGTGTCCAGCCGGGTGCGGCGCACGAACCGGCCCGGTGGCATGCCGACGTGCTCGATGAACAGCCGGTGCAGCTGCCGTGGGCTCACGTCGCAGTGCTTGGCCAGCGTCGCCGTGTCGAGGGTCGTCGCCAGGTGCGCGGTGACGTAGGCGACGGCCTCGCGGACCGTCACGTGGTCGGGGTTCGGTGCGGTGAACACGCTCATCTGCGCCTGGTTGCCCGGCCGCTGCAGGTAGGTGACCAGGGCCTGCGCGACGATCCGGGCCAGGTCGGGCCCGCAGTCCTCGGTCACCAGCGCCAGCGTCAGGTCGAGGGCGCTGGTGACACCGGCGGACGTGGCGACGCGCCCGTCGCGGATGAAGATCGGCCGGGGATCGACGTGGACGGACGGGTACTGCCGCGCGAGCGCGTCGGCGTAGCGCCAGTGCGTGGTCACCCGGCGGCCGTCGAGCAGCCCGGCGGCCGCGAGCACGGTCGCGCCCGTGCACACCGACGCCACCCGCCGGGCGAGCGTGGCGAGCCGCCGGACGTGCGCGACGACCGCCGGGTCGGCGGCCGCGGCCTCGTGCCCTCGACCCCCGGACACGACCAGCGTGTCGATCGCCCCCGTCGCGCGCTGCAACGAACCGTGGCTGTGCAGCTCCAGACCCGAGTCACAGCGGATCGGCAGCCCGTTCGGGGAGACCAGCTCCGTCCGGTACAGCGCCCGCCCCGCGATGCGGACGGCCAGGTCGAGCGTCGAGGTGACGCAGGCGATGTCGAGCAGCTCGGACCCGTCATACCCGACGACCACGACCCGCCGCGCAACGCCTTCACCCGATGCGATCGCCATCCTCGCATCCTGTCAGACCGCCCCGCGGACATGCCGGACCGGCCGCGACGGCATCGCGGCACGTCGATGGCGCCGCGGCACGTCGATGGCGTCGATTACGGCTGAAACCTACAAATGTCCACTATGGACACCAGGGCGGCGGCCCGCGGCGCTCCGGCCTACGATCCGAGCCGTGCCTTCGTTGCGGAGCTTCACCTCATCAGCCGCGGTGCTCATCGCCGCGGCCGGCGGGTTCCTCGTCGCCACCGCCGCTCCCGCGGCAGCCGGGACCGCCACGCAGATCCCCTCGGCCCGGGCGGCGTACACCGACGCCTTCCAGCCGCTCACCTCCCACGTCGACGACCCCCTCGGGCAGCCGGTCGGGCTCTGGCGCGACGGCGCCGGCCACTACCACCTCTCCCGGGCCTACTTCACGTTCGACCTCTCGGCGTACGCCGGCCTGACCGTCACGTCGGCGGCGGTGCGGATCCCGGAGTTCTTCGTCGCGGACTGCGCCAAGCCCTCCGGCGTCGCGCTGTACAAGGCCGCGCCCTTCACCGCGCCGACCTGGTCACAGCCGCCGGCCCAGCAGGGGCTGCTGGACGCCACCGCCGAGTACGTCGGGTCCAACCCCACCTGCCCCGGCGTCGCGTCGTGGGACGTCACCGCCGAGCTGGCCGCCGCGCTCGCGCAGGGTCGCCCGGCGCTGTCGGTGGAGCTGCGCCTGCCCGGCCTGAGCGAGCTGGACCCGGGACAGCACCGGCGGTTCACCCCGACCGCCGCCATCGACCTGGTGTACAACCGGCCGCCGCGCGAGCCGGCGCCGCTGAGCATCGACGGGACCTTGTGCGGCACCGTCCCCGGGCCGCAGTCGTCCAACCCGGCGCCGCTGATCACCGCCGGCGTCTCCGACCCTGACAACGACCCGGTCACCACCACCTTTGCGGTCTGGCCGCAGGACGACCCGGCCCGGCGCACCGAGTTCCCGGGCCCGGCCGCCACGGTGCCGGCCGGCGTCCTGGACCACGACGGCGCGTACGTGCTGTCGGCGCGGGCCGTCGACGCGAGCGGGGCCGCGTCCGCCTGGACCGCGGGGTGCGTGTGGCAGTTCGACGCCAACCCGCCGGCGAACGCCCCCACCGTCTCCGCGTCCGGTCCCCAGCCGGGCCGGCCGGGGGTCGCCACCTCGTTCACCTTCTCCGCGAACGGCGACCCGGACGTGGTCGGCTTCAAGTGGGGCTTCGGCGCCGCGTCCAGCGCCGTGGTGCCGGCCGGGCAGCCCGGCGGCAGCGCCACCGTGCCGTGGACGCCGACGGTGTCCGGGGCGTACCACCTCGTCGTGGTCGGCGTGGACCGGGTCGGTCACACGTCCCCCGCGGCGACCTTCGACTACCAGGTCGCCTCCGACGCGCCGACGATCGAGGACCACGACCCCGAGGCGCCGTTCAACACGTACCGCACCATCACCTTCCACCCGGTGGCCGCGGACGTCGTCGACTACGTCTACAAGTTCAAGAACAACGTCGAGCACGTCGTGCCGGCCGGCCCTGACGGCACCGCCACGGTGGAGCTGCTGGTGAACATGGCCGGCGGCGCACCGCTGTCGGTGTACAGCCGCGGCGCCGACGGCACCCGGTCGGAGACCGCCTCGGCGCTGTTCAACCCGCGCAGCTCGCCGACCGTCACGTCGGAGCAGTACCCGATCGGCGGTCCGGTCGGCGCCGTCGCCGGCACGCCCGGCGTGTTCGTCGTGACGTCGTACGTGCCGGGTGTGGTGTCGTACTCGTACCGCATCGACGGCGGCCCGAAGGCGACCGGCTTCACCGACAGCAACGGCGTCCTCGTCATCAACTACACGCCGGCGACACCCGGCACGCACACGATCGTCATCGGCTTCGGCACGATGGCCGACGGCACCACCGTCGACGGAGGGCAGTTCACCTTCATCGCCGGCTGACGCCGCCACAGAGGCCCCCGCTGCCCGCGGGGGCCTCTTCGGTGGCCGGCTCAGGGTGGCGGCGCCGCGGTGAGGTCGAGGCTGAGCCGCCAGAGCCGCGTTCTGACGTCCTGCTGATAGGCGGTGGGATGCGCGCGGGCTTCCGCGGTGCGGTCGAAGAAGCGGCCGGTGGTGCCGGCCAGCTCGGGGAGGCTGATCAGGCGCCAGGTCGCGGCGGTGCCGGCTTCGAGCGTGTCGACGCTGTGACCGAGGCCGGCCAGCACCATCTTGGTCGGCATGTACGTGGCCGGATGCAGGCTGTTGACGGTGATGGGCTCGCCGCGCAGGCGTTCGGCCAGTTCGAGGCCGGCGATGATCTGGGCGAGCTTGCTCTGCCGGTACGCCCGAACCGCGGTGTGGCCGTGTTCGAGCATGACGTCGTCGAAGTCGATCGGGTGCTGGCCGATGGAGGCGACGTTGACGATCCGGGCGTGCGGTGCGCGGCGCAGGAGGTGCAGCAGCCGCAGGGTGAGGTCGAAGCCGGCGAGGTGGTTGACGGCGAAGCGCAGTTCGTGGCCGTCGGCGCTGAGCTGCCGGTGCCGCTCCCCGGGCCCGCCGAAGCCGACTCCGGCGTTGTTCACGAGCGCGTCGAGCCGGTCGGTGGCCGACGCCACGTCGCGGGCCAGCCGGCGGACCTGCGCGAGCTCGGACAGGTCCGCGCAGACGGTGGCCGGCTGTGGGCAGTCGTGCCGGCGACGCAGCTCCGCGGCGGTGCGGCGGAGCTTGCCGGGATCGCGTCCGTGCAGGACGAGCCGGGTGCCGTCGGCCGCGAGCCGGTGGGCCAGGGCGCGGCCCAGACCGTCGGTGGCGCCGGTGATCATCACGGTGGGCCGGTCGATCGTCATGAGACCCCTGCCGCGCCGGTCAGCGGGAGGCGCGCGACGCCCGGTGGGTCGAAGCCGAGCAGTTGGCCGTAGAAGCCGAGCTCGGCGTCCAGCGCGGCGGCGACTGTTTCCGGCTTGACGAAGACGTGCGCTTCGTCGGCGAAGACGAGCAGGGCGTGCGGCACCTGTCCAGCGGTCAGCGCATGTACCAGGGACTGTGCCTGCTCCAGCGGGACGACCGGGTCGCGCTCCCCGTGCAGCAGCAGTACCGGCCGGGTGACCGCGTCGATGCGTGACAGCGGTGACCGGTCGTCGTAGGTGGCCTGCGCCTCGGGCAGCGGCCCGATGAGGCCGTCGAGGTAGCGGGACTCGAATTCGTGGGTGTGCCGCGCGAAGTGGCTCAGGTCGGCGACGCCGGCGTAGGAGACGCCTCCGGCGAACGGCGAGCCCGGGCGCGCCAGCGCCAGCAGCGCGGTGAGCCCGCCCGCGCTGATCCCGCGGATGACGATGCGGGACACGCGGCCGCGCTCGAGGAGGTCGCGGGCGACGGCGATGCAGTCGGTGACGTCGGCGACGCCCCATTGCCCACGCAGCGCGGTGCGGTGCCGCCGCCCGCGTCCGCTCGATCCGGTGTAGTCCACGGCGACGAAGGCGAGGCCGCGGCTGGTGAAGTAGGCGACTTCGGGCTGGTGGTGCCGCGGGAAGGACGCCGTGGGGCCGCCGTGGGCCCACATGATGGCCGGCGGCGCGGTGCCCTCCGGCAGTCGGTACAGCGGCGAGGTCGGCGGGTAGAAGTGCACCGGCACCTCCCCGTTCGGGGTCGCGACGGTGCGGCGGTGCGGCCGTGGTGTCCAGACCGGATCCGGCTGGGGCGGCTCCGCGAGGACGGTCCAGGCGCCGGTCACGGTGTCGACCTTGACGAGGGTGGGTGCGCGGTCGTCAGCCGCCGCGACCCCGGCGACGACGTCACCGCCGGCGTCGAGCCATGGCAGCCAGCTGGTGAACGGGCACTCGAACGCGGTCGCGGTGCCGTCCGGGTCGAGCATCACCAGCCGGCCGCCGGACACCACCGCCGTGCGGCCGCCGGAGACCGGGACGTGGCTCCGGAAGCCCAGCTGCCACAGGGGAACACCGCACTCCTGGGCCACCGGCCACATCGGCACCGGCTCGCCGCCCGCGGAGGGGTGGGCCGCTGGTACGGCGACGAGATTCCACCACCCGGTCCGGTCGGTCGCCGCGCACACCGTGCGGTCGTCCGTCCACGTCGGTGCCAGGACCGACTCCTCCGGTCCGCCGAGGACGACCGTCACGTCGCGGATGGCGGGACGCCCCTGATCGAACGTGAGCGCCGCGGTCCGCAGCAGCGTCCCGTCCCAGGGCATCAGCGGATGGTCCCAGGTCAGGAACGCGATGCCCCGCCCGTCCGGTGCGATCGCCGGTGCCGCGACGAAGTCCGACCCGGTCCACAGGTCCACGACGGCACCGGATCCGTCGAGCGCCACCGCGACCAGCGCGTGGCTCACCGTGGCCCGGTGACGCTCGGCGACGCACACGACCCACCCGGTGCCGGGAAGCTCGGTCGGCTGCGCGTACCGGTCGGCGAGGCCGGTGTCGGGTGTCAGGGGCAGGGCCGTGCCGCCGTCCACGCGGTACAGGCGCTGATCGGCGAAGTTGCTCGTCACCAGGGTCTCGCCCACGACGGTCCAGCCCTGCCCGCCGTACTCGTGCACCCGGGTGCGCGCGTCGAGCCACCGGGGGAGCACCTCGCGCACCGTGCCACCGCGGTCGTGGCGGAACACGCTCATCCGGCCGGTGCTCCCGGGTGTGGTCTGCGCCCACCACACCGTGTCCCCGCCGTCGCGGACGGCGACACCGGCGTGGCCGACCTTGTCCGCCGCGGTGATCGGGCTCGGCCAGGTGCCCGGCGGGAGGACGGACGCCGCGGCGTCAGCGGACGGCGAGGGCATCGATCTCCACCCGGAACTCCGAGTCGATCAGGCCATGGACCAGCACCAGCGTGCTCGCCGGCGGCCGGGCCAGGTCGATGTGCCGGTCCCGCACGCGCCGGAACGCGGCGAGGTCGGCGCGGTCGGTCAGGTACACGGTCAGCTTCACGACGTCGTGCATGCCTGCGCCGGCCGCGGCGAGCGCGGTGGCCAGGTTGGTGAAGACCTGGGCGACCTGCCGTTCGGGATCGCCGGCCCCCACCAGGTTCCCGTCGGCGTCCAGCGGCACCTGGCCGGACACCAGGATGCTGCGTCCTTGGTGGGCGACCGCGTGGCTGTACCCGTTGACGGGGGGAAGCCCGCTGGGTCGAACGTAGTGCTCCTGCTTCATCTGTGCTTCCTTTCCTGCGGGTCGATCAGGCGTTCGGTGCTCACCGTGCGGCAGTCCATCTCGAAGTCCAGGCCCGCCACCGGGGGTCGCGCGGGATGCCACGTCACGCCGCGGTGCGGTGCGAACGCGGTGAACTCCGCCTCCGTGAACGGGGCCGGCGTGCGCAGCTCGCACGCGCACAACGCCGCCGGTGGGCGGCCCGCGGCGTCGATGATCTCCGCGGCCAGGCGCAACCCGTCGCTCAGTGGCACGGGGGAGGAGAACCGCACCCGGGTCAGGCCGTGGCCCTCGGTGCCCACCACGCCCTGGGAGTACTGCCTGACGCGCGGCAGGAAGGCGTAGCCGAACGGGGTCGGGACCAGACCGGACACGGCACATCCTCGGGATCGGCGGAAGCGGGTTGGTTCGCCGACGAGCCTTGCATTCGCTTTTCGAGATGACCAGAATGACTTCTGGCAGGGATCTTGCGAAAAATTCGCAAGATCATCAAGACGCTCGGAGGTGGCCCGCTGCACTCGACCGAATCATCGGCGCTGCGCTACTTCCGCGAGGTCGCGGCCACCGGCTCGGTGATGCGCGCCGGTGCGAACCTGTTCGTGGCGCCCAGCGCCGTCAGCCGCCAGATCCGCCTGCTGGAAGAGGACCTCGGCGTGCCGCTGTTCACCCGCGGATCCCGCGGGATGACCCTGACCGCCGCCGGACACCACGTCCTGGAGTTCGCGACACACACCCAGCAGCGCGCCGCCGACCTGCGTTCGGAGCTCGACGCCGACCGGCACGGCGTGCGCGGGCACGTCGTCATCGCCACCGTCGAGGGCCCGCTGGGCCGGTACATCCCGGACACCCTCCAGGCGCTGGCCTCCACCCATCCCGACATCCGCATCGATGTCCGCGTCGCCGGCTCCCACGACGTCGGTGCCGCCGTCGCCGAGGGCACCGCACACCTCGGGTTCGTCTTCGGGGCGCCGACCCGCTCGGACGTCGTCACGCTGAAGGACCAGCCGTTGCCCCTGTCCGTGATGGTCCGCCCCGACCACCCGCTCGCCGGGCTGGCGGCGTGCTCGCTGCGCGACGTCGGCGACCATCCGGTCGCCCTGCCCGGCATGCGCTTCGGCATCAGGCAGGAGGTGGACCGGGCCTGCGCGGAGACCGGTACCCACCTGAGGATCAGCCACGAGGTGGACTCGCTCGCCCTGCTGCGCGACATCGCGGCACGCACCATGACGGCGATCTTCATGACCGCCGAGGACACCGCCGCCGAACTGGCGCAGGGCACCCTGGTGCGCGTCCCCCTCACCGACCGGCGGTTGACCAGAACCCGCCTGACCCTGGTGAAGGGACTCCAGCCCTACAGTTCTCCCGCCGCGAGGACCGTCGGCGACGCGTTGCTCACAGCCATGAACTGATCCGTTGGCCTACCGGTCGTCGAGCGCTGTGAGGTCGGCGCGGACGTCGGCGGCGTGCGGGGAGCCGAGGTCGGTGTAGAGGGTCAGGGCCTGGTCGTAGTGGTGCCGGGCGAGGGCGGTGTCGCCGAGGGCCCGGTGGGCGTGGCCGAGGCCCGCATGGGCGCGGGCCCGCTGGTCGCGGGGGGCGGTGCGTAGCACGGTGGTGAGGTGGGGCAGGGCGTCGGTGGGGCGGCCGGCGGCGATCGCGGCCTCGGCCAGGCCGTTGAGCGCCCGGGCCTCGCCGTCCCGCTCGCCGGACTTCTGGAAGAGGGCGAGCGCCTGCTGGTGGAGGTCGGCGGCCCGGTCGGGCCGGCCGAGCCGGGTGTGGACACTGCCCAGGCCGTCCAGCGCCCAGGCCTCGCCGCGGGGCCAGGCGAGTTGCCGGCACAGCGCGAGCTCCTGCTCGTGGTGCTCGGCGGACGCCTGGTAGCGGCCCCGCCGCATCTCGGCGATGCCGAGGTTGTGCAGGGCCATGGCCTCGCCGCGTGGGTAGCCGGTCTGCCGGAACAGGGCGAGCGCCTGCCCGTGGTGCTCGGCGGCGGCCTGGTAGAGGCCCCGGAAGTCCTCCACGACGCCCAGGTTCATCAGGCTCATGGCTTCGCCGGTGGTGTGACCGGCCTGCCGGAACAGGGTCAGTGCCTGCCTGTGGTGGTTGGTGGCGGCCTCGTACCGCCCCCGGTGCTCCTCGACGTTGCCGAGGCTGGTCAGGACGCGGGCTTCGCCGATCGCGTCGCCGAGCTGCCGGTACAGGATCAGGGCCCGCTCGTGGTGGCCGATGGCGACCTGGTGCCGCCCCCGGTGGTCGTCGACGCGGCCGAGGTTCAGCACGACCCGGGCCTCGCCGATCCGGTCACCGGCGCGCTGGAACAGGGTCAGCGCCTGCGCGAGGTACTCCCCGGCGGGGTCGGTCCGGCCGAGGCCGAGGTTGGTGGTGCCGAGGGCGAGCAGCGTGTGGGCCTGCCCGGCGGGGTCGCCGGTCTGGCGGGCGGCGTCGCGGGCGTGCCCGTGGATGGTCAGCGCGTCGATGTAGTGGCCGCCTTCGAGGTGTTCGTACAGGGCCATCGACAGTCGCACCGCGTGGGTGGGCAGACCGTGGACCGCGGTGTGGGTGACGGCGGCCACGAGGCAGGGCCGTTCGGCGTCGAGCCACCGTTGGGCGGTCTCGGGGTCGGTGAGGTCTGGGGCGGCTGCGACTGGCGGGGGAGGGCCGGACTGGTCCTGGGCGCCTGCGGGGTGCAGGACATGCGCGGCCGCCGTGGCGGTGGCCAGGTAGTAGTCGAAGAGACGGGTCGACGCCGCCCTGCGGCCGGTCTCGGGGTCCTCCGCGTTGGCCAGGCTGGTGGCGTAGGCGCGGAGGAGGTCGTGCATGGCGTACCGGCCGGGGCTGGTGGGGTGCACGAGGTGGGCCCGGGTGAGCCGGTCCAGGGCGTGGCGGGCCGGCACGAGGCCGGTGCCGGTGAGCGCGGCGGCGCTGTAGGCGTCGAAGTCGGGGCCGGGGTGCAGGCCCAGGAGGCGGAAGGTTCGGGCGGCGTCGGGCGGAAGGTGCCGTATCGACCAGGAGAACACGGCGGTCACGGCGGCGCGGGGGTCGCCGTCGGCGTCGAGGAGGTCCAGGCGCTGCTGGTGGTCGGCCAGCTCGTCGGCGAGTTCCGTGACGGGGGTGGTGGGGCGGGCGACGGCGAGTTCGGCGGCGACCCGTAGCGCCAGTGGCAGCAGTGCGCACTGGGCGGCGAGTGTGGCGGCGGCGGTGGGGTCGGCGTCGATGCGGTGGCCGATCAGGCGGCGGAGGAGGGTGACGGCGTCGTCGGGTGGGAGCAGGTCGAGGGTGAGGCGTTGGGCGCCGTGGACGGCGACGAGTCCGGCGAGGCTGTCACGGCTGGTCACCAGCACCATGCTCGGTCCGGTGCCGGGCAGCAGCGGGCGGACCTGTTCGACGGTGGCGGCGTTGTCCAGGACGATGAGCATGCGCCGGCCGGCGATCTCGGTGCGGTAGCGGGCGGACCGTTCGTCCAGGTCGGCGGGGATGTCGGGGCCGGTGACGCCGAGCGTGTCGAGGAACCTGGCGAGGACGTCGTCGGGGCTTGCGGGTCGGTCGGGGTCGTAGCCGCGGAGGTTCACGTACAGCTGGCCGTCGGGGAACCGGTCCCGGGTCTGGTGGGCCCAGTGCACGGCCAACGCGGTCTTGCCGACTCCGGCGGTGCCGGCGACGGCGGAGATGACGACGGTCGCCGACCGGTCGGCGTTGTCGAGCAGTTTGGTGAGGTGTCGCAGGTGGTCGGTGCGGCCGACGAACCCGGCCACGTCGGCGGGCAGCTGCGCGGGCGCGGGCCGCCCGCGTGCCGGGGCCTCGTCCGCCGGCTGCTGCCCGGCGTCGTCCAGCGCGGACCGGAAGAACCGGTCCCGGTCGGCGCCGTGCAGCGCGAACGCGTCGGCGAGCAGCCGCACCGTGCTGGCGCGTGGGTGGTCGATCCGGCCGGCCTCGAGATTGCGGATGCTGCGGGCACTCACGCCCGTCCTGGCGGCCAGTTCCTCCTGCGTCATGCCCCGCCGCTGGCGATGGGCACGCACCTGCGCGCCGAACATCCGATCCTTCCCGTAGATGCCGGGCCCCGACGGCATCAGTACCGGGCCGGACCCATGCCGGGGCCCAGGATCTCAGCGGCGGAAGTTGCCGGTCAACTTCCGCCCGCCGACCTCGCGGCCGCCGCTGCGCCCGGCGATCCTGGGAGACATCCCGGACACCGGTGCTTCGACACGACGCAGACCAGGATGGTGGGCCGGAAACGGGGGGCCCACCACCCTGGCCTGCCGGGCGGCCGTCGGTTACGGCGCGACCAGGAACGGGGTGATGACCTCGACCGGGCCGGACGGCGCCGACTCGTCGCCGTTGGCGTTGACCGCGGTCAGCCGGTACAGGTGGCGTTCGGCGCCCCGCGTGCGCAGGGTCACCGCGCCGGCCGGGTAGGTGCCGACCACCGTCGCGCCGTCGTAGAGGCGGTAGGTCAGGCCGGCCGAGGTCGACCAGGACAGCGGGATGTCGGCGTAGTACCCGTCGGCGATCGTCGCCCGGCCCGCCTGGAAGCCGGCCGGGGCCGACGGCCGGTCGGCCGCCCCCGGCAGCGTGGTCACCGTGACCGGCGCCGAGGCGGGCGTGTCGGGGCAGCCGGCCAGCAGGCCCACCACGCGCAGCTGGTGCGCCGAGGCGGACGCCAGGCCGGTGAGCACCGCGGCCGGCTCGATGACGGTGGCGACGACGGCGTTGCCGTCCAGCACGGTGTACGAGGTGGCGGTCGACTCGAGGGTCCAGTCGAGGCGGACGGTGGACGCGGTGACGGCGGAAGCGGTCACCCGCGCCGGGGCCGGCGGCTGCGCCGGGCAGGGCTCGGTCGACGGCGACAGCACGGTGCTGTGCTCGGACTCGCTGCCGGCCACGTTCAGCGCCGCCACCGTGAAGCGGTGCCCGGTGCCGTGGAACAGCCCGGTGACCGTCACCGACCGGGTCCAGCTCGTGGCCACCCGGTAGGCGCCGTCGTAGACCGCGTACTGGTGGACGTAGGACCCGTCCGTCGGCCCCGACCAGGCCAGCCCGATGGAGCGGTCGGTGCGGCCGGTGACGACCAGGTCGCGCGGGGCCGCCGTGGTGTTCGTCGTGCCCGGCAGGGTGCGGGTGGTCGCGTACCCCACCGTGGGTTCCTGTGCGCCGCAGCCGACCCGCCGCAGCGCGACCGCGTACGAGGTGTCCGGGGTGAGGCCCCCGACCCGCAGGCTGGTGCCGGACACGACGCCGTAGTCGCGGCCGTTGACGCTCAGAGCGAGCAGCGGCGACGACCGGCCCACGGTCCAGCGCGCCGACAGGCCGGAGGAGGTCACGTCGAAGACGGTGGTTGGCGCGGGCTCGTTGCACTGCGGCGCCATGCCGGGCGTCCACGTGG
This sequence comes from Dactylosporangium sp. NPDC049742, assembly GCF_040674675.1. Taxonomy (NCBI): domain Bacteria; kingdom Bacillati; phylum Actinomycetota; class Actinomycetes; order Micromonosporales; family Micromonosporaceae; genus Dactylosporangium; species Dactylosporangium sp. NPDC049742. Next base: position 55,407 of record NZ_JBFANF010000007.1, on the reverse strand, counting down.
TCCCCGTGAACGGCGCCGACTGGGCCGACTCCACGCCGGTCGCCGAGACCGCGGTCACGGTGTAGGTGTGGGTGGTGTTGACGCCGATGTACTGCATGGGCGCCGACGTCGTCGCGGTGCGCCGCACGACCACCCCGCCCTCGTACACCCGGAACGACGCGACCGCGGGACCGCCCGCCGGCTGCCGCCACGACAACGAGATCCCGGTGTTGGCGACCGACCCGGTCAGGTCAGCAGGTGCGAGCGGGACGGGCCCGGTCGCGGCGGTTGCGCCGGAGACCCCGGTGAGCCCTGCCAGCAGCACGCCGAGCGCGGCTGCCCGAACGAGAAACCTGCGCATCGACGATCCTCTCTAGAGGGAACGGCGAGCAACTGTAAACAAAGCTTCCTGTTGATGTCAATCGCCTGACGCGAGCGGCGCCTGGGGCAGCGAGGCCCGCACCGTCTCATCGACTCCTATTCGTCATAGGAGGTCGCATGTACAGGCGGGGCAAGGCGAAACGGCGCACGCTGGCGGCCGGAGTGCCCGCCGATGCGCTTTCAGCTGGGTGTGCCACATGTCCGATCACCAATAGGAATACACGCCATGTGACGATCCGGCTGCACAGCGAAGGAAGTCGGCCGATGGGTTGATTTGCGGTCGGGGACCTCTCTACGGTGGGCCACGGCCCGTCTCGGCGGCAGGTCTCCCTCGAGGCCCTGGGGCGGTGGCCGGAGGAAGGGCGTCGCCTCGGTGGACCGTAACCGCACGTTCTCGATCGTTCGCAGAACGCTGGTCCTGGCCGCGGTCGCCCTCGCCGGGCTGGTGCCGTCCGTCTCGGCGCACGCCGAGCCGTCGCTGCCGGAGATCGAGCGGCAGCTGGACGAGGCGTGGGAGAAGCTGGAGCCGGTCATCGAGCAGTACAACGACCTGCACAGCCAGCTCGCGGCGAACCAGGCCAAGGCCAAGACGCTCACCGCCACGCTCACGCCCCTGCAGCAGCAGGTCGACGCCGCCATGCACGAGGTCGGGGTGATGGCCGCGCGGCAGTACAAGTACGGCAGCGCGTCGGTGCTCAGCGTGCTGCTGTCGACCGACTCGCCGCAGACGTTCGCCGAGCAGCTCGCGACGTTGAACCGCCTCGCGAAGAACAGCGCCGACCAGATCGCGTCCGTCGCGCAGCTCCGCGACGGATACGCCGCGGACAAGGCGAAGATCGACGCCCTCGTCGCGCAGCAGCAGGCGCAGGAGACCGAGCTGGCCGCCCGAAAGAAGTCGATCCAGGCGGAGGTCGACCGGCTGCAGGCGCTGCGCCGGCAGCTCGGCGCGACCGACGTGCCCAAGAGCGAGCTGTACATCGGCCAGTGCCCGGCCGTGTACATCGGCGGCGCGGCGGGCACCGCGGTCAAGACCGCCTGCGCGCAGATCGGCAAGCCGTACGTGTTCGGCACCGTCGGACCCAGCACCTTCGACTGCTCCGGCCTCACCCAGTACGCCTGGAAGGCCGCGGGCGTGTCGCTCACGCACTACACGGGCGCGCAGTGGAAGCAGGGCAGCGCGGTCAGCAAGGCCGACCTGAGACCCGGCGATCTGGTCTTCTTCTACAGCGACCTGCACCACGTCGGCATGTACGTCGGCAACAACCTGATGGTGCACGCGTCCCGTGCGGGGGTGCCGGTCCGGATGTCCCGCATCGACACCATGCCGTACATGGGCGCCCGCCGCCCCGGCTGACAGATCCCGCCCGTTCACCGGCTCGGGGTGAGCTGGACCCCGCGCAGGAGCTGCGCGTTGAGTGCGACGACGATCGTCGACGCGGACATCAGCACGGCCCCGACGGCCGGGCTGAGGGTGATCCCGGCCCAGGCGAGGACGCCGGCGGCGAGCGGGATCGCGACGATGTTGTATCCGGCGGCCCAGGCCAGGTTCTGGACCATCTTGCGGTAGCTGGCCGTGGACAGCCGGATGACGCCGGTGACGCCACGCGGGTCGGACGAGGCAAGCACGACGCCGGCCGACTCGATGGCGACGTCGGTGCCGGCGCCGATGGCGATGCCGACATCGGCGCGGGCCAGGGCCGGGGCGTCGTTGACGCCGTCGCCGACCATCGCCACCCGCAGCCCGCGCCGCTGCAGGTCGGCGACGGTGCGGTCCTTGTCGGCCGGGAGGACCTCGGCGTACACCTCGTCGACGCCCGGCCTCAGCCCGAGGTCGGCGGCGACGGCGTCGGCGACCTGCCGGGCGTCCCCGGTGATCATGACGATCTTGCCGACGCCCAGCTGCCGTAGCTGTCTGATCGCCTCCTTCGCCTCGGGGCGGACCTCATCCTCGAGGGCGAGCGCGCCCACAGCGTGCGCGGCGTCGTCGTCGAGGCGGACGAGGTGCAGCACGGCCGCGCCGCGTGCGGCCCACTCGGCGGCCGCGGCGGCGACGTCGTCGGGCGGCGTGATGTGCAGCTCCCGCAGCAGGGCCGGGCCGCCGACGGCATAGCGGACCCCGCCGACGGTGGCCTGCACGCCGCGCCCGGTCAGTGACTGGAACCCGTCGGCGCGCAGCTGCGTGGCGTCGTCGCGGTGTGCGGCGGCGACGATCGCGCGGGCCAGGGGGTGTTCGCTGTCGGCCTCCACGGCGGCGGCGGTGCGCAGCACCTGCTGATCGGTGTGCCCGGCGGCCGCGGTGACGCCGGTGACGGTGTGCGCGCCCTTGGTCAGGGTGCCGGTCTTGTCGAACAGGACCGCGTCGACGGTGCGCATCCGCTCCAGCGCGAGGCGGTCCTTGACCAGGATCCCGGCGCGGGCGGCCACCGCGGTGGACAGCGCGATCACCAGCGGGATGGCCAGGCCGAGCGCGTGCGGGCAGGCGATGACCAGCACCGTGACGGTCCGCACCACCGACCCGTCCAGGTCGCCGACCGCCCACCAGGCGGCGAAGGTGACCAGCCCGGCGCCGGCGGCGACGTAGAACAGCCAGGCGGCGAACCGGTCGGCGAGGACCTGTGCCCGGCCGCGGGACCGCTGGGCCTGTCCGACGAGGCGCTGGATGCCGGCGAGGGCGGTGTCGTCGCCGACCGCGTCGACCTCGACCCGCAGTGCGGAGTCGGTGGCGACGGTGCCGGCCACGACCCGGTCGCCGACCGTGCGTGGGACCGGCCGGGACTCGCCGGTCACCATCGACTCGTCGAGCTCGGCGCGGCCGTCGATGATGCGGCCGTCGGCGGGCACCCGGCCGCCGGAGCGGACCAGCACCGTGTCCCCGACGCGTAGGTCGCTGACCCGCACGGGCCGCGGTCGGCCGTCGGTGTCGAGCACCTCGGCGTCGTCGGGCAGCAGCGCGGCGAGGGCCGCGAGGGCGCCGCTGGCCTGGCCGATCGCCTTCATCTCCTGCCAGTGCCCGAGCAGCATGATGGTGACCAGCGCGGCCAGCTCCCACCAGAACTCCAGGTCGAACCAGCCGAGGCTGGTCGCGAGGGAGGCGGTGTAGGCGACGGTGATCGCCATCGAGATGAGCAGCATCATGCCCGGGGCGCGGTCGCGGACCTCGGCGACCGCGCCGGCGAGGAACGGCCGGCCGCCGTAGAGGAACACCACCGTGCCGAGCACCGGCCCGACGAGAGCCATGCCGGGGAAGTCGAGCCGGTAGCCGAGCCAGCCCATCACCATGTGGCTGGTCGCGACGATCGGGATGGTCAGCGCGAGGCTGAGCCAGAACTTGCGCCGGAACATCTCAGGGTCGTGCCCCGCATGCTTGTCGTGCCCGGCGCCGTGCGGCTGTGTCATCGCCGGCTCCTTACGTCCCGCTCGACGCACCCCCATGGGGTATGCGCGGCAGGCGAGAGTGGCCTGGGTCCGCGGTCTACGATGTCGCATAGGAGGTGATCGGGGAGTGGTGCGAAGCCGCCGCATTCAGTCTGCCGGTGTGCGGTCGCACGCCTGGCTGCTGGCCGCGGTGCTGCTCGTGCTGGGTGTCGCGTGGATGCACACCCTGGCCGCCGCCCCGCTCCCGCCGGCCGTGCACGCGGGCGTGGCGACGGTCGTCCTGGCGATGCCGCAGTGCGCTCCGGACGGGCACCACGACTCCTGTCCCGGCGATCCGCACGGAGGCGGTCACGCCGAGGCGATGTGCCAGTCGGCCATGCCGCCCGCCATCGGCGCCCCGGCCCCCACCTTCACCGTGTCACAAGCGGTGCCGCCCGCCACCGTGGTCCGGACGCTGGCCGTCACCGTCGCGGCCGAGGCGGCCGGCGGCAGCGGTTGCGGACCGCCGGCGCGCAGCGTGCTGTCGATCTGGCGTACGTAGGCCGACTCAGGAGTCGTTGATGCCGCCGGCACCCTGCCCGCGGCGACGTCCTGACGCGTCCGCGTCACCGTTTCGAATCCTCAGGAGCTGGACTCACCATGCGCACGATCAACCTTCGCCGGGCCGCAATCGCCACCGGCGCGCTCAGCCTCGCCCTGCTCGCCGGCGGTTGCGGCAACGGCGGGATGGACCACGGCACCATGGGCACCGGCGCCCCCACGTCCGTCGCGGCGCCGAAGTCGGGTGCCACGTTCAACGCCACCGACGTCAAGTTCGCCACCGACATGATCCCGCACCACCGCCAGGCCCTGGACATGGCGAAGATCGCCCAGTCGAAGGCCACCACGCCGGAGGTGAAGGCCCTGGCCGACAGGATCGCCAAGGCGCAGGAGCCGGAGATCGCCACCATGTCCGGATGGCTGACCGCCTGGGGTGAGCCGGTCCCCAGCCCCGGCGGCATGAGCCACGGCGACATGGGCGACATGGGGCACATGCCCGGCATGATGACCGACCAGGAGATGCAGGACATGTCCAAGGCCGCAGGCAAGGACTTCGACACCATGTTCCTGCAGATGATGATCAAGCACCATCAGGGTGCGGTGGAGATGGCCAAGACCGAACAGGCCCAGGGTCAGGACCCGGCGGCCAAGCAGCTCGCCGGGAAGATCGCCGCGGACCAGACCGCGGAGATCACCGAGATGCAGGGCATGCTGGCCAAGCTGTAGCCGCTCGGCGGGTGCGGCGCCGGCATGCGGCGGTGCCGCACCCGTGGTTCAGTCTTCTGCCGCGGCGGTCTGCTCGGGGCGCAGCGCGGCGATCGTGACCCTGACGAGCCGCTCGACCGCCGCCTCGGACGGCAGGGCCGCCGCGGCGCCGAGCGCGTGCCGGCAGAACTGGGCCAGTTCGGCGGCGTCCACGTCGGTGCGGGCGGCGCCGGTGCGGGCGCTGTCGATGATCAGGTCGCGGATCAGCGCGTGCAGGTGCTGCTCCGCCTCGGCCAGGTGCGGGCCGCGGTGCAGCCCGGCGGCGAGGTCGGTCCCGTGATGGCGGTGGCCGATCAGCGCATACGTGCGCAACACCGCGGCCAGCTTCTCGAGCGGCTCCCCGCCCGCGTCACGGACGGCGGCGAGCTGCTGGACGTGCCCGGTGACCTGCCGTTCGTGCCAGGCGAGCAGCACCGACTGCACGTCGGGGAAGTACTTGTACAGCGTGGCCCTGCCGATCCCCGCGGCGGCGGCGAGCTGCGACATCGTCACCCCGGTCAGCCCGTGCTCGTGCACGAGCGCCGCCGCGGCGTCCAGGACCGCGTCGCGGACGGCATGGCGGTGCTCGGTGATCGTGTCGTTCCACAGCTTCGGCACGCCCCCACTGTACGTCGCGCCACTCACGTGACACTATGTGGCTGTCGTAGACAGCATGTATTGAAAAACCTGGGGGAGTCATGCCGGACGAAGATGGCGCGGCGCGGATGCCGCGGTGGGTGAAGATCGTCGGCGCCGTTGGGATCCTGCTGGTGGTGCTGCTGGTCGTAGCGCTGCTCAGCGGGCACGGGCCGGGGCGGCACATGGGCGGGCACGCCGCATCGGCTGCGGTGGCCCGGCACGGCGGCGCCGGGTGGCTTCGGTGAGGATGGCGCCGTCGCTCCGCAGGGCGATGCTCACCGTGCACGTCACCGCGTCGGTGGGTTGGCTCGGCGCGGTCGCGGCGTCCCTCGCCCTGGCTGTCGCCGCGCTGACCTCGCGCGACGTGCAGGTGGTCCGCGCCGCGTACCTGGCAATGGACGTGCTGGGCCGCACGGTGCTCGTGCCGATCAGCGTGGCGTCCTTGCTGACCGGGCTGGTGCAGTCCCTCGGCACCGTGTGGGGTCTCGTGCGGCATTACTGGGTGCTGTTCAAGCTCGCGATCAACGTGGTCGCCACGGGCGTGCTGCTGCTCTACACCCAGACCCTCGGGCTGCTCGCCGACCGTGCCGGCGACCCCGCGGTGTCCCTGGCGCAGCTGCGCAGCCCGTCACCGCTCGTCCACGCCGGAGCCGGTCTGCTGCTGCTGATCGCCGCGACGGTGCTGTCGGTGTACAAGCCGCGCGGCATCACCATCTTCGGCCTGCGCCGCGCCGCAGCGGCTTCATAGCGGGGCCTTCAGCCGCGGCGCAGCAGGCGGCCGACGGCGGCCATCATCTCGGTCGCCATCTCCTCGCCCTTACCCTGCTCGGCGCCGTGCTGCATGCAGTGCCGGGCATGGTCGTCGAGCAGGCCGAGCGCGACCTTGTCGAGGGCGGCCTGGATGGCCCCGATCTGGGTGAGCACGTCGATGCAGTAGCGGTCCTCGTCGACCATCTTCTCGATCCCGCGCACCTGCCCCTCGATGCGTTTGAGGCGGCCCTGCAGCTGATCCTTGGTCGCGGTGTAGCCACGCGTCGGTGTCGTCATGCCACCCAGTGTAAGAACCCCCCGGGGGTATCGTCCAGGCCGCGGCGGCGCTGACCTGCGGCGCAACAACCGTCCAACGCCGCCTCGGCACCGTTCGAGGCATGAACACCTCCGTGTCCGCCGATCAGGCGGTCACCGCAGGGACCGCGGCGGTGACGTCGAGGATCGCCTGGCGGTGGCGTTCGCGTCGTTCTCGTCTGCGACGAGCGAGCCGTCGGTGGAGCCGGGGACGATGCGGTGGGTGCTGTCGGTGGACAGCGTCGCGAGATGGTTCTGCGCGGCCGACTCGGCGGCGTCGTGTCCGGTAGCGGCGGTCAGGACGGTCAGCGGCCTCTCGCCGAGGTCGGTGAGGGCTGCGTCCTGCCGCGCCGAGGCGCCGCCCTGCCCGTACTCGTCGATGACGCTGCGGATGGTGGCGGCGTTGGCGGACCTGGTGCGGACCTCGTCCCGAGCTTCGGCCGGCAGTCCTCGGCAAAGCGCCAGCCGAACAGGCGGCCGACACCCGGGCGGGCCGAGGCTGGGATCAGTGCGGTGATGCGGCTCGTGACGAACATCCAGATCGCCAGCGCCAGCGCCGTGGGCGGCTACATCCAAGGGACCGTACCCCCCAGAGGTATGCGAGGGAAGGTGTGCCGCTGTGGCGAAGTCGGGGTTGACGGGTATACCCCCTGGGGGTAAAGATGGCTCCACACGGATACCCCCTGGGGGTACAAAGGAGTGGTGGAGATGGCAAGCGTGTCGCGGCGGTGGTGGGCCCTTGGGCTCATCGCCCTGGCTCAGTTCATGGTCATCATGGATACCTCGATCATCGGTGTCGCCCTGCCCCGCATGCGGGACGACCTCGGATTCACCCCGGGCAACCTGTCCTGGGTCTTCAATGCGTACGTCGTCGCGTTCGGCGGACTGTTGCTGCTCGGTGGCCGGCTGTCGGATCTGTTGGGCGCCCGGCGGGTGTTCGCCGCAGGCTGGGCGGTCCTGCTGGCCGGATCGCTCGCCGCCGGGCTCGCCGACGGCGTCGCGGTCGAGTTGGCAGCCCGCGCCGTGCAGGGTGCCGGCGCCGCGCTCATCGCCCCGTCGGCGCTGACGTTGCTGATGATGCTCTTCGGCGCCGAGCCGAAGGAGCTCACCAAGGCCCTGGCGCTGTACGGGGCGGCCGCGCCGGCCGGTGGAACGGCCGGGGTGTTCCTCGGCGGGGTCATCACCGAGTACGTCAGCTGGCCCTGGGTGTTCTACATCAACGTCCCGATCGCCGTGCTCGTCCTCGCCGCCATCCCGGCGGTGATGCCGGCCGGTGGCGCCCGCCGCGGCTCGCTCGACCTGCTCGGCGCGCTCACCGTCACCGTGGGCCTGGCCGCCGCGGTGTACGCGATCGTCCGTGCCCCCGAGGTCGGCTGGTCGTCCGTGCAGACGTGGCTCGTGCTCGGCGCCGCGGCGCTCGCGCTCGGCGCGTTCGTGGCGATCCAGGCGGCCCGCCGCGAGCCGTTGATGCGGCTGTCCATCTTCCGGGCGCCGAACCTCGCCGCGGCCAACGTCGCGCAGCTGCTGCTCGGTGCGGCATGGATCCCGATGTGGTTCTACCTCAACCTGTACCTGCAGCAGGTCCTCGGCTACAGCGCCTTCCCCAGCGGCGCCGCGCTGCTGCCGATGACCGCCCTCATCATGCTCGGCATGATCTTCCTCGCCCCGCGGGCGATCGGCCGGTTCGGTCCCCGGGCGATGGTCGTCGCCGGCCTGACCGTGCTCGCCGCGGGCCTCGGCTGGCTGGCGTTCGTCCGCCCGACCGGCAGCTTCGTCGCCGACGTGCTGCCCGCCTCGCTCGTCGCGGCGCTGGGCATGTCCCTCGCGTTCATCCCGTCGCTGGGCACCGCGATCGGTGCGGCCAGGCCCGAGGAGGGCGGGCTGGCGGCCGGCATCGTCAACACCAGCTACCAGGTCGGCTCCGCGCTCGGCCTGGCCGCGATGACCGCCGTCGCCGCCGCGTCGGGTGCCGACCGGCTCGGCGACCTGCCCGCGCTCACCGACGGCTACTCCGCCGCGTTCACCGGCGCCGCGGTGATCGCCCTGGCCGGCGCCGTGATCGCCGCGATCGCACTGCGCCCGGCGCCCGCGGCCGCGACCGAGCCCGTCCGGGTCTGATCTGTCACATCCGCACCGGGACAAGACCGTCTTGTTGATACCCCTAGGGGGTAGGGGTAGAGTGGAATCATCGAGCGATGAGGAGCACCGCAATGAACACGAACGAGGTGGCGAGGTAGTCATGCGCACACCGCTCAAGCTCGGCGCCTACGCGCTCGGCCTGGCGGCCGTGTTCGCCGCCGCGGTAGGGATCGGCCACGTCGCCGGTCCCGCCGCGGCCCCGGCCGCCCACACCGGCACCGACCACGCCGCCGCCGACGCCGGCCACCAGCCGACCGGCGGCCACGACCAGCACCAGACCGGGACCGCGGCGGCACTGCCCGCCGGGCTGCAGGTCACCCAGGACGGCTACCGCATCGAACCGCTCAGCACCACGCTGAGCACGACCGGGCCAGCCCCATTCAGGTTCCGGATCACCGGCCCCGGCGGCGAACCCGTCACCGCGTACACCAGAAGCCACGACAAGGACCTGCACCTCATCGTCGTGCGCCGCGACCTGGCCGGGTTCCAGCACGTGCACCCGCAGCGCGACGCCGACGGCACCTGGAGCGTCCCCCTCACCGCCGGCGCTCCCGGCCAGTACCGGGTCTTCGCCGACTTCCAGCCCGCCGGGCATCCGCGCGGCCTCACCCTGGGCGTCGACGTCCCCGCCCCCGGCGACTACCAGCCCCGGGCCCTCCCGGCGCCAGGGCGCACTACGACCGTCGACGGCTACACCGTCACCGTCGACGGCGACCTGGTCCCCGGCACCTCGTCGAAGCTGACCCTCACCGTCACCCGCGACGGCGTCGCCGTCACCGACCTGCAGCCCTACCTCGGCGCGTACGGCCACCTCGTCGCGCTGCGCGACGGCGACCTCGCCTACCTGCACGTCCACCCCGACGGCACGCCGGGCGACGGCCGCACCGCCGCCGGTCCGCGGATCACGTTCTACGCCGAGGTGCCGTCGGACGGGACCTACCGGCTGTTCCTGGACTTCCAGCACGGCGGCAGCGTCCGTACCGCGGAATTCACCGCCATCGCCGGCGCCACGGCACCATCGAATCCGGCCCCGTCAGAGCACGGCGAGCCCGGTCACACGCACAGCTGAGGACATGTCATGGCACTCACCCGGCCGCTGATCGCGGCACCACAGCGCTTCGAACTGGCCATCGGCGGCATGACCTGCGCCTCCTGCGCCGCGCGGATCGAGAAGAAGCTCAACCGCATGGACGGCGTGACCGCCACCGTCAACTACGCCACCGAGAAGGCCGACGTCACCGTCACCGGCGACGTCACCGCCGCCGACCTCATCACCACCGTCGAGCAGACCGGCTACACCGCGGCCCTGCCCACGCCACCACAGGCAACCGCCGAGCCCGTCGACGAGCTGCGACCGCTGCGGACCCGGCTGTGGGTTTCGCTGGTACTGACGGTGCCGGTGATCCTGCTCGCCATGGTCCCGGCGTGGCAGTTCGACTTCTGGCAGTGGGCGTCGCTGACCCTCGCCGCGCCGGTCGTCGTGTACGGCGGCCTGCCGTTCCACAAGGCCGCCTGGACCAACCTGCGTCACGGCGCCGCCACCATGGACACGCTCGTGTCGCTGGGCACCCTGGCGGCGTTCGGGTGGTCGCTGTGGGCGCTGTTCCTCGGCACCGCCGGCACCCCCGGCATGACGCACCCGTTCGAGCTCACCATCGAACGTACCGACGGCGCCGGCAACATCTACCTCGAGGCCGCCGCCGGCGTCACGCTGTTCATCCTCGCCGGCCGCTACTTCGAGGCCCGGGCCAAACGCCGGGCGGGCGCCGCCCTGCGCGCCCTGCTCGAGCTCGGCGCCAAGGACGTCGCCGTCCTGCGCGACGGCACCGAGCACCGCATCCCGGTCGATCAGCTGGCGGTGGGGGACCGGTTCGTCGTCCGGCCCGGGGAGAAGATCGCCACCGACGGCGTCGTCGACGAGGGCACCTCCGCCGTCGACGAGGCCATGCTCACCGGCGAGTCCGTCCCGGTCGAGGTCGGGCCCGGCAGCGCCGTCACCGGCGCCACCGTCAACGCCGGCGGGCGCCTCGTCGTGCGGGCCACCCGCGTCGGCGCCGACACCCAGCTCGCCCAGATGGCCAAGCTGGTCGAACAGGCCCAGACCGGCAAGGCCGCCGTCCAGCGCCTCGCCGACCGCATCTCCGGCGTGTTCGTCCCGATCGTCATCGCGCTCGCCGTCGGCACCCTCGGCTACTGGATCGGCACCGGCTCCGGCCTCACCGCCGCGTTCACCGCGGCCGTCGCCGTGCTCATCATCGCCTGCCCCTGCGCCCTCGGCCTCGCCACGCCGACCGCGCTGCTCGTCGGCACCGGCCGCGGCGCCCAGCTCGGCATCCTCATCAAGGGCCCCGAGGCCCTCGAATCCACCAAGCGGATCGACACCGTCGTGCTGGACAAGACCGGCACCGTGACCACCGGCCGGATGGCGCTCGTCGACGCGGCCGCGGTCGACGACGAGGTGCTCCGCCTCGCCGGTGCCCTCGAGGCCGCCTCCGAACACCCGATCGCCCGCGCGATCGCCGCCGCGGCCACCGAACGGTTCGGCGCCCTCCCCGCGGTGTCCGGATTCGCCAACGCCGAAGGGCTGGGCGTGCGGGGCACCGTCGACGGGCGGCTGGTCGTCGCCGGACGGGCCCGGCTGCTGCTCGACGACGGACTGACCATCCCCGACGAGCTGCGCGCCGCCCAGGCCGCCGCCGAGCACGCCGGGCAGACCGCGATCCTCGCCGGCTGGGACGGACAGGCCCGGGGCGTGCTGACCGTCGCCGACACGGTCAAGCCGACCAGCCGCCAGGCGATCACCGAACTGCGCCGGCTCGGCCTCACGCCGATCCTGCTGACCGGCGACAACGCCACCGTCGCCCGCACCATCGCCGATCAGGTCGGCATCACCGAGGTCGTCGCCGACGTGCTGCCCGCCGGCAAGGTCGACGCCGTCGCCCGCCTGCAGGCCGGCGGGAAGGTCGTGGCGATGGTCGGCGACGGGGTCAACGACGCGGCCGCGCTCGCCCAGGCCGACCTCGGCCTCGCCATGGGCACCGGCACGGACGTCGCCATCGAGGCCTCCGACCTCACCCTCGTCCGCGGCGACCTCCTCGCCGCCGTCGACGCGATCCGGCTGTCCCGGCGGACCCTGCGGACCATCAAGAGCAACCTGTTCTGGGCGTTCGCCTACAACGTCGCCGCCCTGCCCCTCGCCGCCGCCGGCCTGCTCAACCCGATGCTCGCCGGCGCCGCCATGGCCCTGTCGTCGGTGTTCGTCGTGTCCAACAGCCTGCGGCTGCGCGGCTTCCGGTCCCGGCACGCCAACACCACGTGATGCGGGCACGCTCGCCTGATGTATGGCGCTCGATGTAGGTTCTGGCGATGGCACCGGCGGTGGAAGGACAGGGGATCCCGCGCCGCTCGGTGCTGGCCGGCGCCGGGATCCTGGGCGGATCGCTGCTCGGGGCGGCGGGGTGCAGCGACCCGCCGCCACCGTCGTTCCACGGCGTCCACCAGTCCGGCATCACCACGCCGGTCCTGCCGTTCCTGCAGATGTCCGGCTTCGACGTGGTGGCGAGGGACCGCGACGGCCTGATCGACCTGCTGCGGGCGTGGACCGGGGTCGCCGAGGAGCTGACCCGCGCGGCGGGTGCCGCGCTCACCGTCACGTTCGGCTTCGGACCGGCCCTGTTCACGGAGGGCCGGTTCGGCCTCGCCGACCGCCGCCCGGCGCCCTTGGCCGAGCTGCCGGCGTTCCCCGGCGAGTCCCTGGAGCCGGCCGCCGGCGGCGGCGACCTCTGCGTCCAGGTCTGCGCCCAGCATCCGACGACGGCACACGACGCGGTCCGTGCGCTCGTGAGCGCCGGTCGGGGCAACGCCGCGCTCCGCTGGCGGCAGGTCGGGTTCCGCGACGCGGGCGACGCGGCGGACCCCGTCGGGTTGTTCGGGTTCCGCGACGGCACCGCCAACCTCGACCTGGCCAAGGAGCAGGAACAGGCCGAGCACCTCTGGGTGAGCGACGGACCCGCGTGGCTGCACGGCGGCACCTACCTCGTCGTGCGCCGGATCCGGCTGCTGCTGGACACCTGGGACCGCACCGACGTCGCGACCCAGGAGACGGTCATCGGCCGCCGCCGCGACAGCAACGACCGCCTGGACCTTCCCGCGTCGCACGCCCGGCTGGCGTCGCCCGAGGCGAACGGCGGCGCCAAACTGCTGCGGCGGTCCTACTCGTACGACGCCGGCGCCGACCCGAACGGGCTGATCGACGCCGGGCTCATCTTCATCTGCTACCAGCGCGACCCGCAGCGGCAGTTCGTCGCCATCCAGCGGCGGCTCGCCGCGAACGACCCGCTCAAGGGCTTCAGCCAGCACCTGGCCGGCGGCGTGTTCGCGTGCCCGCCGGGGGTCGAGCGGGGGTCGTGGATCGGCGCCGCGCTCTTCTAGGGCTTCGCCCTGGGCAGTGAGATCCGGGTGACCGCGATGGCCTTGGCCTTGGCGTCGGCCGGTGGGTTGCGGCCGCTGAACTTGGTGATGACGTGCGTCTTGCCGCTCATCACCTGCAGCTCGAACTTGTCCGGCGTCCAGTACGCCTCGTCGCCGATCCCGGTGACGGGCTCGACGACGGCTGGGTTGCTGCGCCCACGTTCGAAGTCGTCACGGCCGCTGGTCTGGGAGTCGTCGAGCAGGTACAGGTACTCCGTGACGGTGGGCGTGCCGCCGGGGGCGAGGGGTCCGAGTTTGGCTGTCAGGCCGAAGGCGCACACCGGCGGCCAGCTCTCCACCTTCCGCGGCGGGTCGACCGGGATCGCCAGGACCTGGGCGGCCTCCTGCTGCGTGAGGGTCCGGCACGGGTCGTCCACCTGACTGACGTCCCACGAGCCGTGCAGGGCCGTCGGGCTGCCGGACGGGTGCACCGGCAACCCTGCCGACGGCGGCGCGAGGACCGGACCGGCGACGGCGGGGGATCGGTGCTCAGTCGGCGGTTGTTCGGCGGTACAGCCGGTGCAGGCCACGACAAGCGCCGTCGCCGCCAGCACCCGGCAGGAAAACGATTGCCTGGCGGACGTCCTCCACATGCAGCGGAGTCTACGACCATCGATAGTATTTTAACAGGTCGCGAAAAAAGTCCCGACGCCGATTCCTGTCGATGATCGACTGCCGTGGTGCATGCGGTCTCGCCGATGCCCGGACGGAAGCTACTATCGAATGTAGTAGCTTGCGGCGTACGGTCGTGGCTCCGATGACCGATCGCCACCGTTCGGGCGGCGCGGTGGTGGGCGCGGCCACGCTAGGCTAGCCGTCAGTCGGGCGGAGGGTGCGTCGTGCAAGGGTTCGGAGAGCTGGAGACGGCACTCATGGAGGTGCTGTGGAAGCGGGACGCGCCGACCACCGTCCGTGAGGCGATGGACGACCTGCGGTGGCACCGGAAGCTCGCCTACACCACCGTCATGACCGTGATCGACACGCTGTACCGCAAAGGCTGGCTGACCCGCGAGCCGGACGGCCGCGCGTACCGGTACCTGCCGGCGCTGACCCGCGACCAGCTCGTCGCGCGGACCATGCACGAGGTGCTCGTCGACAGCGGCGACCGCGGCGAGGCGCTGATGCACTTCGTCGGCCGGATGACCATGGACGACGCCGCCGCGCTCCGCGAGGCGCTCAACAGCTACGAGCGGCGGATCTCGGGCCGATGAGTCCACTGCTGCTCATCGCGTTCACGCTCGTCCTCGCGCTCGTGGCCGCGCCGCGGCTGGCCGGGGCGTCGTGGGTGGTGCGGGCGCCGCGGCTGGCCCTGACCGCCTGGCTCGTCGGGTCGTGCGCCGTCGTGGCATCGAGCCTGCTCACCGGGCTCAACCTGCTGCTGTACTGGGACCGCACCCATGACCTGGTGAGCGGGGCCTGGCACTTCTGCCTCGACTCGCTGCTCGGCCGGCACGACGCGCCGGCCCAGGTCGCCGCGGTCGTCGGTCTCGTGACCGTGGCGGTGCTGTGCTACCGGATGGGGCTCGGCGTCGTCCGGATGGTCGCCGTCCAGCGGGCGCGGCGCGCCGATCTGCGGATGCTCGTCCGGCTCGCCGGCATCCCCTCGCCGGTGCCCGGCGCGACGGTGGTGCGGCACGACCAGCCCGCCGCCTACCTGATGCCGGGGCGGGCGACCGACATCGTGATCACCTCCGGCGCCGTGGACCAGCTCCGGGCGCCGGAGCTGCACGCCGTGCTCGCGCATGAGCGCGCCCATGTCAGCGGACGGCACTACCACCTCACCCACTGGGTCCGGTTCCTGGAGCAGGCGTTTCCCGGGGTCGCCGCCTTCACGCTGGCGAGGCGGCAGGTCGAGCGGCTGGTCGAGCTGTGCGCCGACGACACCGCCGCCCGCAGTGCCGCGCGGATCGACCTCGCCCGGGCGCTCGTCACCATGGCGCGACCGGTCGGCGCGGGCGACGGGCTGCTGGCCGTCAGCGGCGGCGACAGCATGGAGCGACTGCACCGCCTGCTCGCGCCGCCGCGGCCGCTCGCCGCGGCGGCCAGGGCGTGCGTCGCCGCGGGAGTGGCCGCGGTCGCGGTCGCGCCCCTGGCTATGGCGATGTTCGACCGCTGCTGCGGGTCCTGGGTGCCCGCCGCGTTGTCGTTGTAACCGGGGACCTTGGCGTTGACCGTTTCGCCCTTTTTCAGCTATTTCACAGCTGGCATCCCGTAACCGGCGCGAGCCGGCCGTGTTGATCCACCCGACTGATCCCGCCGGCGGAGCCGACGAGAGGGTGGATGGTGCAGCGCAAGGTCGTGTCGGCCGTGGCAATGGTCGTGTGCGCGCTGTTGCTGCACCTCGGCGCGGTGCACCATCCGGTCGGCGCCGTCTCCGGCGTACCCGCGGCGGCCGGCAACCAGCAGTTGCCGGTCGTGGAGCGTCCCGCCGACTGCACGGGGATCGACCGCGACCAGGTCGCGAGGCCCATGCGGAGCCAGCCCCTGGCGGAGCGCCGGGCCGGCGGTGTCATCGGTGACGTCATCCAGAGCCGCTGCGTGGCCGCCGTGCAGGCCGCGCCGCCGGCAGCCGCCGGCCGCCGGTACATCGCGGGCCGGATACAGGCCCTCCTGCAGATCCTGCGGTGCTGAGCGACCCATCTCTGCCCGCCGCACGAGACCACGCGTCCTCCGACCCGTTCTGAGCGACGCGCGCCGGCATGTGCGGCGGCACGGGGCGCAGCCACGTCACTCACGCCGCTACCGAACCTGGACGATCATGCAGACCTTCATCGACCACGCACGTGCCTTCCCCGAGACCGTCAAAGGCCAGTCGCACCGCTTCGCCCGGCTGGCCGGCGAGCAGCCGGCCGCAGGCCATGTTCATCAGCTGCTCCGACTCCCGTGTCGCGCCGGCGCTGTTCACCGGGGCCGGCCCGGGCGACATCTTCGAACTGCGAGCCGTCGGCAACATCGTTCCGCGGTACCGGCCGCAGGTCGCCTGCGCCGCCGCCAGCGCGATCGAGTTCGCCGTCACCGGACTGGGCGTGGCCGACATCGTCGTCTGCGGCCACACCTATTGCGGTGCCGTGCGCGCGCTGGCCGACGCCGCGCGGACCGCGACGATGCCGATGGTCCGGCGCTGGCTCTGCCACACCGCGGACCTCGCGACGGCGGCCGCGGACCTGGCCGCGGACCTGGCCGCGGACCTTGCCGGGGCGGCGCAGCGGCACGTGCTCACCCAGCTCGACCACCTCCAGAGCCACCCGTGCGTCGCGCGGCGACTGGCCACCGGCCGCCTCAGGCTGCACGCCTGGGTGTACGCGGTCGACACCGGTCAGGTGCTCGCCGCCCGGCCCGGCTCCGACGCGTTCCAGCCGCTGTGACCACGCCCGTGCGCCGGGCGATGCGGGTCGCCCGCACCGACCTGCCGGCCTCGATCGTGGTGTTCCTCGTCGCGCTGCCCCTGTGCGCCGGAGTCGCCGTGGCGTCCGGCGTGCCGGCGGAGCTCGGACTGGTGACAGGCGTCGTCGGGGGACTGGTCGCCGGGGCGTTGCCCGGCAGCAGCCTGCAGGTCAGCGGACCCGCGGCCGGCCTCACCGCGCTCGTCGCCGAGGCCGTCGACGCGTACGGTGTCGCCGCCCTCGGGCCGATCGTGCTGGTCGCCGGGCTGCTGCAGATCGGGCTGGGCGCGTTGCGGGTCGGCCGCTGGTTCCAGGCCATCTCCGTCGCGGTCGTGCAGGGCATGCTGACCGGCATCGGACTGCTGCTCATCGCCGCGCAGCTCTACGTCCTCGCCGGCGCCACGGCACCGTCGAGCGGCATCGACAAGCTGGCCGGGCTGGTCCGGCTGGCCGCGCGGGCCGCCACCTCGAGCACGGCGCTGACCGCCGTCGCGGTCGGACTGGGCACCATCGTGATCGCCGTGCGGTGGGCGCAGCTGCCCGGCCCGGCGCGCCTGGTGCCCGGCATGCTGGTCGCGGTGACGGCCGCGTCCGCCGCGACGGCGGTGCTGGACCTGCCGCTGGCGACCGTGGACGTCGGTGGGCTGCTCAGCGTGCTGCAGCCGTCGATCGGGCAGCTCCGGCAGCTGGCGGACGTGGGTGTGCTCGGCACGGCCGTCGCGTTCGCGCTCGTCGCCTCGGCGGAGAGCCTGTTCAGTGCGTCCGCCGTCGACCGGATGCACCACGGGTCGCGGACCGCGTTCGACAAGGAACTCGTCGCGCAGGGCATCGGCAACAGCGTCTGCGGTGTGCTCGGCTCGCTGCCCATGACGGCGGTGATCGTGCGCAGCGCGGCGAACGTCCAGGCCGGCGCGCGGACCAAGGCGTCCCGGGTGCTGCACGGGGTCTGGCTGCTGGTGTTCGTCGCGGCGCTGCCGGCCGTGCTCGGGCTCATTCCGCTGCCGGCGCTGGCGGGCGTGCTGATCCACGCCGGGTTCAAGCTGCTGCCGGTCAAGGTCCTGCCGCAGCTGTGGCGTGAGCACCGCGGCGAGGCGCTGGTGCTGGCCGGGACCGCCGGTGCCATCCTGCTCATCGACATGTTCCAGGGTGTCCTGATCGGGCTCGGGCTCGCGGTCGCGAAGTCGGCCTGGGCGACGTCGCACGTCCGCGTGCACGTCACCGACCCCGGCCGGGGCCCGATCCACGTCAGGCTGGTCGGCAACGCCACGTTCCTGCGGTTGCCCGTCATCCTCACCGCGCTGTCGGCCCTGCCGGCGCACCGGGCCGTGCAACTGGACCTGCGCGGCCTGCGGCACGTCGACCACGCCTGCCAGACCGCCCTGAGCAGCTGGGCCGACCGGCACAACAGCACCGCGCCGACGCCGGTCCTGCTGCTCGCCGGCGGACACGACCCACCGTCGGCATCCGGGCGGTAGCCGCCGCTTCTCGGGCCTCGTACGCGCAAGGGCGTGTCCTCCGCCTGATGGCGGCTGACACGCCCCGCTGGCATCTGCGCGTGCGGACCGCTCGACCTCGTCGGGTCGCCGAGGTCAGTGTCCGGCGATGGAGGGGCCGTGCCCGCCGTCGGAGATCTGGGTGCCCTCGGCGAAGGCGGACTGGAACTGGGCGCGCAGTGCGTCGATGCTCGCGTACTCGGAGGACGACGACTGCTCGCTGCCCTCGGCGGCGAAGACGCTGTTGGTCTCGGCCTCGTCGTGGCTGTAGCTGGTGTAGTCGGTGGACTCGTAGCGGGAGCCGTCGGCGCCGACGTACTCGACGTGCTTGCCGGTCTCGAAGTCGGTGGACTCGGCCGACGCGCTGTCCTGGCTGTAGACGCCGAAGTCCGACTGGTAGTCCTGCTCGCTGCCGGCCTCGGTGTGCAGCTGCTCGACGTCGCCGGACTCGTAGCCGGTCTCGAATTCGCCGTACTCGCTCATCGCGGTGTTCCTTCCAATTGGCTGTGTCGTTGTCGTCCGTGTTGCTGAGAAGGACAGTACTAGGCAGGCTAGTAGTAACGAATCCCCGAATCGTGCCACCGCCCTGGCCGGATCGGGCGGCGGTGACGGACCGCGTACCGTGGCGGCATGCAACTGCGCGGGGTCGAGCTGGCGGACGGGACGACGGCGACGCTGTGGTTCACCGGCGGCGGTGTGCACGTGGTCGCCCGCGCCGCCCGCCGGCAGGCGCTGCTGCGCTGGGCGGGCGGGTCCGCGTTCGGCGCCCTGGCCCTCGCGATGACCGGCATGGGCGTCGGCGCCGCCGTCAATGCCCGCGCCGGCGAGGTGCTCTTCGCGGCCGCGGGCGCCCTCGCGGTGTTCGCCGTGGCCACGGCCGTCGCGGGCTGGGTCCTGTCCGCGCGGGCCGGACGGGCGATCCGTGACGGTGTGACGGCACCGGACCTGCCGCTGGAGGGCATCCAGTGGGCGCGCAGCACCGAGGAGGGGGAGCGGGTGCGGGTGTCCGTCGGCATGGTCGACGGCGACGTGCACGAGTTCACGGCGGCGGGCATGACCGGCGCGGACCTGGTCCGCCAGTTCGCCGGGCTGCTGGGTGCCGACGGCGGCCCGTCCGACGGCTCCCCGTCGCCGGAGTGAGCCCGGAATCACCCTCCTACTACGGCGGATAGGAGTCGTTGGTACCGTGGTGGCTCGCGTCTGATCGAGGAGCGCCGGTGGGGGACTTCTTCGCAGGGGTCGCCGCCGGCGGCCCCCTGCTGGCGGGAATGGCCGTGGCGCTGCTGGCGGGCCTGGTGAGCTTCCTGTCGCCGTGCGTGCTGCCGCTCGTGCCCGGCTACCTGTCCTACGTCACCGGCCTCGCCGCCACCACGCTGCCGGGACCGCGACCCGTGGCGTCCGGGAACGCGGCGTCCGGGAACATGACAGGACGCGCGGCGGCCGGGCGTGGACGCATGCTCGCCGGTGCGTGCCTGTTCGTCGCGGGGTTCACCGTCGTGTTCCTGCTGACCGGGGTGACGTTCGCGCAGGCCGGTCGCCTGCTGTGGCAGCACGCCCGGACGGTCGAGGTCGTCGCGGGGGCGCTGACCGTCGTGCTGGGACTGGCGTTCGTCGGTCTGCTGCCCCGGGTGCCGAGCGAGCGCCGGCTCCGGCTGCTTCCCCGCGCCGGGCTGGCCGGTGCCCCCGTCCTCGGGGCGACGTTCGGGCTCGGCTGGGTGCCGTGCGTGAGCCCGACCCTCGGCGCGGTGCTGTCGCTGGCCGCGGTGGACGCGACGGTCGGCCGGGGGCTGCTGCTCGCCGCGGCGTACTGCGCCGGGCTCGGTCTGCCGTTCCTCGCCGTCGCGGTCGGCATGCGGCGCGGGCTGGCCTTCATCACCGCGACCCGCCCCTACCGCCGCGCCATCAACGTGGCGGGCGGCGTGATGCTGATGGCGGTCGGTCTCGCGCTGCTGACCGGCGCGTGGACCGAGTTCATCATCTGGCTGCGGGTGACCGTCGGGCCCGGAGTCATCGGCATCTGAGAGTCCGGCGCGGCGGGAGCCGCTGCCACGCGGCGCGAGCCCCTGAGCGAGGCGGAACGCGCGCCGCGTCAAGCCGGGTTGACAGCGACCACACCAAGGTCCCCGACTCGCGACGAATACTACTATCAAGCATAGTAGTAAGTCGAGGGAGCCTAGC
This sequence comes from Dactylosporangium sp. NPDC049742, assembly GCF_040674675.1. Classification (NCBI taxonomy): domain Bacteria; kingdom Bacillati; phylum Actinomycetota; class Actinomycetes; order Micromonosporales; family Micromonosporaceae; genus Dactylosporangium; species Dactylosporangium sp. NPDC049742. The sequence goes on along the minus strand of NZ_JBFANF010000007.1, from coordinate 35,021 downwards.
CGACCGGGATTCTGGCGGTGACCGTCGCCTGGTTGATGTCGTCGATGCGCGCGGTGACGCGCATGTCCCAGGTGCCGGCGGCGGGGAATGCGATCTGCCCGCTGGCGTGGTCCGGAGTGAGGGCCACGAGCGGCACCGTGATCGGTTCGACCTCCTTCGACGGCAGTGCGACGGTCGCCTTCCACTCGACGACCTTGAGCGGCGCGCTGCCGTCGGGTTTGCGGGCGTACAGGTGGACGGTGTTGATCCCGGTCCTGGCCGGCGAGACGTCGACGACGACCTGGAGCAGGCTGCCGCCGACCTTGACCTCAACCGGCCGGCCGGGTTGGCTCGCGGCGGCCTCGACGCTGCGCGCCGGGGTCGTCTGCACCAGCACGGATGTCACGCCGAGGACGAACACGACGACGCCGGTCTCGACGAGGACCCCGATCCGCAGCCGTCCGCGCACCGCGGCGCCGGCGGCTTCGTCGGGCGTCTCGTCGTCGTCCGCGTCGTCGGTGGCGGCCGGGTAGTGGCGGTTGGTGACGTTCCGCGCGTACGCGGCGGCCGCGAGGATGACGGCGAACAGGCCGGCCTTGACGATGACCAGCTGCCCGTACAGGGTGCCGGTGAGCGCGCTGAGCGTGCCGATCTCGACGAGCGCCTGGGCGGTGCCGGCCAGGACGAGGACCGTGACGGCGAGCAACGCCCAGCCGGACCAGACCGGCACGATGACGCCCAGCTCGCGGTGGTCGGCGTGGCGGAGCAGGAACCCGAACAGCATGACCAGGCCACCGACCCAGACGGCCATCGCGGCGAGGTGCGCGGCGTCGGCGACGACGGTGAGCGCGGGGACGGGGGAGGCGCTCGGGTGCCCCGACAGCGGCCAGGTGGCGGCGCCGATGACGCCGAGCCCGATCAGCAGCGCCTGGTCGAGCTTCCCGGCGCGCAGGCCGGCGACCGGTCGCAGGAGCAGCACGGCCGCGACGACGGCGGCGAGACGGATCAGGTGGGCGGCGCCGTAGGTGCTGCCGAACACGTCGCCTGCGCCGTCGACGGTTGGACCGAGGAGGCCGCCGCCGGAGGTGTACGGGATCTGCAGGTACAGCTCCAGCAGGGCGCTGACCGCGACCAGACCGGCGCCGGCGAGCGCGAGGCGGACCGGGCCGGCGGTGGGCAACCGGGCCGGCCACAGGGTGAGGAGGACGAGGGCCGGTCCAACCAGCAGGATCAGTCCCAGGAAGCCGATCCACCGTGCGGCCGACATGATGTGCTTCACCAGAGGATCGGTCCGGACGTCGGCACCCGCGTCGTCGGTCGGGGTGGCGGTGACCTCGCCGAAGGAGAAGGCGAAGCCGCCGCTGATCGGGTGGTTGTCCGCGGAGATGACCCGGTAGCTGACCAGGTAGGTGCCTCGCGGCCCGGTGCCACGCAGCGGGACGACGAGGTCGGCGTCGCGGGCCGTGGCCTTGCCGGTGTCCAGGCGCCCGCCGTCCGGCGCGATGACCCTGACCTTGTCGGCGACGGGCCGGACGGGCTCGGTGAACGTGATGACGACCTCGCCGGGCAGCGCGTCGACGACGACGTCCGCCGTCGGGTTCGAGCCGACCAGCGTCGCGTGCGCGTCCGCCGGTCCGGCCGGCAGCGCGAGGACGGCGAGCACGCCGAGCACCACCGCGGCGAGGACCCGCCGCCATCGCATCGGTGGGGCGGTCACAGCAGGGTCCTCCAGAAGTCCCAGAACTCGGCGCCGATCAATGCGGTCAGGAGGAGCAGCCAGGCGGTGAGGATCGTGCTGTGGAACCGCGCGACCGCGTCCACGATCGGCCGTCCGCCGAGGTTGTGCAGCGTCACGTACCAGAAGACGGCGATCGTCACGACCCACACGGCCATGCAGTACGGGCACAGGGCGCCGATGCGGTACACGCTCTGCACGAACAGCCAGTGCACGAACACCACGCCGAAGACGGCGCCCGCCTGCAGCCCGAGCCACCACCAGCGGGGCAGGACGGCACCGGCAAGGACGGCGACGCCGGTGGTGCCGACCACGGTGAACCCGACCAGGCCGAGCAGGGGGTTGGGGAACCCGAAGACCTCGGCCTGGTCGCTGGCCATGATCGAGCCGCACGACAGGATCGGGTTGATGCTGCACGTCGGCCGGTACGCCGGGTCCTGCAGCAGCCGGACCTTCTCGACGGTGAGCACGAACGCGGCGGCCAGCCCGAGCGCGCCGGCGACCGTGAGCAGCCACCCGAGCCTGCGGGCGGGGACCGGCATCAGCTGCCGGCCGCGAGGGCGTCGTCGACGGCCTTCTTCAGGTTGGCGTACGTGGGGGAGACCTGCAGCCGCTTGCCGTTGAGGAAGAACGTCGGGGTGCCCTGGACGCCGAGGTCGGTGCCGTCGGCCTTGTCGCGGTTGACGCGCTCGACCGTGGCCGGTGCGGTGACGTCGGCGCGGTAGCGGGTCATGTCGAGGCCGAGCTGCTCGGCGTAGCCGGCGAACGTGTCCGCGTGCGAGGTCCGCGCCTCGCCCCACGCCTTCTGGGTGTCGAACAGCTTGGTGTACATGGCCTCGAACTTGTCCTGCTGCGCCGCGGCCTCGGCCGCCTGGGCGGCGTTCTGGGCGTTGGTGTGGTTGGGCAGCGGGAAGTACCGCACCACGTAGGTGATCCTCCCGGCGTACTCCTTGCGGAGCCGCTCGACCGACGGGTAGGCGGCGCCGCAGGACTCGCACTCGAAGTCCAGGAACTCCACCAGGGTGACCTTTCCGTCGGCGGCGACGTCGAGGCGGTGGCTGTCCACACGGACCAGCCGTGGGTCGGCCGCACCGGTGACCGGCTCGGCTTCGCTGCCGGTGCCGTCGACGAGGAGGAACGCGCCGACGGCGATCACGGCGGCGACCACGAGGGTCACGGTCAGCATCAGGTTGCCGTTCTGCCACCATCCGCGGGCCGGACCCCGGGTCGGGCCCGCGCGTCGGGCGGGTGCGTTGAACGCGGCGGTGCGGGGCTTGGTCTTCTTGGTCATCGGCGGGTGGCTCCCTCGTCGGTGGCGTCGTCGGTACGTCGTGCCTCGGCGGCCCAGGCGGCCAGCTGGCGGTTGTAGGCGGCGAGGGCGTGGTCCTCGCCGGCGGCGTCGGCCCGGTCGATGGCCCGGTCGACGCGTCGCGCCTCGCGCTGGTCGGTGCGCCACCACTGCGTGAGGAGCACGAGTGCGACGACGGCGCTGGGGAGCTCCCCGAACGACCAGGCGATGCCGCCGCCGAGTCGCTGGTCCTGCAGCGGCGACGGGCCCCAGGGGCGGGCGAGGGCGGCGTACCAGTCGGCGGCGAGCACGGTCGTGGACTGCTGCACCGCGAGCCCGAAGATGGCGTGCAGGGCCATCGCGGCGAACAGCAGCACCATCCGCAGCGGGAACGGCGCGGGACGGCGGCCCGGGTCGAGCCCGATCAGGGTGTGGAAGAAGAGGTAGCCGGCGGCGAGGAAGTGCGCCTGCATGGCCAGGTGCGCGGCGTGGGAGCGCAGCGCGAGCTCGAACAGGCCGGTGAAGTACAGCCCGTACAGGCTGCCGACGTAGACCGCGAGCGCGACGAGCGGATGGCTGAGCAGCGCGGCGGGGCGGCTGTGCAGGGCGGCGGTGAGCCACTCCCGGGGCCCGGGCCAGGTGCTCTCGCGGCTGGGGCGCAGGGCGCGCAGCGCCAGGCTCACGGGTGCGCCGAGGACGAGCAGGATGGGGGCGAGCATGCTCAGCGCCATGTGCACCGCCATGTGCGCGCTGAACAGCACCGGCGCGTAGCGGGCCGGCCCGGAGCTGGTGGCGACGACCACGACCGCCCAGCCGGCGGTCCACACGACGAGGCGGTGGACCGGCCAGCCGACGCCGCGCCGCCGCAGCCGCCACCAGCCCGCGGCGTAGGCACCGGCGGCGACGAGCGCGACCGTCACCGCGAGGGGCTCGACGAGCCATTGCGTCAGCAGCCGGCCGACCGACACCGGGCCGGGCATCGGGAAGCCCAGCAGGCTCTGGGCGAGGGTCTCCTCGCCGTTGTCGGCGGCCGGCGGAGGCGTCCGGGACAGGGCCACCGCGAGCCCGAACGCCGCGGCGAGGACGGCCACCTCGACGACGGCGATCCGCCGGAACGCCCCGGGTCGGCCGCCGGCCAGGGCCGGGATGCTGACCTGCCGGTGCCACGCGGCGAGGCACGCGACGGCGGCGACGGCGCCGATCTTGACGGCGATGAGCCGTCCGTACGGGCTGCTCCACAGCTCGGCCGGGTGTTGCAGGCGGGTCAGGGCGTTCATCGACCCGGCGGCGACCACGATCGGCAGGCACCAGGTGGCGAGGACGGAGAACCGGCGCACCGCCCGGTGCCGGTCGGCGGTGCCGCGGAGGCGGAGGAGCAGCAGCGCCGTCAGCCCGCCGAGCCAGGCGGCCGCGGCGACGCTGTGCAGCACCAGCGACGACACGGCGAGCTGATGGTTGCCCGACGAGGCCGCGTGCCCGGCGAACGCCGGCGCGGCGAGCCCCGCCACGGACACCGCGACCAGGGGCACGACCGTGCGCACGGCGAAGGCGAACCGGGCGACGACCGCGATCACCGCCGCTGCGGCCGCGCTCACCAGCATCGCCCGGCCCTGCACGAGGTCGAGCAGGAAGCTCACCGCCGCCCGTCCACGCACGACGTCCGCGGCCGGCGCGGCGAGCAGGTCCGACACGGTGAACACGGCGAGCGCGGCGACCGCCACCAGCCATCCGGCCGCGGCCAGGGACGCCAGCCGGGTCGCGTGGAATCCCGTCGCGGACAGCGACGACCGGCGCTCCCGCCCGGTCCGCTCGCGGTCGACCGGCGCGAGGCACACCGCGGCGAGCAGCAGCCCGAGCGTCGCCGCCGCGCCCACGTCGGCCAGCACCCTGGCGATCGGCAGTCCCCACGCGGTGACCGGGCCGGCCACCCGCAGCCCCGGCAGCGCCGTCGCGTCGGCGCCCCCGGCGGCGTACACCGCACCCGTCGCCGCGATGACTCCGGCCACGACCGGCACCGCGGCCGGCACGCGTCGCCGCGCGACCTCCTTCAACACCACCGGGTCACTCCGGTCGCCGGTTCGCGTCGCGCGCTGCCCGCCGGGCGCCGGCGACGGTCAGTACCAATGCCGCGACAGCAACCGCGAGCGCCGCCGCCGACAGGACGACCGGCAGCGGGCCGGTGTCCGAGGAGCCCGTCGCGGCCGGTGCGGCGGCCGGCGGAGCGCTGCCGGGTGCGGCGCGGGTCAGGTGCAGGACCGGTGCCGGGTCGTCGGGTTCCTGGCCGCCGGTCGGTTCCTCGATCCAGCGGGAGACCTCGCCGTCGGAGTACGTCTGCAGGGCCTTGAACACGATGGTGCCGACGTCGGGCAGTGGGCCGGCGGACAGCTCGAAGTCCTCGAAGTAGCCGGGTTTGATGCCGCCGCCGGCCGCCGCGGTCCAGGTGACCTTCGTGACGGCCTCGGTGAGCCGGCCGTCCGGGGTGTCGACCGGTGTGGGCAGCGGGGCCCGTTCGGTCGTGGCGGTCCAGCCCGGGACGGCCTTGAGCGCGACGAACGCGATCGGGGTCGCGGTCGGCATGACGAGTTCGAGCTTGACGGTGCTGGCGGTGTCGCTCTCGTTCGGCACCCGGAACGTCAGCCGGGCGGTCTGGCCCGGGACGGCGTCCACGGCGGTGACGCTGACGTGTGCGGCGGCGACCCCCGGCACCAGGAGCACCGCGGCGATGACGGCGACGGCGACGGCGATGCGCTGCCACATGACGGTGAGCATGTACGTCCGTACCTCCGAAAGGGCGGTGGTCAGGTGGCGTCCGGTTCGCCGGGTTGGTCGGAGCGGCGCCGCGGCCAGAAGGCGAGGGCCGCGGCGATCGTGATGAGACCGACGAGCAGCCCGACGACGAACGCGACGCCCCACGGCTGGACCGGCTCCTCCGCCGTGGCGGCGGCGGCCTGGGACGTGGCGGCGGCGGTCGTGGGTGCCGGCGCGGCGGCACTGGTCTGGGCCGGCACCGGGGACGGACTGGCGGCGGCCGGCGACGTGGCCGGGGCGGTGGCCACCGTGAAGGTGATCTTGCCTTGGATCGGGTGCCCGTCGGTGGAGACGACGCGGTACGTGACGCTGACCGCACCGGCCACGGTCGCCGCCCGCAAGGGCTGGGTGAGCGTGGTCCCGGCGCCGGTCGGCGCTCCCGCGACCAGGTCGGCGCCGGCGGCATCGACCACCGCCACCTGCGCCATGGCGGCGTTCGGCGACTCGCGGAACGTCATCGTGATCGCCGGCGGGCTGGTGGGCAGGCTGGCGCCCTCGGCCGGGGTGCTGCCGCGCAGCGCGTTGTGCGCCCAGGCGGGCGAGGCGGCGGTGAGGGCCGTGACGACGGCCACCACCGTCAGCGCCGCGCCCGCCCGCCACCGGATCCGTCGTCGCGTGTCTGACCTCACCGCACCCGTTCCTTCCCCTGACCTGACTCCTACGTCACGTAGTCGTTCGCCGGGACCTGAAAGTTCCCGGGTGGGGCACCTCAATCACTCTCGGATCGCAACTACGAAGCAACATAGTAGAAGGGATCTGGCTCTTGACGCGTCATCGGTTACGCGTATTAATATGCGCATGTGAACATGTGTCGCGGGAAGGTGATCTGATGGGCCACGGACACGACCACGACCACCAGGTGACGGCGACCGGCCGGCACCGTGGCGCGCTCGCCGGTGCGCTCGCCGTCTCGGTGGCGATCTTCGCCGTCGAGGTCGTCGGCGCGCTGGCCACCGGCAGTCTCGCGCTGTTCGCCGACGCCGGGCACGTCCTCGCCGACGCGGGCGGGGTCGCCCTGGCCCTCGGTGCGACGGTGCTCGCCGCCCGCCCGGCGACGGGCCGCCGCACGTTCGGGTGGGCCCGCGCGGAGATCCTCGCCGCCGCCGTCAACGGCCTGGTCCTCGCCGGGATGAGCGTCTATGTGTTCGTCGAGGGCATCCGCCGGCTGGTCGAGCCGTCCACCGTCGAACCGGGCGGCATGGCGCTGTTCGGGTTCATCGGCCTGGCCGGGAACCTCGTCGGCGTCGCCCTGCTGTGGCGGGCCCGCAACGCCAGCCTCAACATGCGCGGCGCGTTCCTCGAGGTCGCCACCGACGCCGCCACCTCAGTCGGCGTCCTCGTCACCGCGGGGGTGATCGCGGCGACCGGGTTCAACCGCGCCGACGCGATCGTGTCGGTGCTCATCGGCCTCGTCATCGCCCCGCGGGCGGTCCGGCTGCTGCGCGAGGCGGTCAACGTGCTGCTCGAAGCGACACCGTCCGGCATCGACCTGGACCAGGTCCGCCACCACGTCACCGGGCTCGACCACGTCCTGGACGTGCACGACCTGCACGTCCACGCCGTCACGTCAGGCCTGCCGGTGCTCAGCGCCCACGTCGTCGTCCGCGACGAATGCTTCCAGGACGGGCACGCCCCGCAACTGCTCGACGCGCTGCAGGCCTGCGTGGCCGGGCACTTCGACGTGGACCACTCGACGTTCCAGCTGGAGCCGGCCGGCCACGCCCGCCACGAACACCCCACCCATCCGTAGCGGGCCGCTGTGCGAGGCCTACCCGGCCGGCCGGTCGGAGCCGCTCCTGCGCTCCTGCCTGCGCTGGACGCGGTCCTGCACGTCGGCGGTCACGTGGGCGCGGAGGCGGCGGAGCAGGAAGGCCGACAGGATCATGCTCACGACGAGCGCGATGGCGAGTTTGAACGCCGGATCGAGGGCGATCGGCAGCATGTACATCACGCCGGCCGCGGCGACGAACAGCGCGAGTCGCGCGGCGAGCAGCTTTGCTACGGAGCCCATGCGACGACTGTAGCGCTCTACTATGTACGGCCGTATGTTGGTCCGAGCCGGTGGTCGCCTCGGGATCAGGTCAGGTGCCAGGCGGCTCAGCGCGGGTCGCCGGACCGCTGGCCGGGTAGGCGTGCGTCTCGGTGGCCTTGACGGCGGCCCACAGCTGCTGGCCCGGAGCCAGGTTCAGGTGCGCGGCGGCGGCCGGGGTGACGTCGGCCGCGGCGGTGATCGGCCCGTCGAGCTGGATCCGCAGGTTGTCGCCGTGGCGTTGGATGCCGGCGACGGTCGCGCTCCACGTGTTGCGGGGGCTGCCGTCGGGTCGTTGCGGGTGCAGCGCGACCGCGGAGGGCCGGAACACGACGAACGCGTCGCCGTCGAGCCGGTCAGTGGTGGCGAGGTCGAACCCGCCGGCGAGGTGGACGGTGTGGCCGTCGGCGCGGCCGCGGTACAGGTTGAGGCCGACGAGACGGGCGACGTAGTCGGTGCGTGGCCGGGCGGTGATGGTGGCCGCGTCGCCTTCCTGCACGACGTGACCGTCCTCGACGATGACGAGCCGGTCGGCGAGGACGAGCGCGTCGAGCGGGTCGTGGGTGACGAGCAGCGCGGCGCCGGCGTGCTCGGCGAGGTGCCGCTGCAGCTCGGCGCGGGTGTCAAGCCTGGTGCGGGCGTCGAGGGCGGCCAGGGGCTCGTCGAGCAGCAGCAGCGCCGGGTGCACGGCGAGGGCGCGGGCCAGGGCGACCCGCTGGGCCTGCCCGCCGGAGAGCTGGCGGGGCTTGCGTTTGGCGTGCCCGGCCAGCCCGACCCGGTCGAGCCAGGCGGCGGCCTGCTCGCGGGCGGTGCGCCGGTCGACGCCGTGACGGCGCGGGCCGAACGCGACGTTGTCGAGCGCGGTCAGGTGCGGGAACAGCAGGTAGTCCTGGAAGACGACGCCGATCGGGCGGCGCTCCGGCGGGGTGAAGCGGCGCCGGTCGGGCCGGTCGAGGTCGGCGCCGTCGACGGTGACGTGCCCGGTCGTGAGGGGCTGGAGCCCGGCGAGGGCGCGCAGCGCGGTGGTCTTGCCGGCGCCGTTGGGGCCGAGTAGCGCGACGACCTGCCCCGGGTCGATCCGCAGGGCGACGTCGAGCCGGAACGTGCCCCGGTCCACGACGAGGTGCGCGTCGACGAAGGCGCCGGTCATGGGCTGGTGATCCAGCGGTCGCGGAGGCCGGCGAGGATGGCGACGGAGACGGTGAGCAGGATCAGGCTCAGCACGATCGCGGCGTCCAGGTCGGTCTCCAGGGCCAGGTAGACGGCGAGGGGCATCGTCTGGGTCGTGCCGGGGAAGTTGCCGGCGAAGGTGATGGTGGCGCCGAACTCGCCGAGCGCCCGGGCCCAGCACAGCACTGCGCCGGCGGCGATGCCGGGCGCGACGAGCGGCAGCGTCACGTGCGTGAACGTGGTCCAGCGGCCGGCGCCGAGGGTGGCGGCGGCCTCCTCGTAGCGGCTGTCGGCGCCGCGCAGCGCGCCTTCGACGGCGATGATGAGGAACGGCATCGCCACGAACGACTCGGCGATGACGACCCCGGTGGTGGTGAACGGGAACGTGATGCCGAACGTCGTGTCGAGCCACTCGCCGAGCAGCCCGCGGCGGCCGAAGACGAGCAGCAGCGCCACGCCACCGACGACGGGCGGCAGCACGAGCGGGACGGTGACGAGCGCCCGGACGAGGCGCCGGCCGGGGAATTCGATGCGGGCGAGGAGCCAGGCGAGGGGCACGCCGAGGAGCACGCAGACCAGCGTGGCGAGGGTGGCGCACTGCAGCGACAGCCGCAGCGCGGTGAGCACGCCCGGCTCGGTGAGCCGCTGCGGCAGCGTGGCCCAGGGAGCGCGGATCAGCAGGCCGATCAGCGGGACCGTGAGGAACAGCAGGCCGAGCCCGGCCGGCAGGAGCAGCCCGGCCGGGATCCGCTGCCGCCGGGGCGGCGCGACCGCTGGTCGCGCCGCCTTCGCGGAGTCCACGATCGGCATCGCCGGAGTTTACGGTGCCTGGAAGCCGGCGCCCGTGAGGACGGCCTTGCCCTTGTCGGACATGACGTAGGCGACGAACGCCTGCGCGCCGGCCGGGTTCTTCGCCTTCTTCAGCACGATGATCGGGTAGTCGTTGATCGCGCCGGCGGACTCGGGGAACTCGACGCCCTCGACGTCCGCCGCGGCGGTCTTGGCGTCGGTCCGGTACACCAGGGCCGCGTCGACCTCGCCGAGCTTCACCTTCGACAGGGCGGCCTTCACGTCCTGCTCGAGGGTCACCGGGGTGAGCTTCACGGCGGCGGCGTCGAGGGCCTTCTTCGCGGCGGCGCCGCACGGCACCTGCTCGGCGCACAGGGCGACCTTCACGCCGGGCTTCGTCAGGTCGGCGAGGCCCTTGATCGCCTTCGGGTTGCCCTTCGGCACCGCGATGACGAGCTGGTTCTTCACGAAGGTGGTGGCCGTGCCCTCGCCGCCGCCGGCGTCGGTGACGGTCTTCATGTTCGCCGGCGCGGCGGAGGCGAACACGTCCGCGGGCGCGCCCTGGTTGATCTGCGTGGCGAGGGCGGAGCTGCCGGCGAAGTTGAAGGTGACCTTCGTGCCGGGATTGGCGGTCTCGAAGTCCTTGCCGATGGTCTTGAACGACTCGGTCAGCGAGGCCGCCGCGAACACAGTGATGTCGCCGGTGACCGCGGCGGCGCTGCTGGCGCTGCCGGTGGACGGCTGCGGGGCGGCGGTCTTCGCGTCGTCGGCGCAGGCGCTGATCCCCACGACGGTCACGGCCGCGAGCGCGGCCAGGCTGGTGCGGATCCAACGGGATGTCACGAGCTGGTCCTCCCCTTGTTCGCGACGGCCGGGGTGGAGCGCTCCACCACGACCGTGGTCGACTTGATCACTGCGATGGCCACCGAGCCGACCTGCAGGTCGAGCTCGTCGACGGCTTCCCGGCTCATCAGCGACACGATCCGGAACGGGCCGGCCTGGATGTCGACCTGCGCCATCACCGTGTCCTTGACGACGGCGGTGACGATCCCGCGCAGCCGGTTGCGCGCCGAGGAGGCGCCGGTGTCGGTGCCCTCGGTGCGGACGAACTCGGCGAGATCGAGGCCGTCGATGAGCCGGTGGCCGTGCTCGTCCCGGCTGGCGGTCAGCCGGCCCGCGTCGACCCAGCGCCGGACGGTGTCCGCGCTCACGCCCAGCAGCTCGGCCGCTTCACTGATCCGGAACACTGTCACCGGCACACCCTAGCTGTCGCATGTGCAGCAGCAAATCGGCCGCCGGGCTCGCGTCTTCGAGAGTCTGGTCTCATCAGCCCCGCATCTGCACGACGGAGCCATGACCGGGGGCAGCGGGATGACCGCCGACGTAGGCAGTGAGCAGCGGTTCCTCGCCGTCGCCGAACGCATGACCGGGTAGGCGCGCCGCCGCCGCGGTTACGGTGGATCCCATGCAGCTGAGCATCCGCAACCAGCTGGCGGGCACCGTCACGGCCGTGGAGCACGGCGCGGTGATGAGCACCGTCAAGCTCAGCATCGCCGGTGGGGCGACGGTCACGGCCGCGATCACCAAGGACGCCGCCGAGGACCTCGACCTGGCCGGAGGCGCCGAGGCGGTCGCGTTGATCAAGTCGACCGAGGTGAGCGTGGCGTTGGCGTAGCCGGCCGGGGTCGTGGCCCCGGCCGGCCGTCGCCTTGGAGACGCCGCAGACCCGTCTACGGGTTGAACACGGCGTTCTCCTCGGCGGTGAGCAGCCGCGACCGGATCAGGAAGCGGACGCCCTCGGGAGCCTCCAGGGAGAACCCGCCGCCGCGGCCCTTGACCACGTCGACGGTGAGGTGGGTGTGCCGCCACGCCTCGAACTGCGCCGCGGACATCCAGAACGTCACCGGCTCCGGCACGCCGTCGATCCGCAGCTCCTGCAGCAGCACGTCCGACCCGCCGGTGCGGAACTCACCGTCGACGTAACACATCGGGGAGCTGCCGTCGCAGCAGCCGCCGCTCTGGTGGAACATCAGCGGCCCGTTGGCCGCGTACAGCTTGCGCAACAACTCGGCCGCGGCGTCGGTGACCGCGACGCGTGACATCTCGGCCATCGGCTCAGAAGAAGCCGAGCTTCTTGGGGGAGTAGCTCACCAGGAGGTTCTTGGTCTGCTGGTAGTGGTCCAGCATCATCTTGTGGTTCTCCCGGCCGATGCCCGAGCCCTTGTAGCCGCCGAAGGCGGCGTGCGCGGGGTACGCGTGGTAGCAGTTGGTCCACACGCGACCGGCCTGGATGGCGCGGCCGGCCCGGTAGGCCCTGGAGCCGTCGCGGGTCCAGACGCCGGCGCCCAGCCCGTACAGCGTGTCGTTGGCGATCTTGATGGCGTCGTCGAAGTCGGCGAACGGCGCGACCGACACGACCGGACCGAAGATCTCCTCCTGGAAGATGCGCATCGCGTTGTTGCCCTGGAAGATCGTCGGCTGCACGTAGTACCCGCCGGCGAGCTCGCCGCCGAGGTCGGCCCGCGCGCCGCCGGTGAGGACCTTGGCGCCCTCCTGCTGGCCGATGTCGAGGTACGACAGGATCTTCTCGAGCTGGTCGTTGGACGCCTGCGCACCGATCATGGTGGCCAGGTCGAGGGGGTGGCCCTGCACGATCTGCTCGGTGCGGGCGACGGCGTCGTGCAGGAACCGGTCGTAGTGGCCCTGCTGGATCAGCGCGCGGGACGGGCAGGTGCAGACCTCGCCCTGGTTGAGGGCGAACATCGTGAAGCCTTCGAGGGCCTTGTCGTAGAAGTCGTCCTGGGCGGCGCTGACGTCGTCGAAGAAGATGTTGGGGCTCTTGCCGCCGAGCTCCAGCGTGACCGGTTTGATGTTCTCGCTGGCGTACTGCATGATCAGCCGCCCGGTGGTCGTCTCGCCGGTGAACGCGACCTTCGCGACCCGGGCGCTGGACGCGAGGGGCTTGCCGGCCTCGACGCCGAACCCGTTGACGATGTTGACGACGCCCGGCGGGAGCAGGTCGCCGATGAGGCTCATCAGGTAGTGGATCGAGGCGGGGGTCTGCTCGGCGGGCTTGAGCACGACGGCGTTGCCGGCCGCGAGGGCGGGCGCGAGCTTCCAGGTCGCCATGAGGATCGGGAAGTTCCACGGGATGATCTGGGCGACGACGCCGAGCGGCTCGTGGAAGTGGTACGCGACGGTGTCGTCGTCCAGCTCCGACAGCGACCCCTCCTGGGCCCGGATGGCGCCGGCGAAGTAGCGGAAGTGGTCGATCGCCAGGGGGATGTCGGCGGCGAGCGTCTCCCGGATCGGCTTGCCGTTCTCCCAGGTCTCGGCGACGGCGAGGGCCTCGAGGTTCGCCTCCATCCGGTCGGCGATCTTGTTGAGGATGTTCGCCCGGTCGCCGGCCGAGGTCCGGCCCCAGGCGGGCGCCGCGCCGTGGGCGGCGTCGAGGGCGAGCTCGACGTCGTCGGCGGTGCCGCGGGCGACCTCGGTGAACACCTGACCGGTCACCGGGGTGGGGTTCTCGAAGTACTGGCCCTTGACCGGCGGCACGAACTGCCCGCCGATCCAGTTGTCGTAGCGCGGCTCGTAGTGCATCTTCGCGCCGGACGTGCCGGGCGCGGCGAAATCGGTCATCTTGGGTGACCTTCCGTCAGCTGCCGCCGTCCGTCGTTGGACGGTTGGGCCGTGACGGGCACGGTAGTTTCGCGGACGTTACATGAATGTAGCGTCGGCGCTCGCTCAGTGGCTCAGCCCGTACTCGGCGCGGAGCTGCCGCACGCGGGCGTTGGCGACGCCGCGGTGCGCCGAGCGGTGCGGCGCGACGGCGGCGAGACGCTCCCACACCTCGAGGTCGTCGAAGCCGCTCCGGTCGGCCCAGGCCCGCACGAGCTCGGCGTCGAACGAGGCGAGCACCGCCGATCGGAGCTGGGTGTGCAGCCACTGCCGCTGCCGGGCCACCCCGGGCGCCTCCGACGTCGGCAGCAACGGCCCGGGGTAGCCGGCGAGGGCCCGGGCGAGGTGGTCGCCGCGCAGCGCCGCCGCCACGTCGGCGAAGTCCGCGCCGACGCTGGTGCGCAGCCGGTACGGGCGGGATGCGAGCAGGTCGCCGACGACGTGCCGGAGCCGGTTCAGCTCCACCCGCACGGTGGCCGGGTTCGCCTGGTCGTCGTACAGGGCGCTCAGCAGCTGCTCGCCGGTCAGCCCGTCCGGATGCAGCACCAGCATGATCAGGATCTCGGTGTGGCGGCGCTGCAGCCGGATCGTCCGCCCGTCGACGTGCAGGGTGCCGTCGTTGCCGCCGAGCGCGTCCAGGCGCGCCGATGCCCCGGCGGCGGGGGTCCACAGTCCCGGCGGTGCGAGCACCGGTCGGGAGTTGCCGGGAGGGCGTGACAGCTGCCGGGCGAGCTCGGCCTCGGAGGCGCGGGCCGCCGAGCGCACCAGGGCCAGGCTCAGCGGGTTGGCCACACCGTGCCCGCCGGTGATGTCGATGACGCCCAGCACCTGCCCGGAGACCGGGTCGTGGATCGGCGCGGCCGAGCACGTCCACGCCTGCACCGACGACAGGTAGTGCTCGGTGGCGAAGATCTGCACCTCGTGGTCGAGCGCCAGCGCGGTGCCGGGGGCGTTGGTGCCGGCGTGCGGCTCGTCCCACCGGGCGCCCTCGACGAAGTTCATCCGCTCGGCGCGGGCCCGGGCGACCCGGTGGCCCTCCACCCACAGCAGCTGGCCCGCGGCGTCGGACACGGCCATGAGGTAGTCGCCGTCGTCCGCCGTGTCGCCGACGAGCTGCCGCAGCACGCCGATGACTCGGGAGAGCGGGTGCGCCGCCCGGTACGTGGACAGGTCGTCGTCGGCGAGCAGGACCGGCGGGCTCGCGTCCTGGCCGACCCGCGCGGCCGACGACCGCTGCCAGGACCTGGCCACGACGTCCCGCAGCCCCGGGTGGATCCCGGCGAGGGCGCGCGTGGACAGGAACCGCTCGTGGGCGGCCGCGATCTCACGGGCCCGCCGCTGCGGGTCCGCGCCGACGTCGGCGAGCCACGCGTTTCCCATCCGCTCCCGCCTTGGCGTGCCACCCGGCAGGACCGCAGGTCGCCGCCAGACTCGTCCACCAAGAGTGCATCCGCCGCGGTACCGGCGCAACCTTCCCCCGCACGTGCACGGCACGGCCGCCGCCGGCCCTCGCAGGTGCGTGGCGCTAAGGGAGCTGCAGGAGCGGCGCGGCGGCTCCGGCGGTCCAGCCGGCGTCGAGCACGGCCAGGGCGTCGGCGCTCGCGGCGGCCCGGAGGCTTCCGTGCAACCAACTTCTCCCGGGTCCGGTCCCGCGGCTGTGAGGTCAGCCGGCCGGATGTTCGAGATCCAGGATCTGCGCTGCTGCGGCGAGACGTCGGTGGTGACCATGGCCGGGCCGCCGTCCTAGAGGTCGAGACGCGGACCGGAGGAGTGTCGGCCGGATCCGGGAGGCCGGAAGGATCGCCGTCATGCCTCTGCTCTTCTCGTACGGCACGCTGCGGGACCCGGCGGTGCAGCGGGCCAACTTCGGGCGGGAGCTCGACGGCCGTGACGACGCGCTGCCCGGCTACGCGACGCGGCTGCTGGAGATCACCGACCCGGACGTCCTCGCGCTCAGCGGCGAGACGCACCACCCGATCGTCGTCGCGACCGGTGACGACGCCGACAGTGTCCCCGGTGTGGTGTTCGACGTGACCGACGACGACCTCGTCGCGGCCGACGGGTACGAGGTCGACGACTACCACCGCGTCCTGGTGTCCCTGGCGTCGGGCGTGCGGGCGTGGGTGTACGTGAGCGCCGCTGGATGACCGCCGGGTCCGGCCCGGGCGGCACGCGGGTCAGCCGGCGTCGTCCGGCGGTAGCGGCGCGGGTGATGACCGGCCGATCGCGTCGAGGAACCGCACGGCGGCCTCGGCGTTCTCCAGCCGCCACATGAGCAGGGTCCGGTCGAAGCCGGTCGCGGCGGCGTGCCGGCGTCGCAGGGTGTCGCGGACCGGGGCCAGGATGTCGTGCTGCGCGGCGATCAGGCCGGCGGGGTCCTCGCCGCGGCGGTTGAGCAGGGCCAGCTTCACCAGCAGCGCCGAGCGCATGTCGCGCACGTGCGGCACCGGCTCGTGCAGCCACTCGGCGACCGCCGCCGATCCGGCCGGGGTGGTGGCGAGGATCGAGCGTTGCGGGCCGCGGCTGCCCGCCTCCGTGGTCTCGACCTGGAGCAGGGCGAGCCCGGTGAGGCGGTCCAGGCAGCGGTAGACGATCGGGCGCGGGATGTGCCACACCCGGCCGATCGCGCCGTCCTCGGCGGTGAGGGCGGCGATCGCGAAGCCGTGCGTGGGCTGCTCGTCGACGACGGTGAGCACGATCCAGTCGGCCAGGGACAGTGGCGGCAGCTCACCCATCGCGCCAGCCTACGGCGCGGGGTTCCGCCCGCGTCGCATCCTCGGTAGTCTCATTGCGACTACCAGTGCAGGGGAGGCGGCGTGATCGCGGGGCACCTCGACGACGGCACGCCGTTCCACGCACCGGTCGGCGTGATGCTGAGCGAGGGCGACGGCGACCGTGTCTGCTGCCACCTGTGCGGTCGCTGGTACCTGTCGGTGGCCAGTCACCTGCGGGTGCACGGCTGGACCAAGGCCGCCTACATCGCCGCGTTCGGCCTGGAGGTCGGCAACCCGCTGGCGGGGCGGCGGACCCGGCAGCGGCGCGCGGAGGCGCTGCGGGCCCGCCAGTACCGCGACCCGGCCGTCCAGCGGGCGCAGGCGGCGGCGCGGGTCCGGGCGCGCAGCGGCGCACTGACGGTCGCCGCGGCCGAGGCCGCCCGGGGCCGGCCGCACCCGCAGGAGCGCCTCGTGAAGACCCTCGCGGCCCTGTCGGCCATCCGCCCCGCGGCCCGCGCCGAAGGCAACCGGCAGCGGTCCGAGCAGCACCTGTCCGAGGTCAGCGCCAAGGTCGCGGCCCAGTTCGGGTTCGCGTCCTTCGCCGGCTACGTCCGCGACCGTCTCGCGAGCGGGCGGAGCCTCGCCGCGATCAGCCGCGAGGCCGGGCTGCACAAGGACTGGCTGTCCCGGCACCTGCCCGCGATCGCACCGGACCTCGCCGCGCAGCGAACGCGGATCCGCGCCCATCCCGGCGATGCCCGGCTGCTGCCGGCCGCCCGGGCCGCCGGTCACGCCGACGTCGGTGCGTACCTCCGCCACCGCCATCTGCGGCAGCACCGCACGGTCGCCGCGATCGCCGCCGAGGCCGGCGTGACGCGCTGGTCGGTCCTCGCCGCGATGGAGCGGCACGGCGTCGCCGCGGTCCCGCACGCGACGAAACGGCACCGGGCCGCGAGCCGCAGCTCGAGCGCCGCCGCGCCGCTCGGGTTCACGTCGGTCGCCGCGTACGCCGCGCACCGGCGGGCGGAGGGCGCGACGTGGCGGGCCCTGGCCGCCGAGTCCGGCCTGCCCGAGTCGACGCTGCAGCGGCACGCCGCGGGCCGCAACGCCTGAAGAGCGTGGTCCGTCCTTTGTGGACGGCGGCCCCCCGGATGAGCCGGGTGGCCGCCGCCGGGCGGTGCCGTCAGTGCGCGACGGGGCAGCCGCCGGTGAGCTTGCCGAGGAACTGGTTCGGGTCGTAGTAGTGCTCGACCTCGAGGAGCTTCAGGTCGTCGCTGACCTTCGCGACGCTGATGCCGAACATCTCGATCGTCTGCCCGTTGGGCTGGTGGCCGTGGTACTCGCCCTCGAAGGCGCCCCAGTGCCGCCACTTGAACGTGACGACCGGCGGCGGGCTGAGGACCTCCAGGACCTCCCAGTAGAACCCGCCCGGGAACGCCTGGTGGAAGATGTGGTGCGACGACTCGAACGACTCCTGGCCCGTCTTGTAGAACGGGCTCTCGCCGATGAGGATGTTGTAGCTGCCGATGTCGGCGATGTCCTGCGCGCTCGCCCACGGCCCGCCGTTGACGTTCGTCCGGAAGTGCTCGGTCACCATCGACACCCAGGTCGCGGGGTCCTTCTTGTAGGAGACCTCCATCTCGAAGACCTGGACGATGGTCTCGACGACCGCCTCCAGCGAGTCCGGCGCGTGCTGGGTGGTGCGCTGCCCGGGCATGACCTGGTGGGACAGGTGGTAGTCGGGGGTGGTGCCGTCACGCCAGGCCGACGAGTCGGTGGCGTCGATGACGGCGGTGCGGCCCTGCAGCCACAACGGGGTTTCGGACACGATTCGGGTTCCGCCCTTTCAGGACGAGTGAGGGGGTGCCTGGCAGGACGGCCACCCGCCAATGGCTACCCCCGTCGGTAGTTGCAGTGAGACTACCGACGGGGGTGCGGCAGCGGAACCCCGGGACCCCGCACGCGCGTCGATGCCCTGGTGGGGCACGATCCGGGCGCCGGGGTTCCACCGCATCGGTCCTCGTCTACTGCAGGAGGTCGAAATCTACTGCAGGAGGTCGAACCGCTCCCACGGCCCGATCGCGGTCCGGTTCGCGACCAGCGCCGCGGCGCCGGCGTTCTCGGCCGTGACGTACCTGGCGTTGACGACGGCCTTGAACGACACGCTGCCGTCGCTGTTGGCGATGCGCTGGAAGATCTCCCACGCCCCGACGGCCGTCCGGTTGGCGGCGAGCGGGCTCGCGCCGGCGTTGTCCGCGCAGACGATCTTGTTGTTGGCGTGGGCGCGCAGCGCCACGAAGTCCTCGCCGAGGTTCAGCATGTCGAACTGCTCCCACGGCCCGATCGCCGTCCGGTTGGCGATCAGCGGACTCGCGCCGGCGTTGTCCGCCGTCACGTACCTGTTGTTGATCCTGGCCCGCAACGACACGACCTGCTGCTGGGTGCCCGTCGGCACGGCGACTCCGGTGCCGATGAAGTCCATCCAGTCGACGTTGAACAGGAACTCGGTGCCACCGGCGGGGCTGCGGCCGACGAAGTAGAGCTTGCCGGTGCCGGCCGGCGGCGCGGTCAGGCCGACGGCGACGTCGGTGTAGTTCTGCCAGCCGCCGGTGCCGGGCACCGTGGCGCTGCCGAGCAGGGTGCCGTTGACGGGGTCGCCCCAGCGGACGTCGACGATGCCGCCGGTCGTCGCCGACGCGGCCCGCACCCGGATCACGTTGATGCCCGCGAGCGACGCCGGTTCGACGCTCCACCAGTCGCCGTCCTCGACGAAGCCGATGTTCCTGCTGCCGTCGGCGCTCGACTCGACGGCGACGCCGGCGTCGTCGGTGCCGTGGCCGTTCGACGCGCGCCCGGTGTTCGTGTAGAACTCCGCGCCCGTGCGTTTCGGGTGCAGGATGACCTGACTGCGGGTCGTCAGCGCGGCCGAGCCGCCGGCGCCGCCGTGGTCGGTGTAGACGGCCTCCAGCACGTAGAAGACGTTGTCGCCCTCGGCGTGCCCGCTCGACAGCGTGGTGGTGACGGTGCCGCTGCAGCCGTTGTAGGAGTCCAGCGGGTGGCCGTGCGCGTCGTGGCCGAGGATGGCGTTGAGCTGGAGCTCGGTGCAGTTGACGGCGCCGTCCTCGGGGTCGGTGACCGTGGCGGAGAACGAGACCTGGTCGCCCCACTGGTAGAACCCGCCGTCCGGCGGTGCGGTGAGGGTGACGGTCGGCGCGGTGTTGCCGACGGTGATCGGCACGCTCGCGGTGCTGGACTTGCCGATCGCGTTGGTCACCTTCAGCACGGCCGTGTAGTTACCGTTCGCGGTGTAGGTGTGGCTCGGGTTCGCCGCGGTGGAGGTGCCCCCGTCGCCGAAGGTCCAGAGGTACTGCAACGCGCCGCCGGCCGGGGTGCTCGACTTGTCGCCGGTGAAGGCGACGGTGAGCGGCGCCGGCCCGTTGGTGCGGTTGGCCTCGGCCTTCGTGACCGGTGACGCGCCACCGACGACGTGGTCGATGCGGTAGATGCCGGAGTCGGTGTTGTTGCCGCCGAACCCGTTGCCCCACTCGATGAGGTACAGCGCGCCGTCCGGGCCGAACTTGAAGTCCATCGGCTTCTTGAACGAGAACGCGCTCAGCAGCCGGTCGATCGCGGTGACCGCCTTGCCGTCCGCGGACAGCTGGAACGTGTACATGAGGCTGCTGTTCCACTCGGCGAAGATCGCCCGGCCGTCGAAGTACTGCGGCCACTTGCGGTCCGAGACGAGGTTCGGGTCGAACCGGTAGACGGGCCCCGCCATCGGCGCGCCGCCGGACAGCTGCGGGAACTGGTTCGGGTCGGGATCCTTGTGATACCAGATGGTCGCCGGCTTCGCCGCGGGCAGCGTCGTCAGGCCGGTGTTGTTCGGCGACGTGTTCGCCGGGCCGGTGCCGCACGCGAACGGCGCGCCGGACGTGCCGTTCGCGAAGTTGTAGGCGACGTACGGCGTGTTGTTGCCGATGCAGTACGGCCAGCCGGAGTTCTCCGGCGCGGACATGATGTTCCACTCGACGGTGTTCTGCGGGCCACGGGCCGGGTTCGCGGTGTTGGCGTCCGGCCCGTAGTTGGCGACCATCGCGTAGCCGGTCTTCGGGTCCAGACCCATCCGGAACGGGTTGCGCTGCCCCATCGCGTAGATCTCGGGCCGGGTCTTCGCGGTCCCCTGCGGGAACAGGTTGCCGCTGGGGACCGTGTACGTGCCGTCCGGCTCCGGATGGATGCGCAGCACCTTGCCCGACAGGCTGTTGGTGTTGCCGGCGGTGCCCTGCGCGTCCCAGATCGCGCGGCCGGACCGCTGGTCGATGGGGGTGTACCCGTCCGAGGCGAACGGGTTCGTCGCATCGCCCGTGGCCAGCCACAGGTTGCCGTTGGTCTTGTCGATCGCGAGCCCGGCGCCGTGGTGGCAGCAGTCGGCCCGCTGCACCGGCACGTCCAGGAGGACCTTCTCGCTGGCCGGGTCGAGCGTGTCGCCGTTGACCGTGAAGCGGCTCAGCCGGTCGACGTTCGCCGTCAGCGGCGAGTAGTACAGGTACAGCCAGTGCGTGGTGGTGAAGGCCGGGTCGAGCGCGATGCTCAGCAGCCCGCTCTCGTACGACGTGAAGACGTTCAGGCGCCCGGACCGCACGGTCCCGCCGCCCGGCTGGATCACGTTGACGTCGCCGAGCCGGTCCACGTAGAAGACCCGGCCGTCGGCGGCGATGTCGAGCATCATCGGGTTGGACGTGTTCTCGTCCAGCGGCACCTTCTGGAAGTTGGTGTCCGGTGGCGCCGGCTCCGCAGTGGACGGACCGGCGTGGAGCGCGACGACTGCGACGGACAGCAGCACGGCGGCCGCGGTGGTGCGGGCAGCGCGACGCAGCCCGCGGGTGGCAAGTGGCATGCCGAACAGACCTCCCCCGTGAGGTAATCGAATGCCGAACGTAGACACCGGTGAATGACCCGTCAATGCGGCGAACGTGCTATGGACGCCGATGGATCTGACCGCTACGGTGTCGGCCGCGTCCGTTCTCTGCTGCCGATGGGGCGACGTCGCCGGCCGGGGAATGCGGGTGCGGAACCGGCTGATGCGAGGTGCTACCGCGCCGCCGCGGGGAGACGGATGGTGAAGGCGGCGCCTTCACCCGGACGGCCCCACGCCTCGATGGTGCCGCCGTGGCCGGTGACGACCTCCCGGGCGAGGGCGAGGCCGAGCCCGAAGCGGCGGTGATCGCCGTGGCCCCGCGCGAACCTGGCGAACAGCCGTTCGGCGTCGGCCGGGTCGAAGCCGGTGCCGTCGTCCCGGACGACGACGGTGACGAACGCGCCGTCGGTGCCGAGCTCGAGGCTCACCTGGCCGCCTTGCCTGGTGTGGCTGAGGGCGTTGTCGACGAGGGCGGTGAGCACGCGCCGCAGGGCGGCTTCGTGGCCGAGCACCGTCGAGGTGGCCCCGGCGCCGGGCAGCAGCGCCAGCTCGACGTGCTGCCCCCGGGCGCGATCGGCGTGACCGGCGACGACGTCCGCGGCGACCGCGTCGAGGTCGACCGGCGCGCGGGCGTCGTCGCGCCGGCTGAGCTGGGTGGACAGCAGCAGGTCCTCGACCACCTCACCGAGGTGCCGGGTGCCGGTGACGAGCTGGTCGACGTCGGTGGTGATGTCCGCGACGTCCGCACCGGCGCGCAGGTCCATCTGGAGCAGTTGTGCCCGGGTGTGCAGCTGGGTCAGCGGGGTCCGCAGCTCGTGGCTGGCATCGGCGACGAACCGCCGCTGCCGGGCGAGGGCGTCGGCCAGCGGTGCCGTGGCGCGGCGGGCGAGCAACGCCGCGGACAGCAGCGCGATGAGCAGACCGCACAGTTCGCCGAAGACGAGGGCGCCGAGCAGCCGCTCCCGCTCCTCGTGCCGTTCGCGCCGGCTCAGGACCACCTGTACGGTTCGGGTCCCTCGCGGCAGGGTCATGACCAGATAGCCCCCTTCGCTGCCGGCGATGGTGCGGATCTCGCTCACTCCGCCGGCACGGACGCGCTGGAGCGCACCCCGGTCGGGCAACGGCGCGGGTGCGCCCGCGGTGGCCCTGATGTCGCCGCCGGGCTCCTGAACGAAGATCCATACGTTCGGTGGTGGATCGGCCACGTCCTCCGCGTTGGCCGCGGTCTGCCGCAGCAGCGCCATGGAGGCGGCGTTCTGGCTGTAGGTCACCACGGCGAAGGCCAGCCCGCCGAGGACCAGCAGGCTCACCGTGATCGCGACCGCGGTCTGCACGGCGATGACGCGACGCGCCCGCGACAGCAGGACCTGGTCCGGATCCGTGCCGGCGGGCGTCCGGCGCTTCATCCGCGCCCGAGCCGGTAGCCCACGCCCCGGACGGTGGCCACCGCGGCCGTCCCGAGCTTGCGCCGCAGGTAATGCACGTACGTGTCGACCAGCGCGACGGTGGCGGCCTCGGGAAACACCTGCAGCACGATCTCCTCCCGGGTGAACGCCCGCGCCGGGTGCCGGGCCAGCAGCCGCAGCAGGTCACTCTCGCGGCCGGACAACGCCACGACCGACCCGTCCGGAGCGGTCACCGTCCTCGTGATCAGGTCGAACGTCGCGTCCCCGACCGCCAGCTGCTGCTCCGACGGAGGGCGCCGACGCAGCAGCACCCGGACGCGAGCGAGGAGCTCGTCGATCTCGAACGGCTTGACGAGATAGTCCTCGGCGCCGCTGTCGAGTCCGGTCACCCGGTCCGACACGGTGCCGAGGGCGGTCAGCACCAGCGCCGGCACGGTCACGCCGGTCCTGCGCAGCCGGCCGAGCAGGTCGAGGCCCTCGATGACCGGTAGCCCCCGGTCCAGGATCATCGCGTCGTAGCGGCGGGTGAGCGCCAGATGCAGTCCGGCCTGGCCGTCCGGGGCGAGGTCCGGCTCGTGGCCGGCGCCGCGGAGCAGGCGCAGCAGCAGCGGGCCGAGTTCACGGTCGTCCTCGACCACCAGCACTCTCGCAGCGCTCATGACGGCTCCCGAACTCCTTCCCTGCTCGGCTGCCGGTCCAGCTTCTCCGCCGGAGATGGGAAAGTTCGAAGATTCGCTGCATAGCGTCTGCCGGGTAGCGCGCCGTTGGGCATGACACCGAATCTCCTGTCACCGCGGTCATCGTTTCCGGAAGGAATCTCCATGGGTACCGTCAACGGACTGCCGGCACACATCCTGCTCGTACACGCAATTGTGGTGCTGCTTCCGCTCGCCGCCCTGCTGCTCGTGCTGACCGCCGCCTGGCCCGCGGCCCGCCGCCGTTTCGCCGGCCCGAACGCGATCCTGTCCGCGCTCGTCGTCGTCCTCGTTCCGGTCACGACGAGCGCCGGCGAGTGGCTGGAGCACCGGGTCGGCGAGACCGCGCTGCTGGATCGGCACACCGAGCTCGGCGACACCGCCATCTGGGCCGCCGTCCCGGTGGCCGTCCTCGCCCTGGCCATCTGGTGGCGGCAACGGGAGACGACGGCGCCGGCGACCCGGCGTACCTACCTGGCGCCGGTGTCGGCCCCGATCACCAGGGTGATCGTCGCACTGGCCGTCGTCGTCGCCGGCTGGGCCGTCTTCGACACGTACCGCATCGGCGACTCCGGGGCGAAGGCATCATGGAGCGGCACGTTCAGCTCCGTCAGCCGCGACGGTCGCGACGGCGACTGAGCTGTCGGGCCTCCCGCGGAGGAGCGCGATAATCGATGGCCGGGCCGATCAAGCCGGTGCGATGATCGTCGCACGGGTCGCTAGCTCAATTGGGAGAGCATTCGACTGAGTAGCGCGTCCGCTTCCCGCGTGAGCGGACATGGAGGCGCTTCCTTCTCCTTGTTGGATCGAAGGGTTCGGGGTTCGAGTCCCCGGCGGCCCACCCGTGCCGGCCCCGGCCGGCTGTTGACCGAATGGGGGCCGCATGCTCGAGAAGCTGCTCATCTCCAGGACGCTGCGCGTGCCGGCGAGCACCGGTGCGGCCGGTGACGGTGCCGCGGTGGCCCGGCAGCTGGACGCGGCGCTGCTCGACGCCGGGTTCTCCGCGTCGCGGGCGCTGCTGGAGCACGTCGGTGGCATCGCCCCCGGGCCGGCGATGGACCTCGCCGCGACGGTGGTCTCCGCGGTACGCGAGCTGGTCGGCGACCACGTCCAGCACAACGCGTACTTCATCGGCTTCCCGCACGACGTGCCGGACACCGTCGAGTTCTGGACGCAGCGGCTGCGCGCGGCGGTGCTCGCCGGCGGCGGGACGGCCTCCGACGCGGTGCTGCGCGACGCGGTGCGCTCCGGTGCGGTCAACCTGCTCGACCTGCCGGGTTACGGCACGTACCAGCACACCTACGCGGAACTGCTGGCCGCGCACGACGCGCTGATCGCCTCGGCCGGTGACCGGCTCACGCTGCTGCACCTCGGCGACACCGCCGACGTGGAGGCGGAGCGGCTGTACCTGGCCCTGGCCGGCAGCGCGGCGCCGCTCGGGGAGGCGGACCTCGCGCTCCTCGGCGAGCTCGCGGTCGCGTGCATGGACGGCCCGCAGCCGGACGTGATCCCGGTGCGGGAGCACCGGGCGGTGCTCAACGGGGTCAGGCTGGTGCTCGGCCGGCCGCTGGTCGCCGTGGACACCACGACCGACGTGCTGCGCCTCGCCTGCCAGGTCTCCGGCGGGGACGTCTCGCTGGCGGCACCCACCCGGTTCCGGTCCTTCCGGCGCCCGGAGCGGCGCATCCTGCTGGCCGCGCTGGACCGGGTCGTCGGCGCCAACCAGGACCGGCTCGGCGACGTCGCCCGGCACGCAGAGCCGTGGAAGCGGCTCGGCGAGCGGCTGCACCCGCACGAGCACGAGCAGTGGCCGCACGCGCAGGCGGTGTTCGCGGTCGCGCGTGGCGAGCGGCGCGTGCGCAACCTGGCGGGCCGTGCGGAGGCGGCGATCGGTGCGGGTGGCGCCGGCGCGGCGGCGTCGGTGCTGTCGGCGGCGCCGGGCCTGCTGCTGCGCTCCGCGGACCGGCTGCTGCGGCTCGCCTCGCCGGCGGAGCAGGCGGTCGTGGTCGACGCGGTCCGCGGTGCGCTCGGCTCGGCGTCGGGGCGGGTGCTGTGCTCGCTGCGGGAGCATGTCGGCAACCGGCTGGCGCCCGCGTCGGCGCGCATGTACGTGAACCGGTCGCGCCGCGCGTGGATCGGGCCAGACGAGCGGCCGCCGCTGCCGGCGGGGCTGGTCGCCGAGCTGTCGGCGCTGCTCGACGCGCGGATCGCCGCGCGCCTGCCGCGGCCGCAGCGGCCCGTGCTGGTCGACCCGGACGTGCTCGACGTCGCGCTGCCGCTGTCGGGCAAGGCGGCGGAGGGCGGCTTCGGGGTGCTGCCGCGCGGCTCGCGGGCGCCGGTCGCGGGGGAGCTGCTGCGCTTCTTCACCTACTGGCGCCAGACCAGCCTCCGCACGGACTTCGACCTGTCGGTGCTGCTGCTCGACGACGAGTACCACAGCGTCGGCCAGGTGTCGTGGACGAACTACCACCACGAGGGGGTGGTGCACTCCGGTGACATCACCGACGCACCGGACGGCGCGACCGAGTTCATCGACGTGCCGCTGACGATCGGCGCACCGCACGTCGTGCCGCAGGTGCACATCTATTCGGGCGAGTCGTTCCAGCAGGTCGCCGAGTCGATGTTCGGCTACCAGACCCGCGCCCTGGACCAGCGCGGCGCGCCGTTCGACGCCCGGACCGTGCGGGCCCGTTCGGATCTGCGCGGCAAGGGCCGGGTCGCCCTGCCGATGGTGTTCGCCCGCGGCGAGCGCGGCTGGGAGGCGGTGTGGCTGCACCTGTACCTGGAGGGCCGCCCGTCGTTCAACCGGGTCGAGGAGCACACGTTCACCACGGCCGACCGGGTGCGGGCCGTGATGGAGCGCCGGTACCTCACCGTGTCGTACCTCGTGGACCTGTGGCGCGCCGGCGCCGACGTGACCACCTGGGACGGCCGGCTCCCCGACGAACCGGTCACGTTCATCGGGATCGACGCGCCGGAGGGCCTGCCCGACGGTTCGGAGACCTACACCTTGAACAGGCTCCACGAGCTGATCCCCGCATAACGGCGCCGGCCGAGGCCATGTGGGCGCTTCCTGCTGTTTCCGTTCGACTCGGGAACCTCCGCGCAAGCGGAGGATCAGGTATATCAGCGTCCACGCTTCCCTCGGCCGCCCGCGCGTGTCCCCCGTGCGAGCTACTGCAAGGTGTCCACCGCGCGGTGACGTTTCGCCGCGCGAGAATCCATACCGTTCACTGCATGCGATCGTTCCTGCAGCTCGCCGCCGTCTTCGCGGTCTCGTTCCTCGGCAGTCTCGTCACGGGCGGCAATCCGTGGCTCACTCTCCTCGCCGGCACCGCCACCGCGGTCCTGGCCCTCGTCGTGTACGTCCGGATCGGCCGCCGCCCGTCGCCCGACCTGCCCCGCGAGGGTGCGGCCGTCGCGTTCGGCCGCGGCGCGGTCCTGGGTGCGGCACTGTTCACCGCGGTCATCGCCGTGATCGCGCTCCTCGGCGGCTATCGCGTCGAAGGCTGGGGGTCGCTGTCCGGCGCCGCCGCGCTGCTCGGCCTGATGCTCGCGGCCGCCGTCACCGAGGAGCTCATCTTCCGGGGTGTGCTGTTCCGCGTCGTCGAGGCCCGCACCGGCACCTGGACCGCCCTCGCCCTGACCGGCACGCTCTTCGGCCTCATGCATCTGCTCAACCCGCATGCCAGCCTGTGGGGCGCGGTCGCCATCGCGATCGAGGCGGGCGGCATGCTCGGCGCCGCCTATGCCGCGACCCGCACCCTGTGGCTGCCGATCGGCCTGCACTGGGCCTGGAACTTCGCGGAGGCGGGCGTCTTCGGCACCGACGTCTCCGGCAACGACACGGCGCAGGGGCTGCTCGACGGGGCGCTGTCCGGGCCGGTGCTGCTGTCCGGCGGCACGTTCGGCCCCGAGGCGAGCCTGGCGTCGGTCGTTGCCGGCGCGGCCGCCACCGTGGCCTTCATGACCCTCGCCCGGCGCCGGGGCCGCGTGCTGCCGCGCCGGAGCCGCCGCCCGGCCGCTACGCTCGGCCGGTGATCGACGCCCAGCGGCTCCGGGAGCGGTGGGCGGGCCTCGACGTCACGGTCCGGGACCTGCCGCTCGCGCTGCTGCTCGCAGCCGCCTCGCTCGTGCCTGCGCTGCACGGCTACGGCACGCGCCTCGCCGAGGACCTGCCGTCCCGCCCGTTCGACGGGTGGGCCGTCGCGGTCGCCGCGCTCGAGTGCCTGCCGCTGGTGCTCCGGCGGCGCAGTCCGGCCCTGTGCCTGGCGCTCGTCGCGGCGGGTTTCGCGGCCGACCAGCTCCTCGGCTACCACCTCGTCGCCGGCACCGCCCTGCCCATCGCCCTGATGAGCGCGGGCGTCCACCTCGGCGGGGACGGCACCGCGGTCGCCGGGCGGCGCGGGAGAAGGGTCCGGGTGCTCACGGCGGTGGCGGTGACGGTGGCGTACGTGCCGCTCGCCGTGGCGCTGGACCGGCGGGGCTCGGAGGAGGGCGTCACCGGCTACCTCACGTTCTACCTCGCCGTGGCGCTCGCGTGGGGGATCGGCGCGTGGCTGCGCGTCACCCGCGCCGCCGAGGCCGAGCGCCGCCGGCACGTCGCGCAGAGCACCCGCGCCGCCGAGCGGGCCAGGATCGCCCGCGACCTGCACGACGTCGTCACCCACCACGTGACCGCGATGGTCGTGCAGGCCGAGGCGGCCCGGTACCTGACCGCCGCACCCGACCGCCTGGACGAGTCCCTGACCGCCGTCGCCGGCACGGGCCGCCGCGCCATCTCCGACCTGCGCCGGCTCCTGGACGTCCTGGACCCCGGCCACGGCGGGCAGGACGACCTCCGCGCACCGGTCGAGCAGGCCCGCGGCTCCGGCCAGCCGGTCGAGGTCACGGAGTCCGGCACGCCCCGGGCGACGCCCGGCGACCCCGAGGCCGTCGCCCACCGCGTGGTCCAGGAGTCGCTGACCAACGCGCTCAAGCACGCCCACGGCCGTCGTACCGTCGTCCACCTCCATCACGACCCGGACGAGCTCACGGTCGAGGTCTCCACCGACGGCGGCCGAGGACTGAGCGGCCTTGCCGAGCGCGTCCGGGCCCTCGGCGGCACCTTCACCGCGGCGCCGCGGCCCGACGGCGGCTTCACCACGACCGCCCGGATCCCGCTGTGACGATCCGCGTGCTGGTCGCCGACGACCAGGCCCTCGTCCGGACGGGATTCGTCACCATCATCGGCGCGCAGCCCGACATGGAGGTGGTCGGGGAGTGCGGCGACGGCCGGGCGGCGGTCGGCCTGGCGGAGCGCCTGCGGCCGGACGTCGTGGTGATGGACGTGCGCATGCCGGTCCTCGACGGGATCGAGGCGACCCGGCGGCTGGCCGGCGCCGGCGTGGCCGAGCCCGTGAAGGTGCTGGTGGTGACGACGTTCAACCTCGACGAGTACGTCTACGAGGCACTCCGGGCCGGGGCGAGCGGCTTCCTGCTCAAGGACGCGCCGACCACCCAGCTGCTGCACGGCGTCCGCACCGTGGCGTCCGGCGCCGCGCTGCTGGACCCGGAGGTGACCCGGCAGCTCGTCGGGCGCTACGCCGCGCGAATCCGGCCCGCCGCCGACGGTCCGGGCGGCGCGCCGCTCACCCCGCGCGAGCTGGAGGTGCTCCGGCTCATCGCCGAGGGGCTGACCAACGCCGAGATCGCGGCCGCGCTGGTCATCAGCCCCGAGACCGTGAAGACGTACGTGTCGCGGCTGCTCACCAAGCTGGACCTGCGCGACCGGGTGCAGGCGGTCATCTACGCATACCGGCGCGGCCTGGTGACCTGACTCCGACCCTGAGTCCGATCCCGCCGGCTCAGGAGACGCTGGTCCACGCCGGGTACTTCGCCACGCGCCCGTCGCCGGACGAGCGGCCCCGGACCCGGCGCAGCACCCACGGCAGGACGTGCTGGCGGTAGTACCGGGCCTGGACGACCAGCCCGCGCGCGGCCGCCGCGGTGTCGTCGAGCCGGTGCTCGGCGCCGGGGACGCCCAGGGTGGCCAGGACGAGCCCGGCGACCCGCCGGTGGCCGGCGGCGTTGAGGTGCAGCCGGTCGGCCGACCAGTACCCGGCGCGGCGCAGCTCGGCGTCGCCGAAACAGTCGACGAACAGCACGCCGTGGCGGGCGGTCAGCTCCCGCACCGCCTCGGTGAGCTGCTCGGCGCGGCGGCGCAGCACCCGCCCGAGCGGCAGGTGGTCGGACGGGTCGGCGCCGCTGAGGACCATGAGGCGGACGCCGGCCGCCTCGCAGCGCTCGACCGCCCCTTCGATGAGCCGCACGAGGTGCGAGAGGTCGGCGCCGCGGCGCATCATGTCGTTCCCGCCGCCGTTGAGCGAGATCAGCGTCGGCGGCGGCGACATCGCCAGCGCGGCGTCCAGCTGGGTGGTCACGATCGGCTCGAGCAGCCGCCCCCGGATCGCCAGGTTGGCGTAGCGCCACTGCGGGTCGGTGGCGCCGAGCGCGGCCGCGACCAGATCGGCCCACCCGCGCGGGATGCCGTCCGCCCGCTCGTCACCCATGCCCTCGCTGAAGCTGTCACCGATCGCCACGTACCGCATGACCCCGACGATACCGAGTCGATCATCACGGCCCGATCAGGGTTGTCCGTACCGAGCTCTTACAAAGACATATTGACGAAATCGGATGGGTTTCTCCTATCGTGAAAGGAACTCCCTGCCCAGTTGGCGGCCGCGGCGGGACTGCCTACGGCAAGGGAGAGGACCATGCCAGTACGCGTGCCGCGACGCCGGTGGTCGATGCGGGTCGCGACAGTCGTCAGCCTGCTGGCCGTGGGAGCCGCGGTGTCAGGCTCCGCCGCTACTGGCCGGCGTTCTGGATGCTCGGCTCCACGCTGCGCACCGGCACCCGGTGGCCGACCTCCGGCGAGATCGACATCATGGAGGACGTCAACGGCCGCAGCTCGGTCTTCGGGACCTTCCACTGCGGCGTGAACCCGGGCGGCCCGTGCAACGAGTCCACCGGCATCGGCAGCGGCGAACGTGCCTGCAACGGCTGCCAGACGGGCTACCGCGTTCGCGTGTGCCGGGGTCGCGGCCGCCGGCGCACTGCTCGCCGCACCCACGCCCGCATCGGCCGCGGACTTCTGGGGGCCGACGGCCGGCATCCCCGTGTCCAGCCGCGTCATGACGTTCAAGGTGCTCAACCGCACCAACGGCCAGTACCCGGACAGCCAGGTGTACTGGACGTTCAACGGCCAGACCCGCTCGATCGCCCAGCAGCACTTCGTCGACGTCCCGGTCATCTCCGCGGCGCGGATGTACTTCCACCTCGGCACGTCGTCCCTCGGCTACAACGTCTCCACCGGCGACGTCTTCGGCTGCGCCGGGTCCCTGGCGAACAACGCGGCCCTGTGCGGCGCGCTCAACCGGCACGTCGCCCAGCTGCCGCAGTCGCAGTGGGGCGACGTCAGCCGGTTCTACCAGAGCGCACCGGCCAACTACTACGCCCGGTTCTGGCACAACCACGCGATCGGCAACAAGGCGTACGGCTTCCCGTACGACGACGCCGCCGACCAGTCGAGTTTCATCGCCCTGAACAACCCGCAGTACATGCTCATCGCGGTCGGCTGGTAAAGCTCGGCGTCCCGCGGGGCGGGAGACCGGACGCGCCGGTCTCCCGCTGTGCCGAGCCGGTCGTGCCGCCGACGGACCGGCTCACCGGACCGCGGCGGTCATCGTCTCGAGGACGGCGCGGGCCGGGACGGCGGGGCGGCCGATGACGGTCTCCAGGGTGGGATCGGTGACGGCGAACTCGCCCCGGCGGGCGGCGCGGAACATGCCCAGGGTGAAGTCGGCGGCCTGCGGCGGCATGCCGCGGTCGATCGCCGTGGCCTTCCACTCCTCGTCGTCCACGACGACCCGGGCGACGGCGCGTCCGGTGAGGTTGCTGAGGATGCCGGCCACGGCCTCGAAGTCGAGCATCTCCGGCGCGGTCAGCGGTGCGGTGACGCCGTCGAGGCCGGCGTCTCCGGCCAGTGCGACCGCGGCCACCTCCGCCAGGTCGGCGTGGGCGGTCCAGGACACCGGGCCGTCCTGGGGTGCGGCGAGCCGGCCGGTTTCCAGGGCCGCGCCGATGTAGTGGCCGAGCGTGCTGGTGTAGAACCCGTTCCGCAGGGCGGTGAACGGCACGCCCCGCAGGGTGAGGTGCTCCTCCGTCTGGGCGTGCGTGAGCTGCGGTGAGAACAGCGAGTCCTTCGCCGCGGCCTGGTGGCTCGTGTACAGGACGCGCCGCGCTCCCGCGGCGCATGCGGCGTCGATGGCGGCGATGTTGGCCGCGACCGCACCGGCACCGCGAATCGCGGCCGAGATGACCAGCACCTGGCTGGCGCCCTCGAACGCGTGCCGCAGCGTGGCGGGGTCGGTGAAGTCCCCGGCCCGGACCCGCACGCCGCGCTCGGCGAGCGCCGCCGCCTTCGTGACGTCGCGGACGCTGACGCCCACGGTTTCGGCCGGGACCCGCTCCAGCAGCCGGGCGACGATCTGCGATCCGAGCTGGCCGGTGGCACCCGTGACGATGATCATGAGGCTCCTTGTTTCCGTTGGTATGCCGAAGACGTTATCAGCGATTTTCCAACGGAAACAAGTTCCTGTTATCCTTGATACATGGAGCAGTCGCAGGTCACAGGCGTCCGTGATGAGATCCGCTCGACCGTCCTCGACGCGGCCGCACGGCTGCTGGCCGAGCACGGCGCGCGCGGGGTGACGACGCGCGCGGTGGCGCAGGCGGCGGGCGTGCAGCCCCCGACGATCTACCGGCTGTTCGGGGACAAGGACGGACTCGTCGACGCCCTCGCCGAGCACGTCATGGCGACCTACGTCGCCGGCAAGTCGGTCTCGGTGGCGCGGAGCAGTGGCGACCCGGTGGCCGATCTGCGCGCCGGGTGGCAGCTGCACGTCGAGTTCGGACTGGCCAACCCGGAGCTGTACGCGTTGCTCAACACCCCGGGACGAGGTGAGCCCTCACCGGCGACGGCCGCGGGCATCGAGGTGCTCCGGACGCTGGTGCGGCGGCTCGCCGCCGATGGTCTCCTCCGCGTCGACGAGCGGCGCGCCGTGGCCATGATCCATGCCGCCGGCACCGGCACCGTCCTCGCCCTGCTGGGCATGCCCGCGGAGCTGCGGGACCCCGGCCTGGCGGAGGCGATGTTCGGCGCCGTCGCCGACCGGATCCTCACGGCTGCGCCGCCGGCGCCGGACGCCACCATGACCACGGTCGCGGTCACGTTCGCCACCGTGGTGCCCGAGCTGCCCGCCCTCTCCGATGCGGAGCGTGCCCTGATGGCGGAGTGGCTCACCCGATCACTGCGGGTGTCGGCGGGCTGAGGCGGCCGCGGTCCGCCGGGCGGCGCACCGGTCGCAGGGAGTCGTGGCACCGTCGGCGGCGCGGCTCACGACCTGGCCGCGCCGCCGACGGTGCGACGGACGTCAGGCCGGCGGCGGTGGGGGGAGCGACGGCCGGGACCGGGCGTGTTCGGCGACGTCGCTGAGGAACTCGGCCGCGGGCAGGCTCTTGCCCTCCTTGCCGATCGGTGACGGCTGCAGCGGCACCAGGAGGTCCTCGGCGGGCGAGTGCAGCCACAGCGCCGTCAGGTACAGGCTGGGAATGCGCAGCAGGCGCAGCTCGAAGCCGGCCGCCTCGAGCTTGGGCAGCTTCCGGAGGACCTTCATGGCCTTGTCGGTGGCGTCGACGAACGGGCCCTCGTTGACGTTGGCGAAGCGCTGGGTCCCGTCCGGTGCGGGCATGGTCTCGGCGCTGGCGACGACCTGCCCGGCGGACTCGACGAGATAGCGCCAGCCGGCCGGCTCGGCCCGGTCGAGGCCGCCGCCCGCGGCGATGTCGTCCGCCCCGAGGGTGAAGACCTGATGCGGCGTGGACAGGTCCAGCTGGTCTGCCCGGGCGCCGCGCAGCGCCTTGGTGTGCAGAGCGCCGTGGGCGGCGAGGGTGTGCAGCCTGGACTTGACGTGGTCGTGTGCGCCCGACGGCGGATCGGGCAGGTGCAGCGGCATGTGGTCCCCTCAGCGCTTGGTGGTGTAGGAGTAGCGCCACGTCCCGATGTTCTGGTAGCGGGCGCAGAAGTCGTCGTAGGTCCAGGTGGAGTTGCCGTACGCCGGATCGGCGACCTTGACGTACTCGACGCCGTCGATCTGGTGGCGGCCGTGGACCGCCAGGACATGGGAGTTGCCGTCCCGCCAGATGACGTCGGCGATGAACGGTTGGCCCTTGGCGAACTCGTCGGCGATCTGCGCGGCGGTCAGCGTGGTCCGCAGGTCCTGGTTGAGCCGTCCGAGCCGCTGCATCGGGGTCTGCGGCCAGTTGCCCCGGTTGCACGCTCCGGCCCCACCCGTGCCGCAGCAGTCGTTGCGTCCCCATTCGGTGTTCGCCAGCGTGCACTGCGTCAGCGTGGTGGCCGGGTTGTAGTACTTCTCGACGCTGACCGTGCACGCCGACCAGCACCAGTAGGTCTGCTGCTGTTGCTCCATCACGAAGTTCAGCAGTTGGTCGTCGCGGGCGAGAAAGAACGACTCGTGCGCGCCACCGTTTGCGTTGAGCTGGCAGTTCACAAGTCCGCCGCCCCCGTCGGTGCGGGTGGTGACACCTGAGCCGACCAGGCGCAGGAAGATACCGGGAATTGCGACCGACTCGAATGAGAATGAGCCGTTGGACTGGGCCCGGAGATTGAACTTGTGGTTTGCGCCGCCGTTTGCGTTGAGCTGGCAATTGACGGTCCCGCCGCCGGCCCCGGTGGTGGGCACCCCGGTGCCGTCCATGCGCAGGAACACGTTCGGGGAGGCGACCGATTCGACCGAGTAGGAGCCGTCGGCCTGGGCGCGCAGCTTGAACCGCTCCTTGGCGCCGGCATTCAGCTGGCAGTTGACGGTGCCGCCCGGTCCAGCACCGTTCACCGAGGTGCCGTCCATTCTGAGATACACGTTGTCAAAGAACGTGGATTTGATGGTGATCGGTGCGTTCCCGAGTGTCGCTAGATCGGCTTGCGTCAATGGCATGGTTTCCCCTCCTTCGGATTAGGAATGCCACTGACCCTAGCGTGCATCAATACGTCATACGACCGTCGCGACATTGATATGCCCTCGGGCGCGTGTAGCGACGAAACTAGATAGAACGTGGCAACACGGTCGGTTACGTCACGGGTACGGACAGTGTGGTTCCCGGGCCGTACAGCCGGCGGGCGTTGCCGGCGCCGACCAGCGCGGCGATCCGCTCGGCGTCGGCGATGCTGACGCTGTCGTCGGCGCGCCAGGTGTCGAGCAGGCGGCGCAGGGCGTGCCGGAAGCGGGCGGCGCCCACGAGGTACAGCTCGGGCAGCAGGTAGGCGTCGGTGGAGAACAGCAGCTTGCCGAACGGCGCCAGCTCGAGGAACTCGGGCAGGACCGCGTCGCCGGCGTGGGTGAGGGTGAGGCCGACGTCGACGTGCACGTGCGGGTACACCTGGGCGAGCCAGCCGGCATTGCGGTGGAACGGGTAGCAGTGCAGCAGGACGACCGCCGCGCCCCGCGGGTCGAGCGCGGCGAGGAACGGCTGGGCGAGGGCCGGGTCGGCGCGGTGCAACGCGAGGTCGCGGTCGCCGAAGCCGGTGTGCAACTGCAGCGGCAGGCCGGTGCCGACACCCGCCCACAGCAGGTGGCCGAGCAGGTCCGGGTCGGTGATCCGGCCGCGGCCGCCGCGCAGCCACGCGCCGGCGGCCTCTTGGACGGCGCGCGGCGTGGGCGGCCGCGCGGGGACGGCGAGGCCATGGCGGTAG
>NZ_JBFANF010000006.1:64907-287073 GCF_040674675.1 Dactylosporangium sp. NPDC049742 | reverse complement strand
CGCCCGGCGGGGGGGGGGGGGGGGGCCCCGGTGTGGGCTGGTCCCCCCGCCGCGGCGCCGCCGGCCGTCTCCGGGGTTCGTTCAACCGCCGCCGCGATCTTCGCGCCTTCCTTGGGGCCGTGGGTGTGGAGACGACGTCGGCTTCGTCGTCGTGACCGCGGCGGCGGTGCCTTGACCCATGCCCTGCTTGCTCGCCGTGCCGCTGAACGCGCCCTTGAAGTAGTCGGGCGGTGCCTTGTGTGGCCGCCCGGCTGGTTCCCTTGAGGGCCATCCATCCGACGGTCTTGGTGGCGAACGTCCCTCCGGCGCCACCGACCGCGCCGCCGGCGCCGCCCAGTAGGCCGCCGATGCCGGCGTCGAGCGCCACCTCGCCCCAGCTGTCGTCCTCGAGCTTCGAGGTCAGCCCGGCCCCGACCGCACCAGCCGCAACTTGGCAGCGCCGTTGGTGAACGGTGGTGCTCCATGGCGGTGAGCACCACCGGCACGGTCAGTTCGCCGGGACGACGTCCTTGGGGCGGTCCACGTGGACGGGGACGCCGTAGTCGGACAGCTCCAGCGTGGCGAAGAGCTGGCCGGACGCGACGGTCCGCTTGATCGTCGACTGCCACCAGTCCTGCATCGTCACCTTCGCGATCCGCCCGTCGGCGTTGAGGGTGACGTCGCCGGAGACCCTCGTCTCCAGGGTCGGATCAGCCGGGATGCCGTGGGTCGAGTACTCGAAGTGCAGGGTCCCGTCGGGGTTCTGCGTGACCGCCGCGTTCACCTCCTGCAGCGCCTTGAACAGCGTCGCCGGGTCCGGCCCGGTCGAGCCGAGGGCCCCCATGCCGTTGCCGGCCAGGGACAGGCGGTCGAACTTGCCCGGATACTGGCCGTAGCGCCCGTACACCTCGCCGCCCGGCGTCTTGTCCGGCGGCCGCGGCCCGAGCGGCGGCTCGGCGCCCATGTACCGAACCCCGTCGATGAGCAGCTCCACCGTCACCGAGTCGTCCTGCGGGCTGCGGACGTATCCGGTGGCGGTCATCGGGTCGAACGCCCCCTCCGACTCGATGACTGTCTTCCCGTCCGCGCTGCGCATCGTCAGCTTCATCCGGTAGCTGATGTTGTCGCTGGCCGCGGCCGCCTTCTGCAGTTTCAGGGACGCCGGCGGCTCCGCCTGCACGAGCGGCGGCTGCCGCTGCTCCTCCCTGCCACCGCCCGCACCGGTCGTCAGGCCCACGGCCAGCGCACCGGCGAGCCCGGCGACGCCCATCGCGTACCCGGTGCGGATCACCGCGGCGCGACGCCGGTGCCGTCTCGTCGCCCGCGCCAGGACGTCACCGCTGTCGGCGATCCCGGCGACGTGCGCCCGCATACCGGCCGCGAGCTGCGCCGCGAGGTCCTCAGGCTTCTCGATGTCGATGCTCATCGTCGTGCTCCATTCGGGACGGGAAACGGCTGAAGGTCCCAGGTGGCGGTCAGCTCGCGAAGGCGGGACAGACCCCGCGAGGCGGTGGACTTGACCGTGCCGACCGAACAGCCGAGCACGTCGGCGGCCTCGGCCTCGCTGAGCTGCTCCCAGTACCGCAGCACCAGCACGGCCCGCTGCCGCGGCGGCAACTGGGCGAGCGCCTGCAGCAACGCCTGCCGCAGCGCCACGGCGTCCGCACTGTCCGGCTCCCCCGGCGGCTCCGCCAGCAGCGCCACCTCCGACCGCCGCCGCCGCACCCGCCACTGGTCGACGGCCAGGTGGTACATCGTGCGCCGCAGATATCGTTCGGGGTCCTCACGCACCCGTCCCCACGAGCGCATCAACCGCTCCAGCGCCCCCTGCAGCAGGTCCTCCCCCGCCATCCTGCTGCCCGTGAGCAGCACCGCCGTGGCGAGCAAGGCACTGCCACGCTCCGCGACGAGGGCATCCAGCCCGTCGAAGCCGCGTCTCCAGAACACAGGCTCTCCCTTCGTCGCGGTCAAGACGACCCCACCGCCCGGAAGGTTGAGTCCGCCCCGCTGAAAATCCCGTCGCACCCCTCAGGTAAGGTTGAGAAACCGACGCGGGGTGGAGCAGCTCGGTAGCTCGCTGGGCTCATAACCCAGAGGTCGCAGGTTCAAATCCTGTCCCCGCTACAATCTTGGCGGCCCCTGCTTCGCGGCGGGGGCCGCTTGCCGTTCAGGTTTCCGCATTCCCCGCGCGAGCGGAGCTCGCTCCCCACAGGGGGAGCTTCGCTCCACCCTCGCCCCCTCAACACCGTCGGTGGTTGCACCATTCGCGGAGACGTCGGGCTCGTCGTGGCTTTGCCGCGTCGCTTCGCTCGCGGTCTGCAGGGGCTGCGCCCCTGCACCCCTGCAAACCCGGACCGGCGCCACTTGCACTGGCTGTGGACAGCACCGCCAACGGAACTCACCCCCTCGACACCGTCGTGATTGCGCCATTCGCGGAAACGTCGGGCTCGTCGTCGGGTTTGCCGCGTCGCTTCGCTCGCGAACTGCAAGGGGAGCTTCGCCCCCTGCACTCCAGACCGTCGCCACCTGGTCTGCTGCGGGGAGCTCGCCATTCATCGCTTGTCGCGTCGCTTCGCTTGCGGACTGCGAGGGAACTTCGGCCCCCTGGACCCCATGCATCCCCCGCACTCCGACCGTCGCCAACTTGCCCTGGGCTGTGGACAGCAGCGCCGAACGGAAACCGCTCCCCGCAGCGGAGCTTCGCCTCACCCTCGCCCCCACAACACCGTCGGTGGTTGCACCATTCGCAGAAACGTCGGGCTCGTCGTCGGGTTTGCCGCGTCGCTTCGCTTGCGGGCTGCGAGGGAGCTTCGCCCCCCCTGCAACCCCTGCATCCTCCGCACGCCCGATCGTCGGCAGCTCGCGCTGGGCTGTGGACAGCAGCGGCGAATGGAAGTCGGTCTCCACAGTGGAGCGGAGGTCCGCCTGCGACTCCTGCCCGACCCGGGGTGGCCACAGCCGCACCCAGAAACAGCACAGCCGCGCCCACTGGCGGTTGGCTCCTTGTCCTGCCGCTGGGCAAGTGCGTTCAGGCTCGTGTTGGACGGCTCCTCCTGGCGCTGCGGCGGCACTGCGGCCTTTGTCGCGCTCCACGTTCACCGCTAACGGCGGCGACGAACGGACCGCAGCTGGGGTTGATCGTTCCGTCGGCGGGGCGGAGGGATGTTTCGTTGAGTGCTGGTTTGGCGTTGTCTGCATCCAGGTCACCCCCATCGCTGACTGGACTCATGGGCAGTATCCGCTGGGGGTACGACAGTTTCGGTGGGTCGGCGGACGGGGGTTGTTGGGGCGAGCGGATTGGTGGGGGTCGCTACGATCTGGGGGCGTTGGGGGAGCGATGGGTTTGGATGGGGGTTGGGTGGAGGCGCGGCGGGCGCGGGTGGTGGAGTTCTGGCAGACGGTTGAGATGTTCAGTCCGCAGAAGGTGGAGAAGGTCGACCGCGAGCAGCTTGTGTTCGGGGTGCGGGCGGGGCAGGCGTTGCCGTGGGAGCCGGGGCATGAGCTGGCGCGGCGGAGGTTGCGGGCGAACCAGGCTTGGCGGCACGTGGTGTACCTGGGGGTCTACCGGCTGGACGAGGTGTTCGAGGTGCTGGCGCGGGTGCTGGAGCCGGAGCCTGACAGCTACGACGAGCGGCCGGGTGGGGAGAGTGCCTTCGCCGCGTTCGTGGTGGGTGAGGACGGGCGGGCGGTGCTCGGGTCGGAGGTGCTGTCCAGTTGTGCCTGGGCGACCGGGCGGGTGTTGGGCGAAGGGCCGGCGGCGGACTGGGTGGTGCGGTTCGAGCAGGCGTCGAGGGCGTTCGGCGAGCTGTGGCGGGAGGTGGTCACCCACGAGCCCGCCGGGACAGAGGACGCGGGGGACGACCGGCCGGCGCGGGTGCTCGGGGTCGAGGAGCTCGGGGCCTGTCTGGAGCTGGCGGTCGCGGTGGCGGGCACCGGTGACGCGCTGTCGGGGGTGGAGATCCGCATCAGCAGTCAGGTCGTGGCCCGGCGGACCGCTGACAACGTGAGCGGGCACGAGTTCCTCAACAGCTTCATCGTGAGTGACCTGGCGCTGGTCGCCGGGCAGGTGGCGAAGGGCGGCGACGGGGTCGCGCTGCGGGAGTACCTGCGGCCGGGGAGCGAGATCGCCGTCGCCGGGCGGGTGGACGTGCGGGAGCGGGTCGAGCACGTGTTCGCGGCGACCGCGCCGGAGACGGTGCCGGCCGGGCGGTGGCCGAGCGAGCCAGGGCACGCGTTGGCGTTGAGCCAGCAGCTGGCGGTCAACAGTGCGCTGGCGCTGGGCGGTACCGACGAAGA
Source organism: Dactylosporangium sp. NPDC049742 (assembly GCF_040674675.1). NCBI lineage: Bacteria > Bacillati > Actinomycetota > Actinomycetes > Micromonosporales > Micromonosporaceae > Dactylosporangium > Dactylosporangium sp. NPDC049742. The sequence goes on along the minus strand of NZ_JBFANF010000006.1, from coordinate 282,798 downwards.
CGCCGGAATCGTGGGGGTCAACGGGCCGCCGGGGACGGGCAAGACGACGATGCTGCGGGATCTGATCGCGGCGCTCGTGGTCGAGCGGGGCCGGCGGCTGGCCGCCCTGCCGGACCCGCGGCAGGCGTTCAGCGGGCGGCAGCTGCGGTGGAAGACGGGCAACTACCACCGCGTCGTGAGCGCCTGGCGGGCGGACCTGGTCGGCTTCGAGATGGTGGTGGCCTCGGCCAACAACGGCGCGGTGCAGAACGTCACGGACGAGATCCCGGCCGCCGCCGCGATCGCCGGGTGCTGGCGGGAGCGGGCGGCCGCGGTGGACTACTTCCCGCAGGTCGCCGGGGCGCTGCTGGCGGCGGAGGGCGAGGCGCCGGCGCCGGGCGCGGCGTGGGCGCTGGTGGCGGCCCGGCTCGGGAACAAGAGCAACCGCGGGCGGTTCGTCAACGCGTTCTGGTACCACACGCCGGACGACGATCCGCCCGACGAGGCGTGGTCCGGGCTGCTGGCCGTGCTCAAAGGCTACGAGCAGGACACGCCGGAGCAGTCGTGGACGGAGGCCGTGGCCGGCTTCCGGGCCGCCGAGGCGCGGGTGGAGGCGATCCGCGCCGAGCGGTCCGAGGCGTACGGCGCCGTCGTCGAGCGGATCGAGCTCGACCGCGAGATCGCCCGCCTGGCCGCGGCGACGCCGGTCGCGGCGGCCAGGGTCGAGGCCGCCAGGCAGCGGCGCGAGACCGCGGTGCGGGTGGAGCGCGAGCGGGCGGCGGAGGCGGAGCGGATCGCGCGGGAGCGCCGGCTGGAGGCCGAGCGGGCCGCCGTGCGGCGCCGGGAGGAGGCCGTGCGGGTCGCCGGCGAGCGCCGGGCCGAGGCCGAGCGGATCGTCGCCGGTCGGGTGGCCAACGCCGAGCGCTCGCTGCGCGCGTGGGAGGCCGAGGTCGGCCGGCAGTGGCAGGTCCGGGCCGCGCACCAGCAGGCCCGGCCGGGCTGGTGGGAGTGGCTGCGGACGCTCGGCGCGGCGAACGGGCGCTGGGCGGCGCACGACCGGTGGCTCGACGCCGAGATGCGGGCCGCCCGGCGCGAGCTGGAGGTGCGGCAGGCCACGCTGGCCGCGGCGCAGCGGGACGCGGACGCGGCGTGGCGGGCCCACGAGGTCGCGAGCCGCGAGGCGGCCACGGCGACGGCGGTGCCCGCCCCGGACGTCACCCACGAGCCGCTGGTGGTCGCGCGCCGGGAGCTCGCCCGGGCCGACGAGGAGGTCACCGCGGCCACCCGGGCCCTGACGGCAACGGAAACCGCCTGGAACACCGCCCGGGGGCGGCGCGCCGCCGCCGTCGACCGGCTCGCCGGCTTCGCGGCCGCGCTCGGCCGGCACTTCCCGGACGACGCCTGGTGGACCGACCGCGAGCGGCGCGAGCCGGCCGCGCTGTGGACGGATCCGGAGTGGAACACGGCGCGCAGCGAGCTGTTCCTGGCCGCCCTCGCGCTGCACCGGGCGTTTCTGCGGCACGCGGCCACCGACGTACGCCGGAACCTGCAGGCGGCGATGGACGTCGTCAGCGGTGAGGCGCCGCGCGACCTCGCCGGGGACGCCGCGCTCGCCGCGTGGCAGAGCCTGTTCTTCGTCGTGCCGGTGGTGTCCACGACGTTCGCCTCGTTCGCCCGGCTCTTCGGCCACCTGGGCAGGGAGGCGCTGGGCTGGCTGCTCATCGACGAGGCCGGCCAGGCGACCCCGCAGAACGCCGCCGGGGCGCTGTGGCGGTCCCGCCGCGCCGTGGTGGTCGGCGACCCGCTGCAGCTGGAGCCCGTCACCATGCTGCCGTTCCGCGCCGAGCAGGCGATCCGGGCGGAGCTCGGCGTCGACGAGGAGTGGCTGACCAGCCGCACGTCCGTGCAGCGGCTGGCCGACCGTCTCACGCCGCTGGGCACCAGCCTGCCCGCCGACGGCGACGACGACGAGATCTGGGTCGGCGTCCCGCTCACCGTGCACCGCCGCTGCGACCGGCCGATGTTCGACATCGTCAACGCCATCGCGTACGACGGGCTGATGATCGACGGTACCGGGACCGCGGCCCGCGACCGGTTCGCCGCCGAGTTCCCGACCCTGCCCGAGTCCAAGTGGATCGACGTCGCCGGTGCCGGCGCGCAGGGCCACTGGATCCCGGACGAGGGCCGCCGGCTGGACCGGGTCCTCGGCGTGCTCGACGAGGTCGGCGTCGACATGTCCGAGGTGATGGTCATCGCCCCGTTCCGGGACGTCGCCCGGCAGCTCGCCGCCCGGGCCCGGCGGTTCCCGGGCCTGACCGCGGGCACCGTGCACACCGCCCAGGGCAAGCAGGCCGACGTGGTGATCCTCGTGCTCGGCGGCAACCCGGCCCGCCCCGGCGCCCGCCGGTGGGCCGCGAGCCGCCCCAACCTGCTCAACGTCGCCGTCAGCAGGGCCAAGCGCCGCCTGTACGTCATCGGCGACCGCGAGGCGTGGTCGGCGCAGCGGTACTTCAAGACGCTCTCCGCCGACCTGCCGTAAACCTTTCGAAAGGCCTGGGGTTTCCCCGGGGGTGCGACCTACGGTCGCGGCCACACCCCACCCTGGGAGGACTCCCTTGCACAGAAAACTGGGCCGTTTGGCCGCGACGCTGGCGGCGGTGGCCGTCGTGCTCAGCTCCGCCGGGACCGCGCAGGCGACCGACGGCGGCGGGGACCGGCGCCGGCCGCTGTCGGCGGTGAACCTGCCGTCCGGTGACAGGGTGCTGTTCTACCTCGGGCAGGACAGCAGCACCCTGGCGGATTTCGACACGGCGGTGCTGGACGCCGACCGCGGGTTCCCGGTGCCCGCGGGCGTCACGCTGTACACGAACCTCGTCGGCGCGCCGATGAGCGGGATGTTCCAGCCGACCAACTACGGCGCCGGCGACAACGACTTCCCGGCCACGCTCAACACGTACGGCGGCGGGATCGCGGTCGGGCTGTTCCTGTCGGACCCGTCGCAGACGCCGCTGAAGGCGCTCGCCGGCACGGCCGACCAGGCGACGGTCGCGCGGTACCGCAAGTGGCTCGACGAGTTCATCACGTACTTCGACCGGACCGGACGGGACGTGTTCCTGCGGATCGGCCACGAGTTCGACGGCGCGTGGAACGCCTACGACCCGGAGCTGTACAAGGAGGCGTTCCGGTACATCGCGCGGCGCATCGACCGGCTCGGGGTGCGGCGGATCGCGACGGTGTGGCAGTCGGCGGCGTGGCCGCGGGTCGAGCAGGCGCCCTACGCGCCGACCGACGCCGGGCACTGGGAGCAGTGGTACCCGGGCGACGAGTACGTCGACTGGGCCGGGCTGTCGCACTTCTACGGCGAGCGCTTCGACCGCTACCAGTGGGCCTGCGAGACGCCGGGCAACGTGGCCGCGACGCCGCTCGCGGTGCAGGAGTCGCTGCTGGACTTCGCCCGGAAGCACCGCAAGCCGGTGTTCGTCGCCGAGTCCGCGCCGCAGGGGTTCGACCTCGGCAACCTGACCGCCGGCTGCATCTTCGTCGACCCGGCCACCGGCGGGCCGCGGGCGACCGTGCCGGTCACCGCCGAGCAGATCTGGGACACCTGGTACGCGCCGTACTTCCGGTTCATCGGGCGCAACCGCGACATCGTCCGCGGCGTCGCGTACATCAACACCAACTGGGCGAGCCAGTCGATGTGGAACTGCCAGCCCGGCGCCTGCGCCAACGGGCACTGGGGGGACAGCAGGATCCAGGCGAACCCGCTGATCCTGCGCCGCTTCCGGGCCGAGATCGCCAAGCGCCTCTACGTCCACGGCCCGGACCGCGTCCGCGGCTTCGAACCGCCGGACTTCTCCGGCCCCGGCCGCTCCGAGGGCGAGTACGCGGACCTGCCGCAGGGTGGGTCGACCGGCATCGCCGTCAGCGACCCGACCGCCTCCAACGACAGGACCGCCCTGGTGTACGCCAACGGCGCGTCGATCGCCTTCGACCACGTCGGTCGCGGCCCGTCCATCGACCTGCGGTACGCCACCGTCACCGGCAACGTGCAGCTGACGATGCTCGTCAACGGCGCCGCCAGGTACACGCTGCAGCTGCCGAACCAGGGCAGCGCCACCGCGTGGGCGACGGTCACGATCCCGGTGCCGGTGCCCGACGACGCGGCGGTGACCCTGCGGCTGGACAGCGGCGACGTCGTCTGGGTCGACTACATCACCCCGGGGCAGCGCAACCGCCGCTGACATCTGCCCGGCGGGGCCGAAATTGTCGTACCCGCCGGGCAGAATCAGACCCATGATGGAGTCCCGACACGTCAGCCGCAGCATCAACCGATCGGCAGGGGACGTCTACGCATACGCGTCGAACCCGGCGAACCTGCCCGCCTGGGCGCCGGGTCTGCTGAAGTCCGTCGAGTGGGTCGACGGGCAGTGGGTCGCCGACTCGGACATGGGGCGGATCCTGCTGGACTGGGCGCCGGACAACCCGTTCGGCGTCATGGACCACCACGTGACGGTGCCGTCCGGCGAGACGTTCTACAACCCGATGCGGGTCACCGCCAACGGCGCGGGCAGCGAGGTCGTGTTCAGCGTGCGGCGCCAGCCGGGCATGACGGACGAGGAGTTCGACCGGGACTGCGCGGCGGTCCAGGCCGACCTCGACGCCCTGGCAAGGATTCTGGAACATTAGATGCTCGCGTACGGGGGCGACTACACGCCTGAGCAGTGGCCCGAGGAGGTCTGGGCGCAGGACGTCGAGCTGATGCGGGCCGCCGGGGTCAACCTCGTCAGCGTCGGCATGTTCAGCTGGGCGCTGGTCGAGCCGGCCGAGGGGCGGCACACGTTCGAGTGGCTCGACCGGGTGCTGGACCTGCTGCACGGCGCCGGGATCCGGGTCGACCTGGGGACGCCGACCGCCGTGCCGCCGCCGTGGTTCATCCGGCGGCACCCGGGCGCGCGGCTCGTCGACCGGGCCGGGCACGTGCTGGGGCAGGGCGGCCGGCAGAGCTTCTGCCCCAGCTCCCCCGACTACGCCCGGGCGTCGCGGGCGATCGCCGAGCAGCTCGCCCGGCGCTACGGCGGGCATCCGGCGCTCGCACTGTGGCACGTCCACAACGAGTATGCCGGGGTCAACGCCCACTGCTACTGCGACACGTGCGCGGCGGCGTTCCGCGGGTGGCTGCGCGACCGGCACGGCGACCTGCCCGCGTTGAACGCCGCGTGGGGCACCGCATTCTGGGGTCAGCGGTATGGCGACTGGGAGGAGATCGACCTGCCGCGGCTCGCGCCGACCGCCGTCAACCCCGCCCAGCAGCTGGACTTCCTGCGGTTCTGCTCCGACACGCACCTCGCCAACTACCGGCGGGAGCGCGACGCGCTGAAGCGGCACTCCCCCGGCGTACCGGTCACCACCAACTTCATGATCGCCAACTGCAAGTGGCTGGACTACTGGAAGTGGGCGCGTGAGGTCGACGTCGTCGCCAACGACCATTACCTGACCGCCGAGCGGGAGGACCGGCACGTCGAGCTGGCCATGTGCGCGGACCTCACCCGCGGCCTCGCCGGCGGCGCGCCTTGGCTGCTCATGGAGCACTCGACCGGCGCCGTCAACTGGCAGCCGCGCAACATCGCGAAGCGCCCCGGCGAGCTGGCCCGCAACAGCCTGACGCACGTCGCCCGCGGCGCCGACGGGGTGCTGTTCTTCCAGTGGCGGGCGTCGCGGTCCGGCGCCGAGAAGTTCCACTCCGCGATGCTGCCGCAGGGCGGCACCGGCACCAGGGTCTGGCGCGAGGTCACCGAGCTCGGCGAGCGGCTCGCCGGCCTGGGCGCGGTGCGCGGCACCCGGGTCGCGGCGGACGTCGCCGTCGTCTGGGACTGGGAGTCGTGGTGGGCGCTCGAGCTGGAGTGGCGGCCGTCGGTGGACCTCGCGTTCCGTGAGCGGGTCGAGGCCTACTACGGGCAGCTGTGGCGCGACCACCTGACCGTCGACTTCGTGCACCCGTCGGCCGACCTGGAGCGGTATCCGCTGGTCGTGGTGCCGTCGCTGTACCTGACGACCCCGGCCGCCGCGGCGAACCTCGACCGGTACGTGTCCGGCGGCGGGACGCTCGTCGTGTCGTACTTCTCCGGCATCGTCGACACCAACGACACCGTGCCCGACGGCCCCTACCCGGGCGCGCTGCGCGACCTGCTCGGCCTCACGGTCGAGGAGTTCCTGCCCCTGCGCGCCGGCGAGCGGGTCACCCTCAGCGACGGCTCCACCGCCGACGTCTGGACCGAGCACGTGGTCCTCGCGGGCGCGGAGACCGTGCTGTCCTATGTGGACGGTCCGGCGCCGGGCGGCCCGGCCGTCACCCGCCACCGGCGCGGGCGCGGCGTCGCCTGGTATGTCTCCACCCGCCCGGCCGATCTCGGGTCGTTGCTGCGGCAGGTGTACGACGGAGCGGGGCTGACCCCCCTGCTGGCGCGGCTGCCTGACCTTCCGGACACCGTGGAGGTGGTGCGCCGGCCGCCGTTCCTGTTCGCGATCAACCACGGCGGGACCCCCGCCGACGTGCGAGGCGTCACGGTCGAGCCCGGCGCCGTGGCGGTCGTCCCCGACGGTCCGGCATAGGGTTGGGGCATGGCCAACCGTCTCGCCGACGCGACCTCGCCGTATCTGCAGCAGCACAAGGACAACCCGGTCGACTGGTGGCAGTGGTCGCCGGAGGCGTTCGAGGAGGCACGACGCCGGGACGTTCCTGTGCTCATCTCCGTCGGCTACGCTGCGTGTCACTGGTGTCATGTGATGGCGCACGAGTCGTTCGAGCACGAGGGCGTCGCGGCGCTGGTCAACGAGCTGACGGTGCCGGTGAAGGTGGACCGGGAGGAGCGGCCGGACGTCGACGCGGTGTACATGACGGCGACGCAGGCGATGACCGGGCAGGGCGGCTGGCCGATGACGGTGTTCGCCACGCCCGACGGGGAGCCGTTCTACTGCGGCACCTACTTCCCGCGGGACGCGTTCCAGCGGCTCGTCCACGCGGTGTCGGACGCCTGGCGGACCCAGCGCGACGCGGTGCTCCAGCAGAGCGCGGCGGTGGTCGACGCGATCAGGCAGGTCGCCGCGAAGCCGCCCGCCGGCCCGATGCACGAGGGCGTCCTCGACGCGGCCGCGCAGAGCATCGTGAAGACCTACGACAAGGAGCACGGCGGGTTCGGCGGGGCGCCCAAGTTCCCCCCGCACATGAACCTGCTGTTCCTGCTGCGGCACTATCAGCGCACCCGCGACGACGAGGTGCTGGGCATCGTGCGGTACACCGCCGAGCGGATGGCCCGGGGCGGCATGTATGACCAGCTCGCCGGCGGCTTCGCGCGCTACTCGGTGGACGAGACGTGGACGGTGCCGCACTTCGAGAAGATGCTCTACGACAACGCGCTGCTGCTGCGGATGTATGTGCAGCTCGACCGCATCGCCGGCGGCGGCACCGCGCGGCGGGTGGCCGGCGAGGTCGCCGACTTCCTGCGCCGCGACCTGCACGACGGCCACGGGTTCATCTCGGCGCTGGACGCCGACACCGACGGCGTCGAGGGCCTCACGTACGTGTGGACACCGAAGCAGATCGACGAGGTGCTCGGCGAGATCGACGGCGCGTGGGCGCGCTACCTGCTGGAGGTGACCGCCGACGGCACGTTCGAGCACGGCGCGTCGGTGCTGCAGCTGCCGGAGGACCCGCTCAACCTGGAGCGCTGGCTCGACATCAAGCGGCGCCTGCGGGAGGCCAGGGACGCCCGGCCGCAGCCCAGCCGCGACGGCAAGATCGTCGCGGCGTGGAACGGGCTGGCGATCACCGCGCTGATCGAGTTCGGCCAGGTGTACGGCGACCAGCAGGCCGTCCAGCTCGCCGTGGACACCGCGCGGTACCTGGCGCAGACCCACCTCGTCGACGGCCGCCTGCGGCGGGTGTCCCGCGACGGCGTCGCCGGCGCCCCGGCCGGCGTCCTGGAGGACTACGGCGCCGTCGCGGAGGCGTTCTGCGCGGTGCACCAGGCGACCGGCGACGGCGAGTGGCTGACCCTCGCGGGCCGGCTCCTCGACGTGGCCCTCGAACGGTTCGCCGACCCGGCCGGCGGCTTCTTCGACACGGCCGACGACGCGGAGCAGCTGGTCAGCCGCCCCGCCGACGTGACCGACAACGCGACCCCGTCCGGCCTGTCGGCGATCGCGGCGGCGCTCGTCGCCTACTCGGCGCTGACGGCGGACGTCGCGAAGCGGGAGGCGGCGGAGCGCGCCCTGGCCACGGTCGCCATGGTGGCGGCCACCCACGGCCGGTTCACCGGCTACGCGTGCGCGGTCGGCGAGGCGCTGCTGTCCGGCCCGTACGAGATCGCGATCGCCACCCAGGACCGCCACGACCCGCTCGTCACCGCCGCCTGGTGGCACGCCCCGCCCGGCGCGGTGGTCGTCGCCGGCCCGCCGGACACGCCGGGGGTGCCGCTGCTGGAGAGCCGGATCCTGCGGGACGGCCGGCCCACGGCGTACATCTGCCGCGGCTTCGTCTGCGACGCGCCGGTCACCGAGCTGGAGGACCTGGTCTCAGGCCTCGGCTAGGAGCGCCGTTCCCCTCAGGGCGAACACGCCCTCCTTTGGCATGCACTTGTAACGGTGTAATCATGTAATCAGCGTTTCAAGAGCAAGCGAGTAAGGGAGTAAGCAGATGCGACGAGGAGAATGGGGCCGCGGCGGCGGTCCGCGCAGCGAGCCCCCGCCCGCCACCGACGCGCTCGCCTGGATCGGCGGCGCGCTGCCCGACGGCTGGTTCACCGGACCCGCCGAGATCACCATCGACCGCGACGAGATCACCATCGTCGGCCGGCTCAGCGACCCGCCCCTCCCCGACGACGCGACCGACGCCGACCGGTCCGCCGCCGAGCAGGGCCGCATCGCCGGGTTCCGGGAGACCACCCGCGACCAGCGGATCGGCATCGCCCAGCAGCTGGAGCGGCGCTACCAGCGCAAGGTCGCGTGGGGCGTGCGGGTCGGCGAGACCCGGGAGCTGTTCACCACGTTCTCCGCGCCGGTCATGACCCGGCTGCGGCAGGCCGAGCGGCAGGTCCTGGACACCCTCGTGGACTCCGGCGTGGCCCGGTCCCGCTCGGAGGCGCTGGCCTGGTGTGTCGCCCTCGTCGGCCAGCACGCCGAGTCGTGGCTGGCCGAGCTCCGCCAGGCCATGACCCAGGTCGACGAGCTCCGCAAGCAGGGCCCGTCGGTGTGATCCGCGCCGGGCGCCGCGGGGAGGGCCCGTCGGTGTGATCCGTGCCGGTCGCGGCGCCCGGGGCTCGGGCGCCGCGGCCGGAAAACGCTAGGCTCACCAGCCTATGGACTCGCGAACCGGACTCCCCGTCGTGGGCATGGTGGGCGGCGGCCAGCTGGCCCGCATGACCCACCAGGCCGCCATCGCCCTCGGACAGTCGCTCCGGGTGCTCGCCGTCTCCGCCGACGACGGGGCCGCGCTCGTCGCCGCCGACGTCGTCATCGGCCGGCACGACGACATCGACGCGGTGCGGGCGTTCGCGAAGGGGTGCGACGTGGTCACCTTCGACCACGAGCACGTGCCCGGTGACCTGATCCGCACGCTCGCCGCGGAGGGTGTCACGCTGCTGCCGGGGGCCGACGCCCTCCGGTACGCGCAGAACAAGCGCGACATGCGCGCCCACCTCGCGGAGCTCGGCTTCCCCGTGCCCCGCTGGACGGCCGGCGACCTCCAGCAGTTCGGCGACGAGGTCGGCTGGCCGATCATCGTCAAGACCGCCACCGGTGGCTACGACGGCCGCGGCGTCTTCGTCGCCCACTCGGTCGCCGACATCCCGGACGTGGAAGGGCTGATCGGCGAGGAGCGCGTCCAGCTCAGGCGGGAGCTCGCCGCCGTCGTGGCCAGGTCGCCGCTCGGCCAGGTGGCCGCCTACCCGGTCGTCGAGACCGTGCAGCGGGACGGCATCTGCGTCGAGGTGCTCGCGCCGGCGCCCGGGCTCGACGAGGACGTGGCGGTCGAGGCGCAGCGGCTCGCCATCGACATCGCCACCCGGCTCGGCGTGGTCGGCGTGCTCGCCGTGGAGCTGTTCGAGACGACGACCGGGAAGATCCTGGTCAACGAGCTGGCGATGCGCCCGCACAACTCCGCGCACTGGACGATCGAGGGCGCCAGGACCTCGCAGTTCGAGCAGCACCTGCGGGCCGTGCTCGACTACCCGATGGGCGACACCAGGCTCACCGCCCCCGCGGTCGTGATGGCCAACGTGCTCGGCGGCGCGCCCGGCGGGATGGCGATCGACGAGCGGCTGCACCACCTGTTCGCCGAGGAGCCCGGCGCCAAGGTCCACCTGTACGGCAAGCAGGTCCGGCCGGGGCGCAAGATCGGCCACGTGACGGTCCTCGGCGACGACATGGAAGACTGCCGCCGGCGCGCCGCCCGGGCCGCCCGGATCCTCGAAGAAGGGTATGTGCATTGACCGACGTCGGCATCATCATGGGCAGCGACTCCGACTGGCCCGTGATGCGGCTCGCCGCCGAGGCGCTGGACGAGTTCGGCGTCTCCCATGAGGTACGGGTCGTCTCCGCCCACCGCACGCCGCACCTGATGCTCGACTACGCCGGCGAGGCCGTCGCCCGCGGGCTGAAGGTCATCATCGCGGGGGCCGGGGGCGCGGCGCACCTGCCGGGCATGGTCGCCTCCGCCACTCCCCTGCCGGTCATCGGGGTGCCCGTACCGCTGAAGTACCTCGACGGCATGGACTCGTTGATGTCGATCGTGCAGATGCCGGCCGGCATCCCCGTCGCCACCATGGCGATCGGTGGCGCCCGCAACGCCGGGCTGATGGCCGCCCGCATCCTCGCCGTCGGCGACCCCGAGCTGCTGGCGAAGGTCCGTGACTTCCAGGAGTCGCTGCGCGCGATGGTGGCGGAGAAGGACGCCGCCCTCTCCGCCACCATCGCGGGCCTCAACGCCTAGGGCGTCACGGGGCCCACGGTGCGGCCAGGTTCCAGCTGCTGTCGGCGCTGAGCGCCTGCGGCCGCTGGAACCCGGTGCCGTTGCCGGCGGAGATGTACACCTGCGACTCGAAGTGCCGCAGGTACGAGCCGGGGATGTTGATCGACTCGAACGTGACGCCGGTGCCGCCGATGCCCGGGCGGGCGCAGAACGTGGCGTCGGCGAGGAACAGCGCCGAGCCGTCGTTCACCGAGTTGCGGACCCGGCTGTCGGCGTGCCGCAGGAACTGGCCGGGGAAGTTCACCGACTCGAACGAGTAGCACGACGAGTCGGCCAGCCCGCGCCGGACCGTGTACGTGGCGTCGGCCTTCAGCAGGGCGCTGCTGCCGCCGTTCACGATCTCGGTGTAGGCGAGGCTGTCCGAGTGCCGCAGGTAGCGGTCGGTGAAGCCCCACGTGGTGACCTGCAGCGACTTGCGCACGTCGGTCTGCAGCAGCACCGAGCTGCGCCACAGCGCCGGGTTCGCCGTGTTCCAGGTCGCGTCGGCGGCGAAGCCGGACGCGGTGTCCCACGCGTTGGCGCCGCCGCTGCGCGCCAGGTAGACGTTGTCGGCGTAGTGGCGCATGTACGAGCCGGGGAAGTTGTACGACTCGAACGACGTGCCGCCCGCCGCCAGCCCGGCCCGGCTGCACCAGGTCGCGTCCGCGGCGAAGCTGCCGCCCGTGTTGGGGTCGATGCGGACGCGGAGGTTGGCGTGCCGCAGGTACTGGCCGGGGAAGTTCACGGACTCGAACGAGTAGCACCGCGGGTCGGCCAGGCCGGCCACCGTGCGGAACGACGCGTCCTGCCGCGCCCCGTCGGCGCTCGCCGAGGTGAGCACGTCGGTGCGGGCGAAGCTGTTCGAGTGCCGCAGGTAGCGGTTCGTCAGCCCGGCCGTGGTCACCTGGAACGACCTGACGTGCCCGAGGGTCATCGGCACGGCCGCGTTCAGGTTCTTCGACGCGTTGATGAGGTTGGTGTTCGCGGCGCGGACCAGGTTGGTGTCGACCTTCTGGATCCGCCGGTCGTAGGTGAGCAGCCCGTTGTACTCGCCCTCGACGTCGGTGATCTCGGTGTAGACGTACGCCGACAGGCCCCGCGTCGTCATGAGCGCCTGCGTGTCCCGGATCATGCCGGTGAACCGGTCGTTGAGCTGCGCGTTGCTGAACACCTGCTCGTACGCGAAGAACTGCCCGTTCGGGCTCCACTCGTGCCCGGGCGTGCGCAGGCCGATCCCGCCGAACTCGCCGAGGACCGAGACGCGGGTCGATGACGGCAGCGGGGCGTCAGGACCGGTGTAGATGTGCCAGTCGATGATGTCGCCGGTGCCGGGGTCGCCCTTGGACGCGCAGCAGTTGTAGCCGCTGTGCGGGTTCACCAGGCGGGTCAGGTCGTAGTTCTTCAGGTCCGTGGTGATCCGCTGGGTGTCGGCGAGGTTCCACTCGCCCCAGCCCTCGTTGAACGGTACATAGGTGACGACCGCCGGCGAGAACCGGTGCTCGTCGATGATCTCGCGCGCCTCGGACTCCAGCTCGGCGATCTGCGCCGGCGTCCGGTTCGCGTCGAACGCCTGCGTCGACGGGATGTCCTGCCACACCAGCAGGCCCAGGCGGTCGGCGTGGTAGTACCAGCGCGCGGGCTCGACCTTGATGTGCTTGCGGACCATGTTGAACCCGAGGTCCTTGTGCTTCTGCAGGTCGGAGGCGAGCGCGGCGTCGGTCGGCGCGGTGTAGAGCCCGTCGGGCCAGAAGCCCTGGTCGAGCGTGCCGGCCTGGAAGATGAACTCGCCGTTGAGGGTCGGGCGGAGCACGCCGTTGACCAGCTTCTTGCCGATCTCCCGCATCCCGAAGTAGCTCACGACCTGGTCCACGGTCGCGCCGGCGCTGTTGCGCAGCGAGACCCGCAGGTTGTACAGGAACGGGTCGTCCGGCGACCACCGGCGCGCGTTCGGCACCGGCACGCTGAACTCGGTGAATCCGCCGGTCGCGCTGCCGACGACGGTCGTGCCGTTCATCGCCTCGGCGAAGACGGTGTGCCCGGTGACGTTGCCGCGGGTGAAGACCCTGACCCGCGCGGTGTTGTTGGCCAGGTTGGCGTAGATGTCGACGGAGTGGATCGACGACACCGGCGTCGGCTCCAGCCACACCGTCTGCCAGATCCCGGACGTCGGCGTGTAGAAGATGCCGCTCGGGCTGTTGGTCTGCTTGCCGATCGGCTGCTTCTCGCCGCGGCCGTCGGTCGGGTCGTACACCCGCACGACGATCTCGTTGACACCGCCGTTGAGCTGCGGCGTGATGTCGACCTCGAACCGGTCGTAGCCGCCCTTGTGGGTGGTGACCTGCACCCCGTTGACCCACACGGTGGCCTCGTAGTCCACGGCGCCGAAGTGCAGCTGGACGCGCCGCCCGTTCCACCCGGCGGGCACGGTGAACGTCCGCCGGTAGAACATCAGGTCACGGTTGTCGTTGCGCATGATGCCGGACAGCGCCGACTCGACCGGGAACGGCACCAGGATCCGCTCCGGCAGCGTCTGCCCCAGCGGCGGCGCCGCGTAACGGTTCACGTTGCCGGCGCCGTCGGTGGCGGGGTTCAGGAACTCCCACTCCCCGTTGAGCGACTGCCACTCGTTGCGGGTCATCTGCGGCCGCGGGTACTCGGGCAGCGGGTTCGTCGTGGACACCTGGCTGGTCCACGGCGTCGTCAGCGGCGGCGTCTTCGGCACGACGGCCGAGGCCGGCGCACCCGACGCCACCAGCCCCCCGGCGACGACGGTCAGGACGGCCAGTGTGCGGGCAAGGAGATGGCGCATCGAACTCCTTCTGGCGGGAAAGAGCACGCAGAACCGGCCCGCGGCCGGTTGGCGATCGGCCGCGCGCTGGCAGCGAGCGTTGTGGCGGGCATCGACGGGCTTGGGTGGGCCCGGGTTCCGGGAACGTAACATGAAACATTCCCGAACGGAACAGCTCACATGTGCCCACTAATCAAACAGAATCCACCACAGTTTTCGAAAGACACTTGGCATCACCTGCCGCAAGCACTCATCGAGGCCGCTGGAGGCCCGCACTTCGCGGCCGTTGCGGCGGCCTCGACGGAGACGTTCCGCCAGTGCAACAACGCGCCGACCCACCACATTGGACGGTCGGCACACCGGGGCTACCAGACCGTGGACACAGTGCTCGCCGTGTACGGCGACGCGGGCTTATCCCTGATGCGGCCGGGGACCGACGGCGTCGACCTCGCCCGCTTCCATCAGCAGCCCCTGACCCGCACCAGATCCAGATCACGCGAACGGCCACGCAACCGCGCGCCGCACCCCTCCGGGCACAGCGCTACACACCCGAGGCCCATGCCCGTTGGGTGGCCACCACCGTGTGGTTCACCGGCGGCGCGGTGCCATACCCATTGGGTGACGGTCAGCCAGTAAGGCCGGCGAAACGCGGGACTCCCACCGGCGAGATCACCGACAAGACGCTGCGCGCAGATCTCCTCCGCCGGGTCGTCGACCTGGCCCGAACGACGGTGTGGACGGGGTCAGGCTCGGTGGCCGTTGGGGATGGCGGCGCGGACGGCGTCCCAGGGCATGGCGGCGACGGCGCGGGTCAGGCGGGTGGACCAGGCGACGACGACGTCCAGGTCGCCGGGGCCCTCGCACAGCAGGAACTGCCCCTCCATCCACCACGGCGGGACGGCCATGAACAGCTCGGGGACCGGGACGCGGCCGGCGAAGAGGCTCGCGAGGGCGGGGTCGGGCGCGCCGGGGGCGACCTGGCCGGCCTGGTCGAAGGCGGTGTGCGACAGGTGCGGCACCGGGGTGGGCAGCGGCACCATCCAGATGGTCTGCACCGGGTCGGAGCGGCGGGGTTTGCGCCGGTACCGGTCGCCGACGAGCACCGGCACGCCGTCGATGGTGCCCCTGAGCACGTCGTACAGGTCGACGGACTGGGCCTGCTCCTGGACGCCGATGACGGCGCGGCCGGTCTGCGGACCGGGGACGGGCACCGTGAGCGAGGGCAGGAACTCCCAGCCGCGCTGGGAGGCCAGCCGCTGCCGGGCGCGGGTCGGGCGCAGTGCGGGCAGGCCCCGGTACGCGTTGAGCACCACCGACAGGACGCCCATCTCCAGGGCGAGGACCACGGTCGCCGTCACGTACTTGTTGACCTGCGGGATCAGGGCGGCCACGGCGATCATCGTGACAAGACCGCCGACGGCGGCGAAGGTCGCGCCGACGATGGCGATCCGGCCGTCGAAGCGGGTCCCGAGCAGGCCGACGGTGACGCCGATGGCGAGGAAGCCGATGACCGCCGCCATCGCGCCGGGCAGGCCGGCCCGGGACAGCGGGACGGCGATGGCGGCGACGAGGAGACCGCCGACGATGACGGCGAGGACCGCGATGGTGCGGTCGCTGAGGCCGACGCCGGCCGGGCCGCGGTCGACCTCCCGTCGTGCCGGCCGGATCTGGCACCGGCGGGCGACGAGCTCCGCCTCGAGCCGCTCGACGAAGGCCTTGTAGTCCGTCTTGTCGGCGCCGGTGATGTCCACCGCGCGGCCGTCGAGCGTGACCATGCCGGCTGCGGTGATCTTGTCGTCCTTGCGGGTGACGTACATCTCGTCGATCCACGAGAACGGGGCGGCGTCGACGCTGCGGTTGCGGCTCCACACCAGGCCGTGCTCGTAGTGGTGGACGACGACGTAGACGCCGAAGAGCCGGTAGAAGGAATAGCCCGCCGCGGCCAGGCCGGCGATCGCCAGCAGCACGACGATCAGGGCGAGCGCCTTCACCTGGAGGAACTCGATGGACGAGATGATCCAGCTGATGAGGGCGGCGGCACCGAACAGGATCGCCGAGATGACGAGGCCGGTGGCGCACTCCACCACCGGGTGGTCGCCCTTGTGCATGGCTACGTGCGCGCCGAGCTGCTGCCGCTCCGCGAGCGCGGCCACGCGCGGCGGCACGCTGACGGTCGATGCGTCCATGGTTTCCCCCGTCCTGGTCGATCGACGCAGGACGCTACGCCATGTGGCGTCCGCCCCGCGACCCCGGCCGCGTTGACTTCCGTCACGGAGTCTGTCACTGTTCTAGAACTGTCGCAACTGTTCTAGAACTCTGGGAGTGGGCATGGGCGATCTGCTGATCCGGCCGAGCCGCACGCCGTCGCGCGTCCGGCTGATGGACGACCCGGGACCGCTGGGCAGGTTCGGGGACTATGGCGGGCGTTACGTCCCCGAGTCCCTGATCCCCGCCTGCCGGCGGGTCGAGGAGGCGTTCCGGGAGGCGTGGGCCGACCCCGCGTTCCGGCACCAGCTGGCGGGTCTGCTCGCCACGCACGCCGGCCGGCCGACGCCGCTGACCCCCGCGGTGCGGCTGTCCGCCGAGCTCGGCGTGACGCTGCTGCTCAAGCGGGAGGACCTCACCCACACGGGCTCACACAAGATCAACAACGTGATCGGCCAGGCGCTGCTCGCGAGCAGGATGGGGCACAAGCGGCTGATCGCCGAGACCGGCGCCGGGCAGCACGGGGTGGCGACGGCGACCGCGGCGGCGATGTTCGGCATGGCGGCGACCGTGTTCATGGGCGAGCGCGACATCGAGCGGCAGGCGCTCAACGTGTTCCGGATGCGGATGCTCGGCGCCGAGGTCGTGCCCGTCCGCACCGGCGCGAGGACGTTGAAGGACGCCACCAGCGAGGCGATGCGGCACTGGGTCGGCTCGACCGCCGACAGCTACTACTGCATGGGATCCGTGCTCGGCCCGATGCCCTATCCGTGGATGGTGCGTGAGTTCCAGCGGGTCATCGGCGACGAGGCGCGCCAGCAGTGCGCCACCGCGCTGCCCGCGGCGGTGCCCGACCACGTCGTGGCGTGCGTCGGCGGCGGGTCCAACGCGGCCGGGACCTTCGCCGGGTTCGTCGACACCACGGCGAAGCTGGTCGGGGTCGAGGCCGAGGGCGGCGCCGGCGCGACCCGCGGCAGCCTCGGCGTGCTGCACGGGGTGCGGTCGATGTTCCTGCAGGACGACGACGGCCAGGTCCTGGAGGCCCACTCGATCGCCGCGGGGCTCGACTATCCGGGCATCGGCCCCGAGCACGTCCACCTGCGGGACCTCGGCCGCGCCCGGTATGTGACGGTCAGCGACGCCGAGGTGGTCGACGCCGTCGTCCGGCTCGCCCGCACCGAGGGGATCGTGGCGGCGCTCGAGTCCGCGCACGCGGTCGCGTGGGTGATCCGTGCCGCCGCCGACGGCACGCTGCCCGCCGGCTCGACCGTCCTGCTGACCCTGTCCGGCCGCGGCGACAAGGACATCTCCGCACTGAAGGAGCTGCTGTGAAGCTGCCGACCGACCGCAAGGTCCTGATGCCGTATCTCACCGGTGGCGCCGTCGCCGAGTGGACCGACCACCTCCGGGCGCTGGTCGACAACGGTGCCGACGCGATCGAGGTCGGCCTGCCGTTCTCCGACCCGACGCTCGACGGCGCCACGATCCAGGAGGCGACCCACGCGGCCCTCACCCGGGGCGCGACGCTGCGCGGCATCCTGGCCCGCATCCCGGAGGTCGCCGGGGCGGTGCCGCTCGTCGCCAGCACCTATGCCAACCTCCTCGTCCGCGACGACGCGTTCTGCCGCGGCCTCCGCGACGCCGGTTTCGACGGGCTGATCGTCCCCGACCTGCCGCTGGAGGAGTGCGCCGAGGCAAGTGCCAAGGCAGAAGAGCAGGACCTGGATCTGGTACTGCTGGCGTCCCCCGCCACCCCGGACGAGCGCCTCGGCGAGATCGCGCGGCGCAGCCGGGGCTTCGTGTATGCGGTCACGGTCATGGGCACGACCGGCGAGCGCGAGACTCTCGCCGCGTCCGCCGCCGACCTGGCGCGACGGCTCGCCGGCCGCTGCGACCTGCCGGTGTTGCTAGGATTCGGCATCTCCACCCCGGCCCAGGCGGCAGAGGCAGCCCGCCTCGCCGACGGTGTCGTCATCGGCGCCGCGATCATGCGCCGGGTGCTCGACGGCGCCACGCCGGCCGAGATCGGGGCCTATGTCCGGTCGATCCGGGAGGCCATGGACGAAGGGTGAGCCATCAACGCCGAGCCGCGGTATCGCAGCATCGCCGCCGACCTGGCCGAGAAGATCCGCGCCGGGGAGTATGCGCCTGGCGCGGCACTGCCGGGGCAGCGCGACCTCAGCCATAGCTACGGCGTGACCCTGATGACGCTCCGGCAGGCGCTGCGGCACCTCAGCGACGAGGGGCTGATCGTGCAGCGGGCGGGGAAGGGCACGTATGTGGCGCCGCCGCATCTGGCGTACCGGCTGGGCCCGCTGCGCAATCTCGCCGACGACCTGCGCGAGCAGGGCCTCGAGGTGCAGACCCGGGTGCTGGACCAGGCGCTGCGCCGGCCTCCGTCGCCGGTCGCGGTCTTGCTGGGGGCGCCGGCGTTGCGGCTCGAGCGGGTCAGGGCGTTCGCCGGGCGGCCGGCCGTGCACCAGGTGTCGTGGGTTCGCAAGCCGTTCGGCAACCGGATCCGGGCGGCCGACTTCGCCACTGCGTCGCTGTACCTGACGCTGGCCGACGCCGGGGTGGCCGTCGCCAGGGCCAGCGAGACGATCCGGCCCGCGGTGCTGGAGGAGGAGCTGGCCGGGCACCTGCACGCCGCGGTGGGCACGCCGGTGTTCGTCAGCGAGCGGATCACGTACTCGCTGGACGACACCCCCGTCGTCGCCGACCGCGCCGTGATCCTCGGCGACATGATGGAGATCCGGGCCACCCGAGCCGCGTCCGGCCTGTCCCTGACCTGGTCAGACGTGGCCGCCGAGGTGGTCCCCCGCGCGCAGCCGTAGCGGCTGCGCACAGCGACAGGCCGGCGTGGTGCAGCGCCGATGATGGCAAGCCTGTCCCGGCTGGCGCGGACTTGCGCAGAGCCGGTCATGGCAAGCTCGTCCCGGCTGGTGCGGACTGGTGCAAAGCCGGTGATGGCAAGCCCGTCCCCGGCCGGCACGGAGCGGTGCAAAGCCGGTGATGGCAAGCCCGTCCCCGGCCGGCACGGAGCGGTGCAGAGCCGATCCCGGGGCGCCGCAGCACGTCGCCTGCGGACGAGTGGCAACGCACGTCCCGCAGCGGCTGACGTTGCGGCGCACCTGGGCCCGGTCAGCAGCGGCCTGTCGCGGAGACCGAGCGCGGCCCGTCGCGAAGACCACGCAACGGCCCGTCGTGGAGACCGACCAGCGGCCCGTCGCGAAGACCACGCAACAGCCCGTCGTGGAGACCGACCAGCGGCCCCGTCACGGAGACCAATCAGCGGCCGTCACGGACACAAGCGGCGGCCGACCAGCGGCCCGTCGCGGAGGCTGGGTAGCGGAATCGTGGTGAGCCCGGCCAGCGACGATGCCGACCATCGTGCGGCCCCGATGGCTGGGACGAACACGACGCCGAAGCTTGTCCGTGACAAGCACCGTGAGTCAGACGTGGCCGCGGAGGGACTCGTCGTAGATGACGGTGGGGGGTGGTTTCAGCAGGTCGTGGGCGGCCTTGCTGAACGTGCTCGCGTCGCGGCGGCGGCGGAGCTCCACCGTCACCGACTCGCAGGACGCCTCGCCGTCCAGGGCGGCGACCGCGCCTGACGGGAGCAGGAACACCGGGGCGGTCGGGCCGACGGCGGTGTCCGCGGGGCGGGCCGCGATGCCGACGACGGTGGCGTTGACGACGGTCTGGCCGCGGGACAGGGTTGCCCGTTCGCCGAGGCGGATGTCGTGGGCGGCGGCGGTGCGCTCGTCGATGAGGACCTGGGCGTCGGAGGCCGGGTAGGTGCCCGACCGCACCGCCGACCAGCGCAGGCCCGGGCGGCTGGCGGCCGTCAGCACCGTCGCGCCGTTGAGCAGGCCGCGGGAGGTGACGACGGTGATGCCGTAGAGGGTGGTGCCGCACTCGACGGCGGCGGCCTGGGGCAGGGACGCGATGCGGTCGACCTGCTTCGGCGTGAACCTGCCGACGAGGCGCACGTCCGCGTCGCCTGGCAGGTCCGTGAACTGGGTGGATTTCTCATACCGGTCGAGGACCACGAACGCCCCGACCGCGACCGCACCGATGACGAAGCCGGCGACGACCGTCCGCTCCCCGCGCATGACGCAGACGGTACCGGAGCGATCACCCACGGTCGGGGAGCCACGCAGGGGGCCGCCCGGCCGGGTGGCCCCCAACTGCGAAGCGGGTCAGGCCGCGCGGCCGAGGTAGCGCAGCAGGGTCACCGCCGGGCCGGCGCCGTCGGCCGGCAGGGCCGCGGCGTAGGCGCCGTAGGCCCGCAGCGGCTCGACGAGCTCGCGCGCCACCGGCAGCAGCCGCTCGGCCAGGCCGTCGGACAGCGGCGACGGCTGTCCGGTCGCGACCGCGACGTCCCACGCGTGGACGGCGGCGTCCAGACCGGCCGCCCCGGCGCCGAGCCAGCCGGCCATCTTGCCCTGCGGCAGCGGCGTGGGCGCGTCGGTCGCGTCGGCGGCGACGGTTGACCAGGCCGCGGCGGAGGCCTGCATCGTGCGCTCGACGAATGCCTTGAACGCGTCGAGGTCGCCGTCCAGCTCGCCCGACGGCGCGAACGGGTCGAACGTCGGCCAGCCCTCGCCGGTGATCGCGGCGGCGTAGCCGAGCTGGTCGCCCGCGGCGTGCTGGAGGACCTGGGTGACGTTCCACAGCTCGCACGGCGTCGGCAGCAGCAGGTCCGACGGGCGCAGCCCGGCGAGCACCGCCCGCAGCGCCGCGTGCGACTCGTCCAGGACGGTCCAGGTGTTCGAGCTCATCAGACACTCCCTCAACTCGGTGACTGCGACCAGTCTATCAGAACGGAATGCTCCATTCCACTATGAGGCCGAGGCGAAGTGGAGGAGCGGGCGAAAACTTCAGGCGACGTCGAGCGTGGCCTTGCGGCGGCTCTCGCGCTCGAACCAGGCGAGCAGGGCCAGGCCGATCACCACGTACAGCGCGCCGAGACCCGCCTCGGCGAGCACGTCGTCGCGCACCGACGCCAGCTCGGCGCCGGCCGCGACCTCGCGGGCCGCCGCGATGCCGTGGGTCAGCGGCAGCCAGCCGGCGACGGCGGCCATCCAGTCCGGCAGCTCCGACAGCGGGACGTTGACGCCGGCGAAGACGAGCAGGACGCCGACGACCAGGTTGGACAGGACGGCCACCTCGCGGACCCGCAGCGACAGCGCCGCGTTGGCGAGGCCGAGCCCGGTGCACGCGAACGCCGACACCGCCACCACGCCGGTGAGCGCCAGGAGCGACGACGCCCTGATCGGCACGTCCAGCAGCAGCGACCCGGCGAGCAGCGCGACGAGCGCGACGGCGAGCCCGTTGACGACGACGGGCAGCGCGCGGCCGAGGAAGAGCGGGATGCGCCGCGCCGGCGAGACGAGCAGCAGGCCGAGGGTCCCCTGGCGGCGCTCGTCGCCGACGGTGATGCTCATCGCGAAGATGCAGGGGATGGCGGCATTCTGCACGGCGTTGCCGATGACGTAGTACGCGTCGTCGCCGACGCCCGCGGCGCGGCCGACATAGGCGAAGAAGAGGATCTGCGCGATCGGCCCGACGACGAACGTCGGGATCAGGATCCACGGGCTCAGCCACGAGAACAGCGCCCGGTAGCTGGTGAGCCCGCCCAGGAAGAACAGCCGCAGCGCGCTCATGACCGCACCCCGGCGGCGCCGCGGCGCTCCGCGAAGCGGCCGCTCATGTCAGCGCCAGGGTGGCGTGGCGGCGTGCGGCGTCGACGAGGCGGACCGCCAGGAAGGAGCCGACCAGGCCGTACACCACGGCAAGACCCAGGCAGGCGGCCAGCGCGGGCACGGCGTCGCGCCCCTCGGCGGCGGCACGGATCGCGTCGATGCCCCAGGTCGGCGCGAGCAGCCACGAGATCGGCCGGATCCACGCGGGCAGCAGGTCCAGGGGCACGAGGAAGCCGCTGATCAGCCAGACGGGCATCTCCAGGGCGGTGCCGAGGGCCCACGCGGTGCGATACCGCACGGACGAGACCGCGAGCAGGAACCCCAGGACGCCGATCGACACGACGGTGACCGCCGCGGCGAGCACGAACTGGACGGGCCGCTGGATGGCGAGGTCGACGCCGAAGACGAAGCGGCCCCACACGAGGGTGACGACGAGGCTGTACGCGCCGATGGTCGCCATCGACAGCGTGACCGGCAGGATCACCACGGGCAGCGGCGTCGGCGCGGCGACGAGCAGCTCGAGGGTGCCCTGCCGGCGCTCCTGCTGCAGCGCGGCCGAGGCGGTGGTGCTGGTCGAGGACCACACGCCCATGACGCTGGCGCCCACGGCGGCGCTGAGCAGCACGGCGCCCGACGCACCGCCGTGGCGGAACATCATGAAGACGACGGTGGAGAAGAACAGCGGGTAGAGGACGCCGAGCAGCCCGTCGAAGGCGGAGCGGCTGCGCATCTTCAGCTGCAGCCACCAGGCGAGCCCGATGACGCGGACGTAGGTCACGCGGCACCGACCAGCTCGACATACGCGTCCTCCAGGGTCGGCTGCCGGGTCGCCACCCGGCCGACCCTGGCGCCGGCGAGCGCGCCGAGGACCGGCTGGGTCACCTCGGAGCCGGGCTCGGCGTGCACGAGCAGGACCTGGGCCGGGCCGCGCTCGTCGATGACCAGGGAGCGGACGCCGGGCAGCGCGCGGACCCGGTCGCCGGCGCCGTCGGGCAGGCCGAAGACCTCGACCTCCACCACGTTGCCGACGCTGACCTTCTGCTTGAGCTGCTCGGGCGTGCCCTCGGCGACGATGCGGCCGCCGGCGAGCACGGCGATGCGGTCGCACAGCTCGTCGGCCTCGAACATGTAGTGCGTGGTGAGCAGCACCGTGGTGCCCTGCTCGATGAGGGCCTTCACCGTCTGCCGCAGCTCGCGGGCGCCGACGGGGTCGATGCCGATGCTGGGCTCGTCGAGGAAGAGGACCTCGGGGCGGTGCAGCAGGCCGCGGGCGATGTGCAGCCGCTGGCGCATACCGCGGGAGTAGCCCTCGACCCGCTCCCGCTCGCGGCCGGCCAGGCCGACGAGGTCGAGCAGCTCGCCGATGCGGGCGCGCTGCTCGCGGGCCGGCACCGCGTACAGCTCGGCGAAATACCGCAGGTTGTCCAGGCCGGACAGGCGCTCATACAGCCCGCGGTCGCCGCCGAAGACGTAACCGACGCGGCGGCGCACCTCGCGCGGGCTGGCGACGACGTCGTGGCCGAGCACTTCGATCCGCCCGCCGGTCGGCAGCAGCAGCGTGATGAGCATCTTGATCGTGGTGGTCTTGCCGGCGCCGTTGGGCCCGAGCAGGCCATACAGCTCGCCGCGCTCCACCTGGAAGGAGATGCCCCGCACGGCCTCGACGACCTTCTCCGTGCGGCGCAGGCCGCTGCGGGACCGGAACGTCCGCCGCAGGTCGGACACATCGATGATCGCCATCCCGGGCCCCCGCTCAAGAATCGCTGTGGCAGACCCTAGCACCGGTCCGCGAACCCCGAGGACCGTCGATGCGCACGGTGACGGATGGACTACCCGGTGCCCTCGGCGCGCAGGTGACGGCGCTGCACCTGGCGGCGCTCGCGCAGGACGGCCGCCAGGCGTTCGGCGGCCAGCGGCGGGTGGAACAGGAAGCCCTGCGCGGAGGTGCAGCCCAGCGCGGCCAGGGCGGCGCGCTGGTCGGGGTTCTCCACGCCCTCGGCGACGACGCGCAGCTTGAGCCGCAGCCCGAGCTCGACCGTGGCCCGGACGATCGCCTCGGCCTTCGGGGAGTCGATCATCTGCGCGACGAACTCCCGGTCGATCTTCACCTCTTGTACGGGCAGCCGCGTGAGCACGGTGAACGAGGAGAACCCGGTGCCGAAGTCGTCGACCGCGAGCTGGACGCCGAGCCGCCGGATGCGGGCGAGGACGTCGTCGATGACGGGCGACTGCGACAGCATCACGGTCTCGGTGATCTCCAGGACGAGCAGCTCGGCCGGGAGGCGGTGGCGGGCGAGCAGGTCGCCGATCGCCTCGGGCAGCTGCCGCTCCAGGAGGCTGCGGGCGGAGATGTTGACCGACACGGGGACGGCGAGACCGGCCCGCCGCCAGCTGGACGCGAGGCCGATCGCCCGGTCGAGGACCCACCGGGTGAGCGGGCCCATCAGCTCGCTGGCCTCCACGACCGGCAGGAACTGGCCTGGGGTGAGCGGCCCTCGGCGCGGGTGCTTCCACCGCACGAGCGCCTCGACGCCGGTGATCTGCTGCGCGCCGGGCGCCAGCGAGACGGCCGGCTGCAGCTCGACGCTGAGCTGCTCGCCGGCGTGCAGCGCCTCCCGCAGCTCGGCGAGCAGGGCGAGGCGGTCGGTGCTGGCGTCGTCGCGCGCGGCGTCGTACCAGGCGACCGGCTGCACGGCGCGCTTCGCCTGGTACATGGCGATGTCGGCGCGGCGCAGCAGCTCGGTGAGGTCGACCTCGCCGGCGGCGGCGACGACCACGCCGATGGACGGCTCCTTCGACAGGAGCACCCCGTCGATCCGCATCGGCACGGCGATCTGCGCGCTGAGCTTGCGGGCCCGCTCGACGGCGGCGGCGAGGGCGAGGTCGGCGCCGCCGGTGTCGAGGTCGGTGATGAGCAGCGCGAACTCGTCGCCGCCGAGGCGGGCGAGCAGGTCGCCGGCGCCGCCGGCCTCGGTGACCCGGCCGGCGATCACGCGGAGCACCTCGTCGCCGGCCGCGTGGCCGAGGGCGTTGTTGACCTCTTTGAAGTCGTTGACGTCCAGCAGCAGCATGGCGACGGGGTCGTGCGGCCCGCGGCGGCGGAGCATGGCGTTGCCGCGCGACAGCAGCGCCGCCCGGTTGAACAGGCCGGTCAGGGGGTCGTGGACGGCGTCGTACGTGGTGCGCTCGCTCATCGTGCGCAGCTCGTCCTGGCTGATCGCGTCGTGCAGGGCGGCGGCGAGGGCGTCCCCGTACGCGTCGAGCATGCGCTGGTTGCGGGGCCTGAGCCGGCCGAGGCCGGTGAGCCGCAACTCGCCGACGGCGACCGTGCCGACGACCAGTTGGTGAGCCGCAGGGACCCCGCCGGGACCCGTGCCGAAGACGGTGCCGTCCGCCAGCACGACCTGCGCGCCCGAAGCGCCGAAGAGCCGCCGGGCGCCCTCGATGCCGGCCTCGGCGGTGCCCCGCACGTCGAGCCGGTTGAGGTCGCGGGTCGCCTCGGCGAACTCGTGCCAGGTGCGGCGCTCCTCGCGGTCGCCGATGCGGCTCGCGTAGAGCTGCTGGAGCAGCAGCAGGACCGGCGGCAGGAGCAGCAGCAGGAGCGCGTCGGTGAGGCAGGCCCAGACGACGACCAGGCCGATGACGACGTTGCCGACGACCATGAGCAGCTTGCCGCGCAGCAGCTCGGCGGCGACGGTGGCGGTCCGGCCGCCCCGGGTGGTGGCGACGTGCGCGGCGGTGGCGGTGATCGACACGACGCAGTACACGAGCGCGCCGGCGCTCAGGGCGAGGATGCCGTGCGGCGTGAGGGGCGCGTCGTGGACCGGCGCGACGAGGGTGGCGGTGGCCGCGGCGAGCGTGCCGGCCAGGGTGAGCGCGGAGACGGTGTAGAGCAGGTCACGCCCGGTGCGGACGCGGCCGACGCGGGCGTCGACGGCGCGCAGGATGCTGTGCGACACGGCGGCGCCCGGCAGGACGACGAGCGGGATCAGCGGGGCCGGCAGGTTGACGCACAGGATCACGATCGCGGCCTCGCCCCAGGCGAAGGCGGCCTGGCCGGCGCCGGCACGGACTCTCAGGCGGGCGAGCTGGGCGAGGATCACCACGCCGAAGCTCGCCGCGATCGCTCCTGACAGGCCCGGGAGGCCGGGCAGCCTCGTGGCGGTCAGCACCGTCGCGACGGCCACGCCGGCGAAGGCGACGGACGCCACGGCGGCGGTGAGGCGCGCCGGAACGAGTGTCATCGATGCACCGCATCGACCGACAACAATGACGCTAAGCGGCGGTCCGCATGCGCAGCGTGAGCAGATCCGCGGGCAAACGGGGTGTCCACCATCTGCCCCCCTTCCCTGCCCCACAGGGAGACGCGTCCGGCGAAAGGAACGCGCACCCCGTGAAGGCTAAAGCACGGAAGAAAGGCACAACAGTGGTCAGTGCCGCGATTCTAGGTCGGAGCCCTCGTCACTGCGGTCGTCGTCGGCCGAGGTGGCGGGTTTGTCGGGATCCGGGAACTCCGCGGGAAGGCGGCGAATCCGCGCGGTCATGTTGCGGATCAACAGCACCGTCGCGATCGCGAGCAGGACGATGATGAGCAGCCCCATGGGGCCGGCCAGACCGCCCGAGCGGGTGTCGCCGAAGTTGTTCTCGGCCAGGAACTGCCACGCTTGCATACTGCCTACCTTACGCCCGCGAAGAGATCGTCTTCCGGCGTGCGGGTGTCGACGTGCGACTTCACCAGCTCATAGTCCTCGGTGGGCCAGATCTTCTGCTGGATGTCGAGCGGGACGGCGAACCAGAAGCCGTCGGGGTCGACCTGCGTGGCGTGCGCGCGCAGCGCGTCGTCGCGGGCCTCGAAGTATTCACCGCACGGCACGCGGGTGGTGACCCGGTCGCCCTTGTCGGGGCGCTCCTCCCACTGCTTCATCCACTCGGTGTAGGGCGACTCGCCGGTCGTCTCCAGCATCGCCTCGTGCAGCGCGAGCATGCGGACCCGGGACCAGCCCATGTTGTAGTACAGCTTCAGCGGCTGCCACGGCTCGCCGGCGTCCGGATAGCGGGCCGCGTCGCCGGCGGCGTCGAACGCCACCATGCTCACCTTGTGCGTCATGACGTGGTCGGGGTGCGGATAGCCGCCCTCCTCGTCATACGTGGTGATCACGTGCGGGCGGAACCTGCGGATCAGCTCGACCAGCGGCGCCGCCGCCTCCTCGGGGTCCATCAGGCCGAAGCAGCCCTCGGGCAGCGGCGGCAGCGGGTCGCCCTCCGGGAAGCCCGAGTCGACGAAGCCCAGCCACGCCTGGTCGACGCCGAGGATCTCCCGCGCCCGGTCCATCTCCGCGCGGCGGATGGTGGCGATGTTCTCCCAGACCTCGGGCCGGTCGAGCTTCGGGTTGAGCACGCTGCCCCGCTCGCCGCCGGTGCACGTGACGACCAGCACCTCGACGCCCTCGGCGGCGTAGCGCGCCATCGCGGCCGCGCCCTTGCTCGACTCGTCGTCGGGATGCGCGTGCACCGCCATCAATCGCAGTTGCTCGCTCACGAGCTCTCCTCAAGGTGTCCGTCAACCCCGCGGTGGGGGCTCCCCGGGTTACGACCCTATTGTGGTCGGTACCTCCGACGAAACGACGAGGACCGTCATCCCGTGACCGAGACGCACGCCACAGCCAAGTACCCGCCGGGCCGCTACGGCCGCCGCCGGGAGCCCCGGCCGCGCCGCACCTGGCTGGTCGTGCTCCTCGCCGCCGTGGCGGGGGTCGCCGGCGTGCTCATCGCGGTGAAGCTCTTCCAGCAGTACGGGCCGCAGGAGTACGAGCCGCAGGTCCAGCGCTTCTACGCGGTCAGCGACGACGGCATCACGGTGGACTTCGTGGTCCGCAAGGACGCCTCGAAGGAGGCGACCTGCCGGGTCCGGGCCCGCTCCGCCAGCGGCGAGGAGGTCGGCCTGGCCGAGGTCGACGTCCCGAAGGGCGCCGAGGCACCGGTCACCTACCGGCTGGCGACGAGCGCCCGGCCGGTCACCGTGGAGGTCCCGGCCTGCGGCCCGCGCCGCACCCGCTGAGTACCCAGCATTTTCCATGCCGACGGTGATGCGGCTCACTGGTACTTTGGTGGTTTGACCGAGCGTGCCCGTAAGGAGATCTTCAGTGTCGACGACCGACGGCAACCAGGGGACAACCTGGCTGTCGCAGGAAGCATTTGACCGGCTCCAGGCCGAGCTGGACGAGCACATCGCCAACCGGCCGGCGCTCGCCGCGGAGATCAACGCTCGCCGCGAAGAGGGTGACCTGCGCGAGAACGGCGGCTATCACGCCGCCCGCGAGGAGCAGGGCAAGGCCGAGGGCCGCATTCTGTACCTGAAGGAGTTCCTGCGCAAGGCAGTCGTCGGCGAGGCGCCGACGAGCAACAAGGTCGCGCCCGGCACCGTCGTCACGATCCAGTTCGACGACGACGAGGACGACACCGAGACGTTCCTGCTGGGCTCCCGGGAGATCGCGGCGACGACGGACCTGACCGTCTACAGCCCCGAGTCCGCGCTGGGCAAGGCGATCCTGGGCGCCGGAAAGGGTGACCAGGTGAAGTACACCGCCCCGAGCGGCGCGCAGATCGCCGTGAAGGTCATCTCGTTCGAGCCGTTCGCCGGCTGAGCATCACAACGCTTTGAGGGTCCGCGCCGAGCTGGCGCTGTGTCGTGCCAGCTCGGCGTCGATCCGCTCGTTGCGCGCGCTGTCGAGCACGACCGCCGCCGACTCCGGCGCGGTCGCCTCGATCAACCGGGCCCGCAACCCCGACGGCGGGTGGGTGGCGAAGAGCGAGATCTCGCGCTCCGTCTCCGCCTCGCGCCGCGACGCCAGCTGCGGCCGCAGCTCGTCGAGCAGCTGCCGGGTGGTCTGCGGCCACTCGGCGACCGGCCGCCCGGCCCGGGCGTCCCGCATGATCAGCATCCCGAGGCTCTCGAGCACGACCAGCGTGTCGAGCACGTCGACGGTGGCCGCGCGGCCGGCCAGCCGGGCCGCGACCCGGTCGGCACGGTATTCGGCCCGCTGCCCCTCCCGCAGCACCTGGACGGCGAGGGCGGTCCTGGGCACCCACAGCAGGCCGCGCACGACCAGCTTGACCAGGTTCAGCAGCGGCCTGACGACCCAGACGACCAGGAACCCCTCGCTCGTCCAGACGTCACCCTCCCGCCTGGACTCCGGCTGGAGCAGCGTGTCGAGCTCGGCCAGGGTCGTCCACGACGGCTGGACCAGCAGCCCGCGCCGCGGGTCGCCGTTGACGAAGTGGCCGAGCTCGTGGCCCAGCAACGCCATCCGGGACTGCCGCGGCAGCGCGTTCCACAGCGGCAGGCCCAGCACCAGGGTCGGGCGGCGCCGCAGGCCGACCGTGTAGGCCGCCGCGTCGAACAGGTCGCCCTCGACGTAGACCCGCGGGACCGGCGCGCCGACCGCGGCGGCCGCCTCGCGGACCAGCGCGTGCAGCTGCGGCGCCTCCGCCGCGGTGACCTCGGTCGCGTACTTCGGCACCCGGCCCAGGCGCGGCCGCAGGAGGACCGCGAGGGCGATCACCACCAGCCCCACGAAGATGCCGGGGGTCGAGACGGTGCACAGCCAGATCCCGGTGGCGAGCAGCCCCAGGACCACCCCGTACAGCAGCAGCGACGACACCAGGAGCACACCGGAGCCGACCGTCGTGCTGCGGTCGGCCCCACGGCTGAAGGCGTCGAAGGTGGCGAAGGTGTGGCGGCGCGCGAGCCGCTTGCCGAAGGTCACAAAGGATCTTCTACGCGCCGAAGGTCACCGTGTATCCGGCCGAACGGAGGGCGTTGACCAGCCGGTCGGAGTGTTCTGAGCCGCGGGTCTCGACCGACAGGTGGATCTCGACCTCGCCGAGCTGCAGGCGCGGGTCCTGGCGGCGGTGGGCGACGTCGACGACGTTGGCGCCGTGCTCGGCGATCAGGGAGAGGATCTTCGCCAGGTGGCCGGGGCGGTCGCCGCAGCGGACGGTGAAGGCCAGGTAGCGGCCGGCGGCGGCGAGGCCGTGCTCGATCACCCGGAGCATGAGCATCGGGTCGATGTTGCCGCCGGAGAGGACCGCGGCGGTGGGGGTCTCGACCTCGACGGCGCCGGCGAGCAGGGCCGCGACGCCGACGCTGCCGGCGGGCTCGACGACGGTCTTGCCGCGCTCGAGCAGCATGAGCAGCGCCCGGGAGATGTCCTCGTCGGTGACCGTGACGACCTCGTCGACGAGCTTGCTGACGTGGGCGAACGTGAGGTCGCCGGGGCGGCCGACCGCGATGCCGTCGGCGATCGTGCCGAGCGCGGCCAGGCGGACCGGGCGGCCGGCGCGCAGCGACTCGGGGAAGGCCGCCGCGCCCGCCGCCTGCACGCCGATGATGCGCACGTCGGGGCGCAGCGCCTTGACCGCGACGGCGAGCCCGGAGATGAGGCCGCCGCCGCCGATGCCGGTGACGATGGTCCGCACGTCGGGCAGCTGCTCGAGCAGCTCCAGGCCGAGGGTGCCCTGCCCGGCGATGATGTCGGGGTGGTCGAAGGGGTGGATCAGCACCGCGCCGGTGCGGTCGGCGAACTCCTGCGCGGCGACGAGCGCCTCGTCGACGGTGGCGCCGGCGAACTGGACCGCGGCGCCGTAGTTCTTGGTGGCGGCGATCTTCGGCAGCGGCGCGCCGACGGGCATGAAGACGGTGCTGGTGGTGCCGAGCAGGCCGGCCGCGAGGGCGACGCCCTGCGCGTGGTTGCCGGCGCTGGCGGCGACCACCCCGCGGCGGCGTTCGTCCGCGCTGAGGCGGGCGATCCGCACGTACGCGCCGCGGACCTTGAACGATCCGGCCCGTTGCAGGTTCTCGCACTTGAGCCAGGCAGGGCCGCCGAGCTTCGCGGTGAGCGGCCGGCTGGGCTCGACCGGGGTCCGGCGGATCACGCCGGACAGCAGGTCGCGTGCCGCCTCGATGTCGGCGAGCGTCACGAGCCCCGAGGAAGGTTCCGTCATTCCCCGATCGTGCCACCCACCGCGACCGGCAGCACCACCGTCCAGTCGTCGTTCGTGGAGCGCAGCGCCCGCAGGGTCGCCGGTGGCACGAGGGATCCGCGGAGGCGGGCGACGCGGCCGTACTGCGCGCTGGTCACGCGGGCGATGAGGATCAGCGCGACCACCGCGGCGGCGATGCCGAGCGCCGCGCCGGGCAGGCGCAGCAGCAGCTGCCGGCCGAACAGGTGCGACACGAGCGCCCGGTCGACGGTCCCGCCGGCGGCGACCCGCTCCCGGACGTCGTCGATCTCCCGCAGGTTGTCGAGGCCGGCCAGGACGGCGGCGCCGACGGCGGTCACCGTGAGCAGCAGGCCGAGCCACCACAACCAGGTGAGCACCGTCATCCTGCGGCGCAGCAGCGGTGACCGGCCCACGCTGCCGACGGCGACGTCCATGAGCGGCACCGCGGACGTGGCGCGGATGCCGAACGCCGCCAGGTTCGACCGGGCCCGGCCGGCCCAGCCGGCGAACGCGACCCAGGCGGCCAGCACCGCGGCGGCGAGGGCGGCCCAGCCGCCGAGGCGCACCGCCGCGGCGTCGGTGCCGGGACGGTGCGCGGCCCAGATGTCGACGAGGGGCAAAAACGCCACGCACAGGTGGGTGAGGGCCGCCCCGGCGACCGCGAGCATCGCCGCGGTCGCCCAGCCGGAGATCGCCCTGATCCGCCGCATCGCCCGCCCTAACGCCGCGCCGCGACGCGGGGCCAGCCCGGCGCGTGCCGCCGCCACGGCGCGGCCTGCTCGACCTGGCCGGCGAGGGCGAGCAGCAGCAGCTCGGAGCCGGGCGGCCCGACGAACTGGACCGCGGCGGGCAGCCCGTCGGCCCGGACCCCGACCGGGATCACGATCGCGGGGAAGCCGGCGAAGTTCCACGGCGCACTGTAGGGCGCGTAGCGGGCGTTGACCAGCATGTTCGCCGACCAGGAGCGCTCCGACCAGCGCACGGCGCGCGGCGGGGCGGTCGCGAGGGCCGGGGTGACGAGCACGTCGTGGCCGCCGGCCAGGAACCAGTTGCGGCAGCGCTCCCGCCACTCGTCCCGGTCGGCGGGCTTGACCAGGCCGCGGCGCAGGGCCCGCTCGCCGAGCGCCACGTGCCGGCGGGTGCGCGGCTGCAGCCGCGACACGTCCAGGTCGGCGGCGTCGACGGCCGCGCCGGCGAACCAGGTGGCGAGGACCTTCGCGGCGAGCGCCGGCGGATAGGTGGGGTCGGCGCGCACCGCGTCATGGCCGAGGCCGAGCAGCAGGCGGACGGCGTCGCTGAGGCCCTTGCGGGTGCCCGCGTCGGGGAACACGCCGGTGGCGGGGCTGCGCGACGACACGGCGATCCGCAGCTTCCCCGGCGTCTGCAGCGCTTCGGGGGTACGGCCGGCGATGACCGAGAAGCCCAGCGACGCGTCGCCGACGGTGGTCGCGAGGATGCCGTTCTCGGCGAGCCCGTGCCAGTCGTTGGCGCCGATGCCGGCGGGGACGACGCCCCGGCCGGGCTTGAGGCCGACGAGCCCGCAGCAGGCGGCCGGGATCCGGATCGAGCCGAGCCCGTCGTTGCCGTGCGCGATCGGCACCAGGCCGGCGGCGACCGCGGCGGCCGACCCGCCCGACGAGCCGCCGGGGGTCCGGTCGGTGCGCCACGGGTTGCGGGTGACGCCGTCGGCGTCGTCGGTGATCCCCCAGATGCCGAGCTCCGGCATCTTCGTCACGCCGACGACGACGGCGCCCGCGCCGCGCAGCCGCCGGACGACCTCGTGGTCGTGCTCGGCGACGGGGCCGCGGGCGGCCGCCGAGCCGTTCCACGTGGGCAGGCCGGTGACCGCGGTGTTCTCCTTCACCGCGATCGGCACGCCGGCCAGGGGCAGGTTGCGCAGCTCCGGCTGGTCGTCGACGATCTCCGCCTCGGCGATCGCCTCGCCGGCCCGGACCTGCCGGAACGCGCCGACGATCCGGTCGTAGGCGCGGATCGAGTCGAGGTGGTCGGCGACGACCTCCGTCGCTGACGTGTCACCGCGGCGCACCGCGCGGGCGATCTCCCGCGCGGTGCTGCCGACCCAGGTGGTGGAGCGGTGCAGCATGGTGAGACACCTTCCGGCCGATGGGCGTTCAGTGTCTCAACGAGCGAGGGCTTGCTCCAGGTCCGCGAGAAGATCGTCGATCGTCTCGATGCCGACGGACAGCCGGACGAGGTCGCCGGGGACCTCCAGCGGCGAGCCGGCCGCGCTGGCGTGGGTCATGCGGCCGGGGTGCTCGATCAGCGACTCGACGCCGCCGAGGGACTCGCCCAGCACGAACAGCTTCGCCCGGTTGCAGATCTCCACGGCGGCCTCCTCGCCGCCGGCGGCCCGGAAGCTCACCATGCCGCCGAAGCGCCGCATCTGCTTGGCCGCGACCTCGTGGCCGTGGTGGTCGGGCAGCCCCGGGTACAGGACCTGGCGCACCGCCTTGTTCCTGGACAGGAACTCGACGACCTTCTCCGCGTTGTCGCAGTGCCGGTCCATGCGCACGCCGAGGGTCTTGATGCCGCGCATGGTCAGCCACGCGTCGAACGGGCCGCAGACGGCGCCCATCGCGTTCTGGTGGAAGGCGAGGCGGTCCAGCAGCTCGTCGTCGCTGCCGACGAGGGCGCCGCCGACGACGTCGGAGTGCCCGCCGATGTACTTCGTGGTGGAGTGCACGACGATGTCGGCACCCAGGTGCAGCGGCTGCTGCAGGTACGGCGAGGCGAACGTGTTGTCCACCACCAGCAGCGCGCCGCGGTCGTGGGCGACCTGGGCGAGCGCGGCGATGTCGGCGATGCCGAGCAGCGGGTTGGTCGGGGTCTCCAGCCAGACGATCTTCGTGCGGTCGGTGATCGCGTCGCGGACCGCGTCGACGCTGTGGATCGACGCCGGCGTGTAGTCCAGGCCCCACCGCTGCGCGACCTTCGAGAAGAGCCGGTAGGTGCCGCCGTAGGCGTCGTCGGGGATGACCACGTGGTCGCCGGGCACGCACACCGTGCGCAGCAGCGTGTCCTCGGCGGCGAGGCCGGAGGCGAAGGCGAGGGCCCGGCGGCCGCCCTCGATCGCGGCGAGGCACTCCTGGAGCGCGTCGCGGGTCGGGTTCTGGGTCCTGCTGTACTCGTAGCCGCGTCGGGGGTGGCCCACCGCGTCCTGCGCGTACGTGCTGGTCTGGAAGATCGGCGGGACCACCGCTCCGGTGGCGGGGTCCGGCTCCTGGCCGGCGTGGATGGCGAGGGTCTCGAAGCCGTGCGTCATGGACCGACCATAGTGCGGGCCAGGGTGAGCCGAGTCACGGGTCGCCACAATCCGCTCGCCGGGTCGCAGCCGTAATGACCTGATAAGGCGGACGGGCGCGTCGCGAGGCAAACTTGAGCCCACGAGCTTTGTAAGGAGCTGATCGTGTTCCCGTGGATCCGTAAGCCGCTCGACCTGCCCACCGCCGACACCGCGCTCGCCGGCCGCGACACCGAGATGCCGGTCGCGGCGACCCACACCGTGCTCGGCACCCCGCTGCGCGGGCCCTGGCCGCTGGGCCTGGAGGTCGCGTATTTCGGCATGGGCTGTTTCTGGGGTGCGGAGCGCATCTTCTGGCGCATCCCCGGCGTCCACTCCACCGCCGTCGGCTACCAGGGCGGGTTCACCACCAACCCGACCTACGAGGAGACCTGCTCCGGCCGGACCGGTCACACCGAGGCCGTCCAGGTCGTGTACGACCCGCTGAAGGTCTCCTATGAGACGCTGCTCAAGGCGTTCTGGGAGAACCACGACCCGACCCAGGGCATGCGCCAGGGCAACGACGTCGGCACCCAGTACCGCTCGGCGATCTACACGACCACGCCGGCGCAGGAGACGGCCGCGGCCGCCTCGCGGGATGCGTTCGCCCCGGTGGTCCGCGCCGCCGGCAAGGACGAGATCACCACCGAGATCGGCCCGGCCGGCCCGTTCTACTACGCCGAGGACTACCACCAGCAGTACCTGTCGGACGTGAAGAACCCGTACGGCTACTGCAACCACGGCCCGAACGGCATGACCTGCCCGATCGGCGTGGGCTCGCTGCCAACGCTCTGACCTTTCCGCGGCAAACGGGCGCACCTCGGGGCGCCCGTCTCTTTGTGTGCGAAGTGTGAGCAACCTTCGAGTTTGCGACTACCGTCAGCAACCGTACTGATACTTTGAGTGACGATCCGGCATACGTTTCCCTGTTTCAGGTGATCCGTGCCCATCGATTGCTCCCATCCCGCGGTCTGACGGAGGAGACGACCAAAGTGCAAGTCAAGACAAAGCAACGCGGTGTCGCCGCGGCGCGCATAGGCGCCGTGCTGACGCTCGTGACGGCCGGCCTGGTCGCGGTCGGGACCCCGGCGTTCGCCGCCACGGCGATCGCACCGAGCACCGGCCCCGTCGGCACGGTGATCACAGTGACCGACTCCGGCACGAGCTTCACCGGCGCGACGCGCGTGCAGTTCCAGTGGAAGTCCGCCGGCAACACCGCGTGTGCGGCAGCCGCCCTGACCCCGACGCCACCCAGTGCCTCGGACCCGATCACACAGACCGGCGGCGTCATCGAGGTGCCGGCGGCCAACATCAAGGTGACCTCCTCCAGCGTGCTGGACGTGACCGTCCCGGCGTCACTGACGCTGCTCGGCACCCCGTCGCAGATCACCGCCCAGTACTTCGTGTGCACCTACAACGCGGCCGGCTCCACGCTGCAGAACGCCTCCGACGAGGTGTTCACGCTCAACGGCAGCCTCGTCCCGGGCGCGACCTCCGGCCCGACCGCCGGCGGCAACACGATCACCGCCACGGCCATCGGCAAGGTCTTCAACACCGGCTCCGTGTACGTCCAGTTCCAGGACAACGCCGGATGCACCTCGACGTACTCCGCCGTCAGCGGCACCGT
The DNA here is from genome assembly GCF_040674675.1 of Dactylosporangium sp. NPDC049742. Lineage (NCBI taxonomy): Bacteria > Bacillati > Actinomycetota > Actinomycetes > Micromonosporales > Micromonosporaceae > Dactylosporangium > Dactylosporangium sp. NPDC049742. Next base: position 247,185 of record NZ_JBFANF010000006.1, on the reverse strand, counting down.
CGTCGCCGTGCCGACCAGCAGCGTGAAGATCCTCAACGGCACGCCACCGACCAACAAGCTGTCGATCACCGTCCCGGCCGGCGTGGTCAACGCGGGTGGCTTCACGACCGAGGACTGGTACATCTGCGTGTACAGCGGCAACACCGCCGGTAACGCGAACAGCCCGCTGATCGCCGGCTCCGGCCTGCAGTACACCGTCGGCCCGGTCCCGACGATCTCGACCGTGACGCCGACCACCGGCCCCGCCGAGGGCGGCACGACGATCACCGTCACGGGCACGAACATCCCGACCGGGGGCGTCGGCATGACCGCGCTGCTCGGCGGCGAGCCGCTGACCGACATCGTGGTCGCCGGCAACAACCTGTCCTTCACCGCGACCGTCCCGCCGCACTCCGCGGGCGGCCCCTTCGCGCTGTCGCTGACCACCACCGGCGGCACGGTCACGAAGCCCGCCGTCTTCAGCTACACCAACGGCATCACGGTCACGCCCAGGAACTCGCCGAACACCCGGAACCAGGGCACCGACCTCGACATCACCGGTGTCGGCTTCTCCGCGCTCGACTTCAGCGGCAACTCGTCCGGCGGCCTGACGCCCGACAACGCCAAGGCGCACGTCTACCTGGTCCGGGGCGCCTACAACCCGGCGGCGGGCACCAGCCCGACGGTCAAGACCAACCCGCAGGTCGCGGAGTGCCTCGACGTCACGGTTGTGGACGACAACGAGCTCATCTGCACGCTCTACACGGCCGGCACCGGCTTCGCCGGCGCCAACTCCACCCGTGCGCTCAGCGGCTGCACCGTCACCTCCGGCTCCGCCAACGTGGTCGGCTCGGCCACCACCACCACGTGCAACTTCTCGGCCTCGGACGTCGGCATGGCGGTGACCGGCACGGGCATCCCGACCGGCACGAGCATCATGGCGTTCACCGACGCGACGCACGTGACGCTGTCGAAGAACACCACGTCCGCGGTGACCGCGATGACACTGAACACGAACCGGGTCATCGCCGACGCCGCGACCACGGCCGGCAGCGCCACGCTCGGCACCTCGGCGGGATCCGCCTTCAACGCCGGTGACGTCGGCCGGGCGATCAGCGGCCCGGGCATCCCGAACGGCACCAGGATCGTGAGCGTCTCCGCCGGCGTGCCGACGCTGTCGAACGCGGCCACGGCGACCGCGACGACGCCGTCCCTGACGCTGCACTCCGGCATCCCGATCCCGAATGGCACCTACACCGTGACGGTCGTCAGCAACGGCGCCGTGGGCGCACAGCTCACCGCCGGCTACTCGCAGACGATCATCTCCAGCGGCTCCACCTTCACCGTCGCCGATTACCTCATGGCGATGAACTGACCCACCGCGCGATTTGGGCGGCCCGGAGTGCAATCCCGACTCCGGGCCGCCGTCGCATTCCTGAGGAATTTTCACTACTGACAGCATTCATGCTGTTACGTTGAGTGAGTATCCCCATTCAGCCGTTCAGCTTGAGAGGACCCTGCTCAATGTCATTCGTGCAATCCCGCTTCGCCAGAGCGGCCGGCGCGGGCACGGCCGCGGCAACGCTGCTCAGCGCGGCGGCGCTGATCGCCACGCCGATGACGGCCCACGCCGCCCCCGCCGCCACCTCGGTCACCATCGCCTCGCCCGCCGGCGGCAAGGTCGCCGCGGACACCGACAAACAGGTGGTCATCATCAACGTGGTCGGCCTGACCGGCGCGACCCTCGACGAGAACTCGGTGGAGAGCGTCGACCTCGGCGCCGACGTCGACTGCCAGGGCCTCGACTTCTACATAGTGACCGGGACGACCCAGATCGCGACCAAGACGCCCACCGGCGGCTGCGCGCCGACGTCCGGCGTCGCCTCCGAGACGATCGGGATCAACTTCGCCAACAGCGGCGGCACCCTCACCAAGGCGCTGTCCGGCCTGGTCTTCATCGCGCCCCCGAAGCTCGACACCACCACTCCGGTCATCACCGACCTGAGCAGCGCGCTGCAGTCCGCGGACCAGATCCAGCAGTTCCTCTCGACCGGCGGCCAGACCATCCGCGTCAAGGCCGACAACGACTTCACGTTCAGCGGGGCCAGCGGCGTCCTGAGCGCCTCGCTCGGCGGCAAGCCGCTGAGCGAGGTCAAGGTCTGGAAGAAGACCGACGGCACGCAGATGACCACGGCCCCGTCCGGCACGACCGAGAACGGCAACTGGTTCACCGGCAAGACCGCCGCCGGCATGACCAACGGCAACCTGTCGATCACCCACAACGGCGTCACCAAGACGTGGAGCGCCACCGACCTCGGCACGAGCGTCGTCACGGTGCCGGTGCTGACGGCCATGACGCCGAACATCGGCAAGATCAACACCGCCACCAGCGTGACGCTCACCGGCACCTTCACCGGCGCCACCGGCGTGAACTTCTGCGGCGTCGCCGGCACCAACTTCGTGCTGAACACGGCCGGCACCTCGATCACCGTCAAGACGCCGACCAGCGGCCTCGCCGACGACCCGGCCGGCCTCGGGACCGGCAACTTCTCCGGCGTGTGCCCGGTGAAGGTCGTCGCTCCCGCCGGCTCGAACATCCACACCGCCAACTCGGTGTTCTCGTTCGTCGCCGAGTGACCCACGGCAACGGCCCGGCCTCCTGTTTGCGGAGGCCGGGCCGTTGTCACGAGTGCGTGAGGGTTTTGGCAGGCGAGGGCACACCATCGCGATGTATGCGGGGGAACCACGAAAGGTGTGCCCTCGCCTGCCGGGTAGACCCGCCCGATCCCTGGGGAGGACGCCTGGCCGGAGGCGTTCGGAGCCGGCGGAGGCATGCCGGCAACCGTGTCCGAGCGGGTCTTTGTGTCGCGGTGACCACGGCCATGGCGGGAGCGCCGAAGTCACCGCTCAGATCAACGATCGTGCTAGAGAAAGGTTCCCCGGTTGCCGCCGGCACGGTGCCAGCCGCCCCTGGAACGCTGCGGGGCGCCGAGGTCGATCCGCCAGTCGGGCATCGTCCTCAGGCTGTAGAGGTCGTGCCGGGCGGTCCAGGCCTCGTTCCACGGCCGCCGCGAGGCGGCCTCGGCGTTCTCGGCGAGCCGGCGCGGCGCGCACGGCCACTCCCGCCCGCACCAGATGCACTGTCCGTCACCGTCCGACCCGTTGTGCCGGCTCAGGATCTGCGTGGCGTCGCGCCACAGCAGACGGTCGACGACGTCTGTTGGCTCGGACTGGTCAACACTGACCAACTTCCCTACCCCCAAACTCTTGAGGCTCCCTGAGAACCTCCGGACGAAACGTTAAACAATCGGGCTGCACGCATGGGCGGACAGCCTGTGCGATTCCCGTGCGACCACTCGAAAGGGGACGGCGTGGCGGAGCGGATAATGGCCGCCATGGAGAGCCCCCTGCTGCAGCGCATTCGCGACGCCGTCATCGGTGACGACCAGGTGATGTGGGGGCCGTATGGCGCGCGCCGCGTGACCTACGCCGACTACACCGCGTCAGGACGGGCGCTGGACTTCATCGAGCGGTTCATCCGTGACGAGGTGCTGCCGCGGTACGCGAACACCCACACCGAGTCCTCCGGCACCGGACTCCAGACGACCCGCCTGCGGGAGGACGCCCGCCAGATCGTCAACGACGCCGTCGGCGGCGACGCCGAGACCGTGGTCATCTTCACCGGGTCCGGCTCGACCGCCGCGATCGACAAGATGGTGCACATCCTGGGGCTGCGGGTGCCCGCCGGGCTCGACGACCGCTACGACCTGACGGCGCACATCCCGCCCGCCGACCGGCCCGTGGTGTTCATCGGCCCGTTCGAGCACCACTCCAACGAGCTGCCGTGGCGGGAGTCCATCGCGGACGTCGTCGTCATCCCCGAGGATCACAACGGGCACATCGACCTGTCGCGCCTGCGGGCCGAGCTCGAGCGGCACGCCGACCGGCCGCTGAAGATCGGCTCCTTCTCCGCGGCGTCCAACGTCACCGGGATCGTCAGCGACACCCACGCGATCTCGGCGCTGCTGCACGAGCACGGCGCGCTCTCCTTCTGGGACTTCGCCGCCGCCGCGCCCTACGTGGACGTCGCCATGTACGGTCCCGGCCCCGGCCAGTACAAGGACGCGGCCTTCATCTCGCCGCACAAGTTCGCCGGCGGGCCCGGGACGCCCGGCGTCCTCGTCGTGCGGCGCGAGGTGCTGCGCAACCGCGTGCCCACCGTGCCCGGCGGCGGCACCGTCGACTACGTCAACCCGACCGACCACCACTACATCGCCGACGCCGCGCACCGCGAGGAGGGCGGCACCCCGGCGATCGTCGAGTCCATCCGGGCCGGCCTGGTCTTCCAGCTCAAGCAGGCCGTCGGCACCGACACCATCCGCGACCTGGAAGAACGCTTCCTGCGCGAGGCGATCACGTCGTGGAAGACCAACCCCAACATCGAGATCCTCGGCAACCTGGACGCGTCGCGGCTGTCGATCGTGTCGTTCGTGGTGAAGCGGCCCGGCGGCCGCTACCTGCACCACAACTTCGTCGTGTCGCTGCTCAACGACCTCTTCGGGATCCAGTCGCGGGGCGGCTGCTCCTGCGCCGGCCCGTACGGCCACCGCCTCCTCGGCATCGACATCGAGCGCTCGCAGCGCTTCGAGCAGGAGATCATCGCCGGCTGCGAGGGCATCAAACCCGGCTGGGTCCGGGTGTCCTTCAACTACTTCATCTCCGACGCCGTGCTGCGCTACATCGTCGACGCCGTCCACTTCGTCGCCACCAACGGCTGGGCGCTGCTGCCGCAGTACCGCTTCGACCCGTACACCGGACTCTGGAAGCACCGGGACGGCCTGGTCGAGCCGCCGCTGCGCCTCTCGGAGCTGCACTACGACAGCGACGGCGAGCTGCGCTGGCCCTCCAGGCACGAGCGCGCGCCCGAGTCGGCGCTGGCCGGCTACCTGGACGAGGCGGCGCTCATCGTCGCCGAGGCCGCGCAGGTCTCGCAGGTCGAGCAGCCAGACGGCGTCGTCTCCGCCAACTTCGAGGCCCTCCGCTGGTTCGAGCTGCCGGCGATCTCGCTGTCGACCTGACGGGCGTTTCACTGTCGGGCTGACGGTGCATCTCGCCGTCGGCCTGACGGGGGCTTTCGCCGTCGGCCTGACGAGGTATTTCGCCGTCGGCCTAACCGGGCATGGATGCGTGCCGCGCGGCGTTGCGTGCGGCATGGACCCCGAATCCGACGCGCTCGACACGTACAGCAGGGTCGTCTCCGGCGTGGCGGCGGCCCTCCTGCCGAGCGTCGCCAGCCTCAGCGTCCGCGGCCACTCCGGCTCGGCGGTCGTCTACACCCCCGACGGCTTCGTGCTGACCAGCGCCCACGTCGTGGCGGGCGCCGACGGCGGGCTCGCCGAGTTCACCAACGGGGTCAGCAGCAGGTTCGACGTCGTCGGCGCCGACCCGCTCGCCGACCTGGCCGTGCTGCGCATCCACGAGACGGGCGTGCCGCCGGCGACCCTCGGCAACGCCGACGACCTGCGTATCGGCCAGCTCGTCGTCGCCGTCGGCAACCCGCTCGGCCTGGCCGGCTCCGTCACCGCCGGCGTCGTCAGCGCGTTGGGCCGCTCGCTGCCCGTCCGCGACGGCCGGCACGTCCGCCTCATCGACGACGTCGTGCAGACCGACGCCGCGCTCAACCCGGGCAACTCCGGCGGCGCCCTGGCCGACGCCTCCGGCAAGGTCGTCGGCATCGACACGGCCGTCGCCGGGATCGGGCTCGGCCTGGCGGTGCCGGTCAACGGCACGACCCGTCTGATCATGTCCGAGCTCATGGCGACGGGGAAGGTCCGCCGCGCGTGGCTCGGCGTGGCCGGCACGCCCGTCGCGCTCCCCCAGCCGCTCGCCGACCGGGTCGGGCAGCGCAAGGGCCTCCGGCTCGTCGAGGTCGTGCCGGGCAGCCCGGCGGGCCTGGCCGGCCTCTACGTGGGCGACGTGGTCCTCTCCGCGGGCGGCCGCCCGATTGTCGGCGTCCAGGACGTGCAGCGCCTCATGCTGGGCCCCGCCATCGGCCAGCGCCTGCAGATCACCGTCCTGCGCAAGGCCGCCCTGGTCGACGTGGTGGCCGTCCCCGAGCCGCTGCGCTGACCCCCGCGACGGGTTCTGACCCACCCCGGCCACAGCACGATCAACGCCCGATTCGCCGGGCGACTTGAACTGGGGTGGATCGCGCACCGCTCATGGGCCGAAAGCCGCATTTCCCGGCATTGACCAACGTCTGCACCGCCGCCAGGCAGACCGGCACCATAGACGTTGCGCGATCCAGCCTCGGTCCGGGACTTGAACCGGGTGGGTCGCGCAACGCCTAAAGGCGAAAAGCCGTATGTGGGGGTGGGGTCAGCGCAGGTGGGCGAGGAGGTCCTGCCTGGTGATGACGCCCGCGGGCTTGCCGTCGATCAGGACGACCGCGGCGTCGGCCTTCTCCAGCAGCGCAACGGCCTCGCTGACGGGCTGGCCGCCGCCGATCATCGGCAGCGGGTCGCCCATGTGCTTCTCGACGATGTCGTGGAGGTGGGCCTGGCCGGTGAAGAGCGCGTCCATCAGGTCACGCTCCGCGATCGAGCCGGCGACCTCGCCGGTCACGACCGGGGGCTCGGCCTTGAGGACGGGGAGCTGGGAGACGGCGTACTCACGCATGTAGTCGATGGCGTCGCGGACGGTCTCGTTGGGGTGCACGTGGACCATCTGCGGCAGGTGCCCGTCCTTGCCGACCAGGACGTCGGCGACGGTCGGCAGTTCCGCGGCGGTACGGAGGAAACCGTAGCGGGCCATCCAGTCGTCGTTGAAGATCTTGCTGAGGTAGCCGCGGCCGCCGTCGGGCAGCAGAACGACCACGACGTCGTCGGGGCCGGCCTCGCGGGCGACCTTCAGCGCCGCGGCGACGGCCATGCCGCAGGAGCCGCCGACGAGCAGGCCCTCCTCGCGCGCCAGGCGGCGGGTCAGGTCGAACGAGTCCTTGTCGGACACCTCGACGATCTCGTCGCAGACGTCGCGGTCGTACGTGGTGGGCCAGAAGTCCTCGCCCACGCCCTCCACGAGGTACGGCCGCCCGGTGCCGCCGGAGTAGACGGAACCCTCGGGGTCGGCGCCGACGATGCGGACCGCGCCGCCGGAGACCTCCTTGAGGTAGCGGCCCACGCCGGAGATCGTGCCGCCGGTGCCGACGCCGGCGACGAAGTGTGTCACCTTGCCTGCTGTCTGCTCCCAGACCTCGGGGCCGGTGGTCTCGTAGTGGGAGCGGGGGTTGGCCGGGTTGGCGTACTGGTCGGGCTTCCACGCGCCGGGGATCTCCCGGGCCAGCCGGTCGGAGACGTTGTAGTAGGAGCGGGGGTCCTCGGGCGCGACGGCGGTCGGGCACACGACGACCTCAGCGCCGTAGGCCCGCAGCACGTTCTGCTTGTCCTCGCTGACCTTGTCGGGGCAGACGAAGACACACCGGTACCCCCGCAGCTGCGCGACGAGGGCGAGCCCGACCCCGGTGTTGCCGCTGGTCGGCTCGACGATCGTGCCGCCGGCCTTGAGCAGACCGGCCTTCTCGGCCTCCTCGACCATGCGCAGCGCGATGCGGTCCTTCACGCTGCCGCCGGGGTTGAGGTATTCGACCTTGGCCAGGACGGTGGCGGAGATCCCGTCCGTCACGTTGCGGAGCCGGACAAGGGGCGTGTTGCCCACCAATTCGACGACGTTGTCGTAATAGCGCACACGGCCAGCGTATAGCGCCGGAATCGGCTACTTGACGACGTGCCCCGGAATCACGTTGTCGCGCTGCTTCTCCCACTCCAGGAAGCGCTCCAGCTCGTCCAGCAGCGCACCGGCGAAGTAGGTCGCCATCGCCAGGTCGTCGACGACGCCGAGCACCAGCAGGAACAGCTCCGGCACGGCGTCGATCGGGGACACGATGTAGACGGCCGAGGCGGCGAGCAGCGCCAGGCGGGTGCCGCCGTCGTACTCGCCCTTGAGCGTCGCCTTCACCATCCGCGGGATGGCGCTGAGCCGCTTGCCGAGCCCGGGCGTGCCGGGCTTGAAGACCCTCAGCAGGGCCGTCCATGCCAACCGCCGTCGCAGCGCGCTGTCCGCCATGATCGCCGCCCTCTCTCCTCTGGCTATGAATGTAACGGTGTCTGTCACGGACGGCGCGCGGTAAGAATGACGGATGGATCTCGACGGTCCCCGCGCGGGCGCGGACGTTTGGCCGGCCGTTCCCCGCGGGCAACCGGAGAGGACCACCTGGGCAGGGATGATCACGCACGGCAGCGGCTCACGTCGTGATCGGTCGGGATGAAGACGATCGGGATCTTTACTTGAGAGAGCGGATACTTGTGGACCGGGGGTTAGCCTCGCCAGGGCGTTGAGTGGCGAGAGGCGGGAAGGCGATGGGGGCGTTGAGGCTTCGGTCAGAGCAGGTGCGGCGGATCGCCACGGCGGCGGCGCTCGGCAGCGGCGGCGTCGCCGGCGCCGGCGCGCTGTTCTACGGCGTGGTCGTCGGACAGGCGCTGCTGGCCCGGCGGGTCATCCCGCAGGTCGTGAGCCCTCCCCCGCGCGCCGACGGCACCTACGGCGCCCACTTCGACGGCGAGCCGATCCGCCTGGTCGTGCTCGGTGACTCCTCCGCCGCGGGGTATGGGGCGGAGGTGCCCAGCGAGACCTTCGCCGCGTCGGTCGCGGCCGGGCTGGCGGAGCAGCAGCGGCGGCCCGTGTGGATGCGCTGCCTCGCCGTCGTCGGCTGCGAGTCGCGGGGGCTGCCGCCGCAGGTGGACGTGGCGCTGCGGCACCGCCCCGACGTGGCCGTGATCTGCATCGGCGGCAACGACGTCACCCACCGGGTCAGCGTGTCCCTCGCGGTGCGGCACCTGGTCGACGCGGTCCGCCGGCTGCGGGCCGCGGGCATCCAGGTCGTCGTCGGCACCTGCCCCGACCTCGGCACGATCCGGCCGATCCAGCCGCCACTGCGCTGGCTGGCGCGGCACTGGAGCCGGCAGATGGCGACGGCGCAGACGATCGCGGTGGTCGAGGCCGGCGGGCGGACCGTGTCGCTGGGTGACCTGCTCGGCGAGCTGTTCTACGCGGAGCCGGACCGGATGTTCAGCTTCGACCGCTTCCACCCCTCCGGCGCCGGCTACCTCGCGGCGGCGCAGGCGGTCCTGCCGACCGTGGTCGCGGCGCTGACCGAGCCCGACGTGGCGGCGCCGCTGACCGCGTCGCTGCGGGCCGGCGAGGGCGTGCGGTCCCTGCCGCGCGCCGCGGCCGAGGCCGCCCAGCGCCCCGGCACCGAGGTCAGCGCGGCCCAGGTGGCGGGCAAGGAGCGCGGCCCGGCCGGCCGCTGGGCACAGCTGCGCCACCGGGTCTGGCACAGGCTGCCGCAGCAGGCGGCGCGCGAGCCCGCCCAGGCCCCCGAGACCGCCTCGGCGGTGCCGGACCGCTCCCCGCAGGAGTCCACATGACCACGATGGAGTCGGCATGATCACGATCAAGCGACTGGCGCGGATGGCCACGGTCACCGTGATCGCCGGCACGGTCGGCGGCGCCGCGGTCCTCGCCGCGCAGGCGATGGCCGCCCGCGCCCGGTCCTACGCGAAGCCCGACATGCGCCTGGCGATGCGCTCCTCCGTCGGCGCCGCCGGCAAGCCGCCGATGCGGCTGGTCCTCCTCGGCGACGCGACCGCGCTCGGCGTCGGCGTCGACCGCGTCGCCGACACCGTCGGCGGCCAGCTCGCGGCGCTGCTGTCGGAGGGCGGCAGCGACGGCACCGTGGGCCGGCGGGTGGAGCTGTCCAGCGTCGCCGTGGCCGGCTCCCGCTCCTCCGACCTGGCCACGCAGGTGGCACGGGCACTGGTCGGCCCCGCCCCCGACGTGACGGTCATCCTCGTCGGCACCAACGACGTGACCCACCTCGGCCGCGGCTCCGACGCCGCCGAGTACCTCGGCTCGGCCTGCCGCCGCCTGCGCGACGCCGGCATCCCGGTCGTCGTCGGCACCTGCCCCGACTTCGGCGCGCTGCGCGCCTTCGCGCCCCCGCTGCGGCAGCTGCTCGGCTGGCGCAGCCGCAGGGTGGCGAGGCAGCAGGCCGCGGCCGCGAGCGCGGCCGGCGCGGTGGTGGTCGACCTGGCCGCCCGCACCGGCGCCGTCTTCCGTGCCGACGCGGGCACGCTGTGCCACGACGGCTTCCACCCGTCCGCCGACGGCTACCGCGTCTGGGCCCACGCCCTCCTCCCCGCCGTCGAGGAGGCCGCCGCGGTCCGCGGCTTCCTGCACTGAAGATGCACTAAGTCTGCAGATTTCTCACAGGTGCTCGCAGGGGTTGATTACCCTGCAGTAGCGTCGGTGGCATGCCGGAAGCTGTCATCGTCGCCACCGCCCGGTCCCCGATCGGCCGTGCCGCCAAGGGATCGCTGCGCGAATTCCGCCCCGACGACCTCGCCGCGACCATCGTGCGCGCCGCGCTCGCCAAGGTGCCCGGGCTCGACCCGCGGGACATCGAAGACCTGTACCTCGGCTGCGGCCTGCCCGGCGGCGAGCAGGGCTTCAACATGGCCCGCGTGGTCAGCACGCTGCTCGGGTTCGACCACCTGCCGGGCGCCACCACCACCCGCTACTGCGCGTCGTCGCTGCAGACGACCCGGATGGCGTTCCACGCGATCAAGGCCGGCGAGGGCGACGTGTTCATCTCCGCCGGCGTGGAGTGCGTGTCACGCTTCGCCCGCGGCAACTCCGACGGCCTGCCCACCGAGGCGCAGGCGGCGGTCGGCGGCCCCTGGCAGAACCCGGCCTTCGCCGACGCGTACGCGCGCACCACCAAGCGCGCCGAGGGCGGCGGCGAGCCGTGGCACGACCCGCGCGAGGACGGCGCCCTGCCCGACATCTACGTCGCGATGGGCCAGACCGCCGAGAACCTCGCCGAGCTCGAAGGCGTCACCCGGGCCGACATGGACGAGTTCGGCGTCCGGTCGCAGAACCTGGCCGAGGAAGCGATCAAGAACGGCTTCTGGGCCCGCGAGATCACCCCGGTGACCGCCCCTGACGGCACGGTCGTCTCGACCGACGACGGCCCCCGCGCCGGGGTGACCCTGGAGGGCGTGGCCGGCCTGAAGCCCGTGTTCCGCCCCGACGGCCGGGTCACCGCCGGCAACTGCTGCCCGCTCAACGACGGCGCCGCCGCGGTCGTCATCATGAGCGACGTCAAGGCCCGCGAGCTGGGCATCACGCCCCTCGCGCGGATCCTGTCGACCGGCGTGACCGCCATGTCGCCGGAGATCATGGGCATCGGCCCGGTCGAGGCCTCCCGCAGCGCCCTGAAGCGGGCCGGGATGACCATCGACGACGTCGACCTCGTCGAGATCAACGAGGCCTTCGCCGCGCAGGTGATCCCCTCGTACCGCCAGCTGGGCATCCCGATCGAGAAGCTCAACGTCAACGGCGGCGCCATCGCCGTCGGCCACCCGTTCGGCATGACCGGCGCCCGCATCACCGGCACGCTGATCAACTCGCTGAACTGGCACGACAAGTCCATCGGTCTGGAGACGATGTGCGTCGGCGGCGGCCAGGGCATGGCCATGGTCATCGAGCGCCTGTCGTAGGTAGGGTCGCGTCGGCCGGGCGCGGGCATCACAGCCTCACTGAGACACAGGCGTCAGAGCTGCCCGCGCACGGCCCTTCGCCCGGAACGCCGGGCGCGGCGCGAGCCGTCAGAGCTGACCGCGCACGGCCTTCACCATCTCGGCGGCCTCGTCCACCAGGGCGGGGCCGCCGAAGCGTGCCAGGTCCGCCGCCACCACCCGCAGCTGGTCGGGCAGCGCGAGATCGTTGTCGAGCCGCGGCACCGGCAGGCGCGGCCGGCCCTCGGCGTCGGCGCAGCGGTCGGCGAGCCACTGGATCAGCTCGTGCACCGCGTCGCCGCGCGGGACCCCGGACACGCCGGACGCCGCCCACCGGGGCGGCGTCCAGTGTCCGACCTGGCCGACCAGCCTGCCCACCGTCGCGGTGAGCGGGTCGTCGGCACTCATCAGCGTCGCAGGTAGCTGAGCATGCGCAGGATCTCCCAGTACAGGAAGATCAGGCCGACCAGGATGCCGAACGAGCAGTACCACGCGTACTTCTCCGGCAGCCCATACCGGACGCCCTGCTCGACAGCGTCGAAGTCGAGGACGAACGTGAGCGCGCCGACGACGATGATCACGAGGCTGAAGACGATCGGCAGCCAGCCGACCTTGCCGTCCAGGCTGTACTCGCGCAGGCCCAGGTTGATGTCGAAGAGGTAGAACAGGTAGTTGGCCAGGCTCAGCACCACGACGCCGATGAGCGCGCCGATGACCATCTTCGTGAAGCGGGGCGTGGCCCGCACGATCTGCAGCTTGTAGAGCACCGCCATGATCGCGAAGATGCCGAACGTGCCGATGACCGCCTGGATGACGATGCCGCTGTAGGCACCCTCATACCAGCGGCTGACCAGGCCGAGCAGCACACCCTGCAGCGCCGCGTAGGCCATGATGACGGCCGGGTTGGTCACCCGCGCGAACGAGATGACCAGGCCGAGGACCAGGCCCGCGATGAGCGAGCCGATGGTCGCGATCGCGGTGATGGCGCCGCCGGCCGGCAGCAGCACCCACGAGACCGCACCGAAGATGCCGGTGATCGCGAGCAGGGCGACGGTGCGGACGACGACGTCGTCCATGGTCATCGCCCGCGTGGCGGCCGGGGGCTGCGGCACCCCATAGCCGGACTGGGGATACCCGAAGCCCGGGGGCGTCAGCTGCGAGCGCTCCTGCCTCGCCGCCTGACCCAGGCGGTTGAGCACCGGGTTCGAACTCTGCACGATCAGCCTCCAGAGGCGTCGCATTCATGTGTACGACCAGCGTACCGCGTGTGCCGGCGCTGAGTGGATCTCAGTTTCGCCGGCACACGCAGTGTCAGACGCCGAATGACTCGCAGCGACCGCCGGCGTTGGTGTTGTTGCCGCGGCCGGCGGCGGCGCTGTCCGTGCCGGCGCCGCAGTCCACCACGTCGTTGCCGCTCCCGGTGCCGATCACGTCGGCGCCCGCGCCCGTCGAGACGGTGTTGTTGCCGTTCCCGGCGTCGACGCGGTCGTCGCCGGCACCGGTGGTGATGCTGTCGTTGCCCGAGGCGGTGACGACCACGTTGTCGCCGTCGCCGGCGCGGATGACGTTGTTGCCGCCGCCGGCCTCGATCCGGTCGTCGCCGGCGCCGGTCGTGATGACGTCGTTGCCCGAGGCGGCGATCACGGTGTTGGTACCGGCGCCCGCGTCGACGACGTTGTTGCCGCCGCCCGCGTCGATCAGGTCGTCGCCGCCCGCGGTCGTGATGACGTCGTTGCCGGGGCCGGTCACGACGCAGTCGGACCCGCCACCGCCGGTGACGGTGTCGTTACCGCCGAGGCCGACGATGAGGTCGCTGCCGGCGGTGCCGGCGAGGCGGTCGTTGCCGGTGGTGCCGACCACGACCGCGTCGACCGCGCCGCAGGTCAGCCCGGCCGCCCGCACCGTGACGGCGCCGGTGTGCCGGATGCCGGTGAGCGCGGCGGTGAGCCCGAGCGAGCCGCCGGCCGGGACGCTGAACGTGACCGGCACCGAGCGTGCGGCCACCGTCACGGTCGCGGCGTCACCGGCGAGGGTCGACACGCCGACCAGGCCGGTGAGCAGGTAGGAGCCCTCCCCGAACCGGATCGCCGCGTCGCTGCCGGACAGCTGGACCTCGGCGGGAGCGGTACCGGCGCCGACGTCGAACCGGACCGACGACGACGGCCCGGCGGACACCGCGACGGTGCGCCCACCCGTGCCGACGATCCGGCCGGAGACGGCCGCCGTGGCGAACGTCGCGTTGGCCGGGTCGGCGGGCGCCGGGTCGACGGCGTCGAGGATGCCGTCGTCGTCGGCGTCCAGGTCGACGCAGGTGATCGTGCCGGCGCGCAGCGCGTGCCCGTCGGTGCCGCTGTCGTCGGACCAGACCACCGGCTTGCGCCCGGCGACGCACGCCTGCTGCGGCGCGATCGCGAAGCCCTCGTTGTTGAGGTTCGGCATGCCGGCGGGGCGCTCGTACAGGCCGCTGACGGCGAACGCGCCCGCGGTCACGTCGAGGGTGGCGACCCGGCCGTTGCACGTGTCGTCGCAGACGGCCCACAGGTGGCCGGTCTCCGGCTCGAACTCCAGGTCCATCACCGACGGGAACCCGCTGGCGAACGTCGCGACCCGGGTGAAGCCGCCCGGCGTGAGCGCGTACGCGTAGACGCTGCCGTTGGCCTCGAGCCCGACGAGGAAGAGCCCGTCGCCGTGGCCCGGGTACACGGCCGGGTCGTACGCGGCGCCGGTGCGCTGGTCGGCGAACCCGTGCGCGGTGAGGTACGCGTCCGGCACCCAGGTGATCGCCTCCAGGCCGCTGTTCGCGGCGACGGCCGGCAGGTCGGCGGTGAGGTTCCACTCGGCGTTCGCGGTGCCGCTGACGCCGTCGTAGCGCTCGATCGTGGGCCGGCTCACGCCGCTGACGGCGTTGTTCCGCTCGGTCGACACGTAGATCCCGTCCGGCCGCCACACGACGCCCTCGGCGTCGACGTCGCCGGTGCCGTCCGCGTAGTGCAGCACGGTGGACGACGACGGCGTCCAGGCCGACCCGTCCCAGGTCAGGCGGTAGAGGGTGCCCGGTCCGTTCTTGACCGCCCAGAGGACGTCGCGGCCCTGGAACGACAGGCCGCTCATGTTCCCGCCGAACCCGCCGGACTGGTCGGCGGTGGTGACGTCGGCGCCGCCCGGCCAGGCCGTGGCGGGCGTCTGGCCGGCGCAGGCGTTGGCCGCGCCGCGCGTCGAGGCGGTCGTGGCGGCGAACGGTCCGGTGCCGTCCGGGCAGCGCCCGTAGGTGATCGCCGCGTGGGCCGTCCAGGTGTACGAGTCGACCAGCGTCACCCCGTCGGCCGCGAACAGCCGGGCGGAGTCGGCGGCGCCGAGGCCGAACACGGGATCCACGTCCAGGACCAGGTAGGCGCCGGGGGCGAGGGTGGTGTTGGCCGCGATCGTGAACACGTGCGTGTCGTCGTTGTCCTTCACCAGCCAGCCGGACACGTCGACCGCGGTGACGCCGGTGTTGACCAGCTCGACCCAGTCGCCGGGCGTGCCGCCGTTGGACTCGACCTCGTTGATCTTCACCTTGGCCGCCGGCGAGGTGCAGTCGTTGGCCGCGCCGCGCGTCGAGGACGACGTCGTCGCGAACTGCCCGGTGCCGTCCGGGCAGCGCCCGTAGGTCGTCGCCGCGTGGGCCGTCCACGTGTACGAGTCGATCAGCGTCGTGCCGTCGGCGGCGTAGACCCGTGCCGAGTCCGCGGCGCCCAGGCCGAACGCCGGGTCGACGTCCACCACGGTGTACGCGCCGGGGGCGAGGGTGGTGTTGGCCGCGATCGTGAACACGTGGGTGTCGTCGTTGTCCTTCACCAGCCAGCCGGACAGGTCGACGGCCGTGGCACCGGTGTTGAGCAGCTCGACCCAGTCGCCCGGGGTGCCGCCGTTGGACTCGACCTCGTTGATCCGGACCTTCGCGGCGGCCGGCGCGCAGTCGTTGGCCGCGCCGCGCGTCGAGGACGAGGTGGTGGCGAAGGTGCCGGTGCCGTCCGGGCAGCGGCCGTAGGTCGTCGCCGCGTGGGCGGTCCAGGTGTACGAGTCGACCAGCGTCGTCCCGTCGGCGGCGAACAGCCGGGCGGAGTCGGCGGCGCCGAGCCCGAACACCGGGTCGACGTCGACGACCAGGTAGCCGCCGGGCGCCACCGTGGTGTTCGCCGCGATGGTGAACACGTGGGTGTCGTCGTTGTCCTTCACCAGCCAACCCGAGACGTCGACGGCCGTGGCACCGGTGTTGACCAGCTCGATCCAGTCGCCGGGCGTGCCGCCGTTGGACTCAACCTCGTTGATGTGGATGGCAGGGGTGTCCGCCGCGACCGCCGAGGTGGTCGCAATGGCGACGCCCGATAATGCGGGTAAAAGGGCAAGAATCACACGGAATGGGGTGCGCAATGTCGCCGGTCCTTCGCGGGAAATGTGTTTTCCGCGAGCCTCGACCACGAGGACGACCAGCACATGAACACACGGCGAAACGCTCGGTGCGAGTGTGTCGCCCGCTCTCGCGCGGCGCCCACCGCGCACGATGGGGCAGCAGGAAGGAGTGCCCGGGGCGGGGTTCGAACCCGCACGCCTCGCGGCAGCCGCTTTTAAGGCGGCCGTGTCTGCCGTTCCACCACCCGGGCGTAGAAACGCGTCTCACGGTAGCCCGTCCGACGAACCGTCAACACCGACAAGGGGACCGCCGTTACTGTCATCCGGGTGAGCAGCCCCCCACTGACCGACGAGGTTGAGATGGTCCCGCCGGAGCCCTTGACAAACGAGGGTCCACCGTTGCAGGCACCGCGACGCTGGCCGGTGGACGTGGGCGCCGGGCTGCTCTTCGTCCTCGCCGCCGCGCTGCTGACGCACCGGCTGTGGCCCGGTCCGGCCGGGCGCGTGCTCGCGAGCAACCCCAGTGACCAGGCACTCGACGAGTGGTTCCTCGCCTACGCCACCCGAGCGTACCGCGGCGACTTCACCCTCGTGACCGGCATGCTCAACGCGCCCGAGGGCGTCAACCTCCTCGCGAACGCCTCGCTCATCGGCATGGGGCTGCTGCTGGCGCCGGTGACCCTCGCGTTCGGCGCGCCCGTCACGTTCAGCCTGCTGGTCGCCGGAAACCTCGCCGCGACGGGGATCGGCTGGTACCTGCTGTTCGCCCGCACCCTCGGGACGCACCGGGCCGGCGCGCTCCTCGGGGGCGCGTTCGCCGCGTTCGCGCCCGGCATGGTGTCGCAGTCCAACGCGCACCTGCACATGACGGCGGCGTGGCTGGTGCCGCCGATCGTCTGGTGCGTGGTCCGCCTCGCCCGCCAGACGGACGTGACGCGGCGGACCGCGTGGACCGGACTGCTGCTCGGCTCGCTCGTCACCGCGCAGTTCTTCGTCGGCGAGGAGGTGCTCTTCCTCACGGCCGTGACCCTCGCGGTGTTCACGCTGGTGTTCGTGGCGGCGGCCCGGCCGTCGCGGCGGATGGTGCCGCCGTTCATCCTCGGCCTGGGCATCGGCGCCGGACTGGCCGCGGCGCTGCTGGCGTACCCGCTGTGGCTGCAGTTCCAGGGGCCGCAGAGCGCCTCGGGCGGGGTGTTCCATCCCTCCTTCTTCTCCGCCGACCTCACCAGCTTCACCGCCATCTCGCCGCAGTCGCTCGCCGGCGACGACAGCGCCGCGCGGCTGGTCAGCGGGCCAGCGGAGTACACCACCTTCTTCGGCGCGCCGCTGCTGCTGGTCGTGCTCGGAGCGACGGTCTGGATGTGGCGGCAGCCGGCGGTCCTCGCGTCGGCCGTGACCGCGGTCGTGCTGTCGCTCTTCGCGCTCGGCCCGTGGATCGTCGTCGACGACTCGCCCACCGAGCAGCGTGGGCCGTTCGCGCTGCTGTCCGGCCTGCCGGTGATCGAGTCGGCGCTGCCGACGCGGTTCGCCCTCGGCGCGATCCCGTTGCTCGCCGTGATCGTGGCGCGGGTCGTACACGCGGCGATCACGCAGACGGAGACGCTGCGGCTGCTGGTGCCGGTCGCGGTGACGGCCGCGCTCGTGCCGCTCGCCCCGGTGCCGCTGCCGGTGACCGACCGTGCCCCCGCGCCGCGGTTCTTCACGGAGGGGTACTGGCGGATGTACGCGCCCGAGGACGGCGTGGTCGTGCCCGTGCCGCTGCCGGATCCGCGGGACCCCGACGCGATGCGGTGGGCGGCGGCGACCGACGTGCGGATCGCCACCCCGCAGGGCTGGTTCATCGGGCCGTACGGCAAGAACGGCGCGGCGGCCGTCGGCGTCTACCCGCGGCCGACGTCGCAGCTGCTGCAGCGGGTCGCGAAGTCCGGGTCCGCCGCTTACCCGACCGACCAGGCCCGGGCCGCGCTCGCCCGCGACGTCGCGTACTGGCGGGCGGCGTCCTTCGTGCTCGACCCCCGTCACCCGAACGCCGGGGCGCTCAAGCAGACCATGGACGGCCTGCTCGGCCACGGCGAGCGGGTCGAGGACGTCTGGGTGTGGCGCGCGCCTTAGGCGGCTTTCGCCTTCTGGTCCGACTTGGCCGTCGGGTGGAGCGGGATCGGCGGGGCCACGGTCAGGAACGGCTCGCGCGGCTCGTGCAGCGACCCGAGCGCGACGACCTCGCGGCGCAGCACCAGCTGCAGCGTCCAGTCGACCAGGACCCGGATCTTGCGGTTGAGCGTGGGGATCCTGCTCAGGTGGTACGTCCGGTGCATGAACCACGCCGGCAGCCCGCGGACCTTGACCCCGTAGACGTGCGCGACACCCTTGTACAGGCCGAGCCCGGCGACCGAGCCGACGTGCTTGTGCTTGTACTCCACCGGCCGGCGCCCACGCACCACGGCGGCGATGTTGTCGGCGAGCCGCGCCGCCTGGCGGACCGCGTGCTGCGCGCTCGGCGAGCACAGCGCCCCGGGCACCGCCGACGTGAGGTCAGGCACGGCGGCGCAGTCACCGGCGCTCCAGGCCCCGTCGACGACGTTCTGGTCCGCGTCCACGACCTGCAGCGTCGGCAGGCAGGTGATCGCCCCGCGCTGGGTCCGCGGCAGGTCCGTGTCCTCCAGCATCGGGTGCGGCTTGACGCCCGCCGTCCACACGATCGTGTCCGCCGGGAACTCGTCGCCGTCGGACAGCTTCACGATCCCGTCGACGCACGACTCGAGCCGCGTGCCGAGCCGGATGTCGATCGCGCGGCGGGTGAGCTGCACCACCGTGTAGGCGCCCATCTCCGGCCCGACCTCGGGCAGGATCCGCTGGGCCGCCTCGACGAGCACGAACCGCACGTCTTCCTGGGGGATCTCCGGGTAGTACCGCAGCGCGCCCCGGACCATGTCCTCCATCTCGGCGAGGGCCTCGATGCCCGCGTACCCACCGCCGACGAACACGAACGTCAGCGCCCGGCGCCGGGTCGCCTGGTCATTCGTGGTCGCGGCGACGTCGAGCCGGTCCAGCACGCTGTTGCGCAGGAAGATGGCCTCACCGATCGTCTTGAAGCCGACCGCGTGCTCGCGCAACCCTGGGATCGGCAGCGTCCGCGACACCGACCCCGGCGCGACGACGATGTGGTCATACGGCACCTCACGAGCCGGCCCCACGATCGGCTGGACGATGGCCACCTTCCGGGCGTGCTCGATCCGGGTGACCTCACCGGCGAGCACGTGGCAGCGCTTCAGCTCCCGCCGCAGCGGCACGACCGAGTGCCGCGGCGAGATGTTGCCGGCCGCCGACTCCGGCAGGAACGGCTGGTAGGTCATGTGCGGCTGCGGGTCGACAACCGTCACCTCGGCCTCGTGCCGGCCCAGCTTCTTGGACAGACGAAGAGCGGCGTAGAGCCCGACGTGCCCCGCACCGACGACAAGGATTCGCTTAGCAGCCACACCAGCAACGCTAGCCGCGAACACCCCTCATCTTCAGTCAGGCCACAGACATGTAACGACCATTACGCAAGCTGTAACCGCAGTCACTGTAAATCCCCCCACCGCTGCCGCGGCGGGGCCCGGCGGGGATTCTCACCCGCCCAATGCGCCGCTCCGCGACGCACTGCCCGCGCTGAGGCGCGACGCAGAACAAGCGGTGCATACGCGCCGCATCCCGCTGGTCACCGCCGCACAGGACCGCCCACCACTTCGCGGCGGCCGCCGGTGCCCGCTTGCTGTCCGGGCCGGCCGGTGAGCGCACCCGCTGAACCTGGTTCGCCACCCAAACCGACATCGATCAATGCCCCGGAATGTTCCTTTTTTCGTATAGACAGGACGCGATCCACCTACATTTCAGAGATCATTTTGGGGGTGGATCGCGCAACGTCTATGGAACAAAAGCCATAACCGCGGGCATTGATCAACGTCTCCACGAGGGGCCGACGCGGCAGCGGGGAGGGGGCGACGCGGCAGCGGGGAGGGGGCGACGCGGCAGCGGGGAGGGGCCGACGCGGCAGCGGGGAGGGGCCGACGCGGCAGCGGGGAGGGGCCGCCGCGGCAGCGGGGAGGGGCCGACGCGGCAGCGGGGAGGGCACGCCTCAGGCAGGCCGTCCAGGACGGCGGGCGACCACCGGATGCGGCGCGCATGCGCCGCTTGCCCTGCCGCGCGCCTCGGCGCGGGCAGTGCATCGCGGAGCGGCGCATTGGGGTGCGGGTGAGAATCCCCGCCGGGCCCCGCCGCGGCAGCGGTGGGGGGAATTACAGCATTACGGCGCTTTGCGGGTGATGAGCCAGGCCAGGGTGGCGGCGGCCAGGACGCCTACCAGGGAGGCGAGGAGGAAGACCGGGCCGATGACCGCCTTGACCACGGCCAGGAGCATGACGCTGACGATGGCTGAGGCGCTCACGATGGCGGTGGCGCGGAGGAGCCAGGCGACGATGATGCCCGGGGAGACGATGGCGTCGTAGGGCAGGGCGGCGGCCAGGGCGGACAGGGAGTGGGTGAGGTAGAGGAGGGTCGCCAGGGTGATCAGGCGCGGGATGGTGATCTTCTGGCCGTAGGTGTACGTGTTCAGGAGCCAGCCGAAGGCGCACAGCAGGATGGCCAGTCCGACCAGGCGGGTGCGGGGGAAGAGGGCGGGCAGCGCGGCCAGTACCGCGGCCATCAGCAGGGCGAGAGGGCGGAGGATCACCTCGGCCGGGAAGGCGGCCAGGGCCGCGACCAAGGTGAGCAGGAAGACCGCGAAGCGGACGAGGAGCGGACCGGCGGCGGCGCGCTCGAGCATGTCCTTGAGGCGGCCCAGGCGGGTGAGCAGGGCGTCCTGCAGCTCCTCGATCATTTGGTGACCGTCCGGGAGAGGGCGACGCGAGCGACGCCACGCAGGACCTCGTCGAGGCTGCCGGCGCCGCCCCAGGGGACGACGGGGACGCCGTGCTCGCGGAGCTGGCCGATGACGCTGTCGCGTTCGAGGAGCCAGAGGCGGTGGGCGACCGCGCCCCACGGGCCGGTGCCGCGCAGGGCGGTGGAGGGCTCGGTGAGGGTGTCGACGGCGACGACGAAGCGGCCGGCGCGGGCCAGGTTGGCGAGCATCGACGCGGAGCGGGGGTCCAGGAGCGGGGTGAGGACCATGACCAGCGCGTTGTGCTGCACCATGTGCGGGCCGAAGACCGAGGGTGGCGGTTCGTCGGCGACCTGTGCGGGGGTGATGTCGAGCAGCCACTCGAGGGTCGTCATGTAGTGCCTGCGGCCGCTGGCGGGGCGCAGCTGGCGGATCTGGCCGCCGTACTGCAGCAGCGCCACCCGGTCGCCGCGGCGCAGGTAGTGCTCGGCGATGCCCGCGGCGGCGCGGACGGTGGTGTCCAGGACGGACGCGCGGCCGTCGATGCCGCCGGAGCGGCCGGCCTCGTGCAGGGCGTCGAGCAGGACGACGACCTCGGCGTCGCGGTCGGAGAGGGTACTGACGACGTGCAGCTCCCGCGTGCGCAGGGAGACGCGCCAGTCGATGCGGCGCAGCCGGTCGCCGGAGCCGAAGCGGCGGACGCCGGCGAGCTCGCCGCCTTCGCCGGGGCGGCGGGAGCGGTGGCCGCCGACGTGGCCGGCGGCGCGGGGCATCGCCTCGGCGGCGTCGAAGTGCTCGATCGCGGGGTACGCCTTGATCGGCAGCGCGGGTGCCTGCACGGCGCGGCTGATGAGCAGGCCGTCGGCGGCGAAGCCGTGCGCGTCGACGGGGCCGAGCGGGTGGCGGCCCCAGCGCAGCACCCGACCGTGCAGGTCGACGGAGGCGATCGTGCCGGGGTCGACGCCGACGGCGTACGGGCGGTCGCTGTGCTCCAGGCGGATCCAGCGGGGCACGGCGATGCGGACGACGACGAGGTCGAAGCCGCCCGGGTTGGGGTTGCCGACGCCCACGCTCACGTCGAGGTCGGCGCCCTCGACGACGAACGGCTCGGCGGCGGTGACTTCGAGGGTCGGCGCGCGGCCGGGCCGGCGCAGCAGCGACAGGGCGGTGCCGAGGGCGAACGGCGTGGCGAGCAGGACCAGGTCGAAGCGGCCGATGAGGACGGCGACGAAGACGAGCACGCCGGCGACGAAGACCGCCCGGCCGAGCGCGCGGGTCGGTTCGAAGGCCCGCGCATGGGACCGCACGCCCGGCGAGGGGCGCCGCTCAGCCACGCCTTCCGCCGTACGTGGGCAGCGCGCCGCTGGCGGGTGCCGGGGTCTGCGCGAGCACCTCGCCCACGACGGCCCGGGGGTCGATGCGCTTGAGCCACATCTCCGGCAGGAGCGTGATGCGGTGGGCGAGGGCGGGCACGGCGACGGCCTTGACGTCCTCGGGGATGACGTAGTCACGGCCGCTGAGCGCGGCGGCGGCCCGGGCGAGCAGCAGCAGCGCGAGCGAGCCGCGGGGCGAGGCCCCGACGAGGACCTGCGGGTGGGAGCGGGTCGCCGCGGCGAGGGCGACGATGTACCGCCCGATCGAGTCCTCGACGCTGACGTCCTCCAGCGCGCCCTGCATGGCGAGGAGGGTCTCGGAGTCGACGACCGGCTCGAGGATCGCGTCCTCCTGCCGGCGGGACATCCTGCGGCGCAGGACCTCCCACTCCTCGTCGGCCTCCGGGTATCCGAACGACACCCGCAGCAGGAACCGGTCCAGCTGCGCCTCGGGGAGCGGGTAGGTGCCCTCGTACTCGATCGGGTTGGCGGTGGCGAGGACGTGGAACGGCGGGTCCAGCCGGTACGTGGCGCCCTCGACCGACACCTGCCGCTCCTGCATCGCCTCCAGCAGCGCCGACTGCGTCTTCGGCGGGGTGCGGTTGATCTCGTCGGCGAGCAGCAGGTTCGTGAAGACCGGGCCGGCGCGGAAGGTGAACTCGTGCGAGCGCTGGTCGTAGAGGAACGAGCCGGTGACGTCGGCGGGCAGCAGGTCGGGGGTGAACTGCAGCCGGCGGAAGCTGATGCCGAGCGCCTGCGCGAACGAGCGCGCGGTCAGCGTCTTCGCGAGGCCCGGCAGGTCCTCCAGCAGCACGTGGCCACCGGCGAGGATCCCGGCCAGCACCAGCTCCAGGGAGTCGCGCTTGCCGACGACCACCGTGCCGACCTGGTCGAGGACCACCTTGGCGATCCGGCCAACCTCGGCCGGTGCGAGCGTCTTCATAGCCCCTCCACCTTCGCGACGATCGATGCTACGTCCCCTGGGCTCGGCACGCGCGACGGCGGCTGGTGCAGCAGCGTCCACAGCTCCTCCCCCAGCAGTGCTCTTGCCTGTCTCGGCGACCCCGCCAGGGTGATCCCGTGCTTCTGCCGCAGCCTGGTGTCGACCAGGTCGGCGATGCGGGGCACGACGAGCGCGGCGAAGCGTTTCGCGTCGCGCTCGCCCCAGACGAGGCGGTCCTCCCACCGGCCGACGGCGAGGCGCAGGCCGTCGAGGACCGGGACGCCGTCCAGGACCTCGCCGGTGCGCCGCGTCCTGGCCAGGGCCTTCTTCTTGGCCAGGGTCGGCGGGCGGACCGGGGTGAGGCCGCGGCCGGTGACGGTGACCGGCAGCTCGTCGGCGTGGACCTGCCGCAGCGCCTCCTGGATGATGCCGACCGCCAGGATGCCGAGGAAGACGAGTGGGTACGACACGGTCAGGCCCACCACGTACAGCAGCCCCCAGCCGACGGTGGTGAGCGCGAACGCGATGAACAGCCGCCGGATCCACCAGCGGGTGTCGTAGGGCCGGGACGGGCGGCGCACCGGCCGCGGGTCGGCGGCGACGGCGGTGCGGCCGGCGTCGAAGAGCTCTTCGAGGCTGACCATCTCGTCGGGGTTACGCGCCACGGGCGGCACCTCCCTGCAGCGACAGCTCCGAGCGCAGCTGCCGCAGCGCCTCGATCGCGCCCTGGCGGGACCGCTCGTCGACGGGGCGGGTCGCGTAGCGCGCCTCGCGGTAGACGAAGGCGAGCCCTTCGAGGGTCGACCGGCTGACCTGGTGGCCGGCGAGGAGCCGGGTGACCAGGTCGGTGGGGCTGTCGCCGGTCTCGCGGGGGGTGCCGGCGGCCGCGGCGGCCCGCTCCAGGCGGACCCAGCAGGCGATGACCGCGCGGCGCGGGTCGGTGTCGGTGTCGGAGAGCTCGACGATGCCGGCGTCGACCGCGGCGATCACCTCGGCGCCGCCGTCGGTCATCGGGGTCGGCTGCTTCGGCTCGACGAAGAGCCGGGCCTTGCGCTTCGGTCCGGCGTTGCGCAGCAGCGACCAGGCGAGCCAGCCGACGAGCACCGCGACGACGAGCAGGCACAGGATGCCGGCGGTGTACGTCACCCAGTCGGGGAGCGTGAACGGGGCTTCTTCCGGCGCGGCCGAGGCCAGCGGCCCGCCCGAGGTCATGACGTCCGGCGTCGGGGACACCGCGGGTGGTGTCGCGAGCAGCTCCGGCACGGGCACCTTGCTGATCTCGGGCGACGAGGTGGACGCGGCCGCGGCGGCGATGCCGAGCACGGCGACGACGGCGAGCACCGGCAACCAGCGGTTGAAGGTGCGGTCCATGACATCCCGTCGGTCAGCGTCATCCGATCCCGGCGAGTGCCTTCGCACGGGTGAAAACCTCGTCCAGCATTCCTGGCGTGAGCCTGCCGGTAAAGGTGTTCTGCTGGCTCACGTGGTAACAACCGAGCAACGCGGGGGCGCCGTCGGCCTGCCACAGGGCGCCGTGGCCGAACGGTACCTTCCGTGCCGGTGCTACACCGTAGACCGCGCGCAGCGCGGGCCAGAAGGCGGCCCAGGCGAATCCGCCGAGCGCGACCACGACCCGCAGCGTCGGGCGGATGAGGGCGAGCTCGCGGTGCAGGTACGGCGCGCAGGTGTCGCGCTCCGCGGGGGTCGGTTTGTTGTCCGGCGGGGCGCACCGCACCGCGGCGAAGATCCTGGTGCGCTCCAGTGACAGGCCGTCGTCGCTGCTGACGCTGGTGGGCTGGTTGGCGAGGCCGGCCCGGTGCATGGCGGCGAACAGCACGTCACCGGACCGGTCGCCGGTGAAGATGCGACCGGTCCGGTTCCCCCCGTGTGCGGCGGGTGCCAGGCCGAGGATGGCGAGCGTGGCGTCGTGGGCGCCGAAGCCGGGGACGGGACGGCCCCAGTACTCCTGGTCCCGGAACGCGGCCCGTTTCGTCGCCGCGACCTGCTCCCGCCATTCGACCAGCCGGGGGCACAGCCGGCAGTCGCAGATCTCCGCGTCGAGGAGGTCGAGGTCGTCGGGGTTGTCAAGGTCGTCGGGCACGCCTCAAAGCTAGCGGGACGGGCTCGGGCTGAGCGACGCCGGCGCCGGCGGGGACGCGGACGCGGACGCGGACGCCGACCCGGACGCGGCAGGAGATGCGGAGGAAGGGGCGGAAGGCGACGGTGACGAGGACGGCGACGGCGTCTCGGACTCGCCGGGGCGGGGCGTGCCGAGGCACAGCGGGTAGCTCACCGGCCTGGACTCGTCGCCGGTGGTGCAGCGCCAGTAGTCGCCGACCTGGATCGGCTGGCCGTTCTGGTCGTACAGGGTGATGTGCTGCAGCGAGCGGCCCTGCTCGTCGACCGGGAAGACGTTGGTCACGCCGTCGAAGCGGCCGCCGCTGGTCGGGTAGTAGTCCGGGCTGCTGCCATACCCCCGCAGCAGGCTCGGCGCGTTCGCGATCACGAACAGCACGCCGACGACGGCGACGGCGGTCCCGGCGAACCGGATCCAGCGGGGCGCCCGGGGCACGCCCGTCGCGCCGACGCGGATCGACACGACGATGGCGACCGCCAGCAGCAGCCAGCCGATCGGGTCGTCGAAGCGGTCGGCGGGCACCACGTCCATGGCGAAGATCAGCACCACGATCCCCACCGCGCGGGCGATCCACCAGGCCGGGCGCAGCAGCCGCAGGAACTCCGTCGCCCGCGGGTAGCCGATGACCCGGCCGGCGCGCCGGTCGAGCTCCGGCAGGGCCGCGACGAGCCGCTCGTAGTAGACGACGACCGGGGCCCGGCGGGCGTCCGCTCCCACCGCGGCGGCGTCGAGGCCGGCGGCGGCGCGCAGCTCGGCGGCGTAGGTGGCCGGCGGGCCGAGCCGGTCGACGAGCGGGCCGCCCTGCTCCTCGATGACCTCGGCGAAGTGCGCCGGCAGGTCCTCGAGCAGCTCGTCGCGGGTCTCCGCGGGCAGGTCGGCGAGGGCCGCGGCCACCCGCTCGTAGTAGTAGTCGATCTCGATCGTGGCTGCCTCGGTCACGACGTCTCCCCGATCAACTGGTCCATGGTCGTGGCGAAGCCCCGCCACACCTTGCCCGAGGCGCCGAGCTGGGTCCGGCCGGCGGCGTTCAGCGCGTAGTACTTGCGGTGCGGCCCCGACTCGCTGGGGACCACGTAGGTGGTGAGCATCCCGGCCTGGAAGAGCCGGCGCAGGGTGCCATACACGGAGGCGTCGCCGACCTCGTCGAGCCCGGCCGACCGCAGGCGGCGCAGGATGTCGTAGCCATACCCGTCCTCGTCCCGCAGGACGGCGAGCACGGCCAGGTCGAGGACCCCTTTGAGCAGCTGGGTGGTGTCCACGTGAAGCAGAGTAGTACGCAATGCGCAGTACTATCAAGTACACAAGCCGACGGGCGGCCCGCGTGTCGCGGACCGCCCGTCAGGACGTGCTTCGGGGGAACTACTTGGCGGGACCCAGGCAGAGCGCCTGCCCCTTGGCCGGGTCGGTGCCCTGCCAGAGCACGGACTCCGCGCCCTGGTCGATGTACGCGTCGCAGACGGTGGTCTTCGTCTTCAGCGCGTCGGCCCGGGCCACCTTGTCGACGATGCCGATGACCTTGTACTTCGCCTTGGCGTCGGTGCACTTGACGATGTTGAGGTCGACCTCTTTGGTGCTCGAGCCGGTGATCTCGTCACCCGCGAGGCAGTCGCCGACCTTGGCGTTGGTCGAGCTGTCCTTGGCGAAGTACCAGATCGCGCCGCCACACCCGACGCACAGCACGGCGAGGACCGCGACGATGATCAGGATGACCTTGCCGGCCTTGCCCCGGCGGGGCGGGGGCGGCGGGGCACCGAAGGGCGGGCCGGGCGGCGCGCCGAAGGGAGGCTGGTCGCCGTACTGCGGGGCGCCACCGTACTGCGGCTGCTCCCCGTACTGGGGGGCGCCGTACTGAGGCTGCTGCCCGTACTGCGGCTGTTGCCCGTACTGCGGCTGCTGGCCGTACTGTGGCGGCTGCTGCCCGTATGGATCACCGCCACCGGGGGGCGGCGGATAGCCGCCGGGCGGCGGGTACTGATCAGACATGTGCTTCCTTCCGGATATGCCGCAAATATCACCCTAACGTGCTCCTTGAGCCCGGGGGTGACGGCCCACGATAACCGCAGGTGCGAGATGCATACAGTCAGGTGCGCGCACGTATTACGGTGTGCGCCGTGACCGATCTGTTGAAACGCCTCGCCTCGGCGCCCGGTGTCTACCGCGGGCGCGGCGACGGGCTGGAGTCCGGGCCGTTCGTCGCCCGCATCAAGGTGACGTCGGTGGTGCGCGGCAACGCGATCACCCTCGACTACGAGGCGGTCAGCGACAGCAAGGGCCTGCAACACGTTGAGCACACCATCCTCACGGCGAGTGAGGCCGGGCGGCTCGAACTCCACGTCACATGCCTGGAACTTCCCGGTGTGACCCGGTTTGTGGAGCACGAGCCCGGGGTGTTCAACGCGTACGAGGGGCCCATGCCCGCGAAGATCATCATGACGATGCCGGCCGAGGGTGTCCTGACCTACGGCTGGTGGTGGTCCCGCGACGACGCCGACCCGCGCGAGCAGTCCCGCGCCGAGGTGCGCCGCACCGGCTGAGCCGGGCCGGTCACCTCTGACGCAAACACGACATCGCGACGCCGTCCAGGATGTCGGATTCGGAGGCGATGACGGCGTCCGCGCCGGAGCGCTCCAGGATGATCCGCAGGATCAGCGCGCCGGCACCGATCACGTCGGCGCGCCCCGGGTGCATGACCGCGTTGGCGAGCCGCTGCTCCGGCGTGGCGGCGAGCAGGTCCGCGGTCACCTTCGCCACGTCGGCGGTGGAGACCCGGGCCCGGTGGATGTGCTCCGGCACGTACTCGGTCAGCCCCAGCGCCAGGGCGGTGACGGTGGTCACCGACCCGGCCAGCCCCACGAACGTGCGGGCCCGGCCGGCGTCGACCGCCGCGAGGGCCCGGTCGACCGCGCCGGTGATGTCCTTCTCGGCCGCCGCGACCTGCGCCGCCGTCGGCGGGTGGTCGTGCAGGTGGCGCTCGGTGAGCCGGACGCAGCCGATGTCGACGCTGATCGCGGCGTCGACGCCGGCGGCGGAGCCCACCACGAACTCGGTCGAGCCGCCGCCGATGTCGAAGACCAGGAACGGCGGCTCGGCCCCCAGCCCCTGGACCGCGCCGGCGAACGTGAGGCGGGCCTCCTCGTCGCCGCTGACGACCTCCGGGGCGAAGCCGAGGGTGGCGGTGACCATGGCCCGGAAGTCGTCGGCGTTGGACGCGTCCCGGCTCGCGCTGGTGGCGACCATCCGGGCGTGATCCACCCCGGCCGCGGCGATCTCGGCCGCGTAGTGGACCAGGGCCACGCGGGTGCGCTCGATCGCCGCCTCCGCCAGGTGCCCCGTCCGGTCGACGCCCTCGCCCAGCCGCACGATGCGCATCTGCCGGGTGACGTCGACGAGCGACCCGTCGGGCTGGGCGTCGGCGATCAGCAGGCGGACGGAGTTCGTTCCACAGTCGATGGCCGCGACGCGAGTCATGCGATCAAGCTACAGATGCAGCAGCATCCGGTGGTTGCCGAGGGTGTTGGGCTTGACCCGCTCCAGGTCGAGGAACTCCGCGACGCCCTCGTCGTACGAACGCAGCAGCTCCTCGTAGACCTGATGGGTGACCGGCGTGCCGTCGATCGGCACGAAGCCGAACGAGCCGAAGAACCTGGTCTCGAACGTGAGCACGAACACCCGCCGGACGCCGATCTCGCGGGCCGCGGTGAGCAGCTCCGAAACGATCCTGTGCCCGATCTTGTGCCCGCGGATGGTCGGATCGACCGCGACGGTGCGCACCTCGGCCAGGTCCTCCCACATGACGTGCAGCGCGCCGCAGCCGACGATCACCCCGTCGCGCTCGGCGACCCAGAACTCCTGCACGGCCTCGTACAGTGCCACCATCGGCTTCGACAGCAGCCGCCGGTCCGCCACGTACATGGCGACCAGCCGCCGGATGCCCCGCACGTCTGCGGTCCGGGCCCGCCGGACGGTTACCTCCATGACGGTCAGGGTAGTGGCGCGCGGATGTGGCATATGACACGTGAGCGCGTGCTTGTCGTCACCGCCGCGGTGGCGACCGTGGCCGCGGGCACCATGACCGTTTTGTACCTGACGCAGGAACCCGCCTCGAAGGTGGTGACCGTGGAGCGGACCCAGCTCGTGTCGCCGAGCACCTCGGCCGGCAAGCCCGTGGCGAAGGGCGGCGTGAAGGCCGGCTACGCCGTGCGCAGCAAGTGGAAGGACGGCTTCAACGCCGAGGTGACGGTCACCAACATCGGCAGCCAGCCGCTGCAGGGCTGGGTCGTGCAGCTGCAGCTGCCGCCGCACGTGGACCCGACGTCCACCTGGGGCGCGGCGGCCGAGCACAAGGCCGACCGGCTGACGCTGCGCTCCCAGTCGTGGAACACGTACCTGGAGCCGGGCGGGTCGATCCGGATGGGGTTCGAGGCGAAGGGCGCCGCAGCCGACCCGGTCAGCTGCACCGTCAACGGGTCGCCCTGCTGACAGTTCGTTGAAAGACCCGGTGACCGGCCCCACATTGGGCGGCATGCATCGTGCCGGTACCCGAATCCTGACCGTCGTGCTCGCGACCGCGCTCGGCGCCGGCGCGCTCGGCTGCGGTCTCATCAACCAGGTCAAGCAGACCGTCGACAACGTCTCCGCGATCACCAATCTCGCCGACCGGATGGGCAAGTCCGGAAACCTGACCTTCACCGCCGAGTACAAGACCGACGACGGCACCCCGACGACCGTGGTGCAGCAGCCGCCGAAGGCCGCGTACATCGGCAAGGACGGCCGCTTCATCCTCACCGGGGACGCACTGCTGGTCTGCACCGGCAAGAGCGGCCAGAAGGTCGTCTGCCAGAAGAGCGCCGTGCAGACCGGCCAGCTGTCCTCCGCCGACCAGGCCGCCTACCTCTCCGCCGTCGCGGGCGGTGGCTTCATCAACACGGAGATGGCGCTCGGCCTGATGACGGCGGCGGCGCTGGTACCGGGTGTCAAGATCGCCGAGAACACCGCGACCATCGCCGGCCAGAAGAGCGACTGCCTCGACGTCACCGGCATCCCGCAGGACGCCAACGCGGGCCCGAACGACGTCACGGCCAAGGAGTTCCACGTCTGCGTCGCCGAGAGCGGCCTGCTCACCCGGTTCAAGGGTGTGGGCACCGACGACAAGGCCATCGGCGTCGAGCTCAGCAAGTACAGCGACAAGGTCGACGCGCAGGCGTTCGTCGCCCCGAAGGGCGCCCAGATCGTCGAGGGCACCGCTCCGCCGGTCGCTGGTAAGTAAACGTTCCTGTCCTACTCTGTAGTCGTCGGGCGGCGAAGGCGCCGGGGCTGCCGTAACGTGCAGAACCGTGCTGACGCCGCCCGCTGGTCTACCCGAAGACGCGCTCAAGGAGGCCCTTCTCCGCGAATGGGGCCTCTCCGTCGCGTCGCTGGGCTACCGGGCGGTCGGCTTCGGCAGCCACCACTGGGAGGTCGCCGACGACGGCGGCAACCGCTGGTTCGTCACCGTCGACCAGGACGCCGACGTCGCCCGCCTCACCGCGTCGCTGAGCGTCGCCGTCGACCTGCACGCCACCGGCCGCACCTTCGCCGTCGCCCCCGTGCCGACCCGCCGCGGCGAGCCGCTGTTCCTGCTGGGGGGCTTCGCCGTCACGCTGTTCCCGTTCGTCGACGGGCAGAGCTTCGACTGGAACGCCTTCCGCGGCCCCGAGCACCGCCAGGCCACCCTCGACATGATCATCCAGCTGCACACCGCGCCCCCGATCGTCCACCGCCACGCCCGCGTCGACGACTTCGCCGTCCCCGGCCGCGCCGAGATCGAGGCGGCGCTGAAGGCCCCCGGCCCCGACTGCGGCCCCTACGCCCGCATGGCCGCGGAGCTCCTCGCCGGCCACCGGGAGGCCCTCGCCGGCCTGCTCGCCCGCTACGACGAGCTGGTCCTGGACAGCCACGGCGAGCCGGTCCGCGCGGTCCTCACCCACGGCGAGCCGCACTCGGGCAACACCATGCTCACCCCGACCGGCTGGCGCCTCATCGACTGGGACACCGTCCTGATCTCCCCGCCCGAGCGCGACCTGTGGCTGATCGAGCCCGGCGACGGCTCGATCTTCTCGGCCTACGCGGCGGCCACCGGCGTCCTGCCCCGCCCCTCGACCATCATGCTGTACCAGCTGCGCTGGGCCCTGACCGACATCGCCGTCGAGGTGCGCCGCTTCCGCCGCCCCCACACCGGCACCACCGACGACCTCGAAGGCTGGGAGATCCTCCGCTCCGTCGTCACCCGCATCTAGGCAGGCAATCCCCCACTGCCGCGGCGGGTCCCAACGGAATTCTCACCCGACGCTGCGCTGCCACCCACCGCTGCCGCGCCGGGTCCCGGCGGGGACCCTCACCCGACCGCCGCGCTGCCGCCCCACCGTTGCCGCGGCGGGGGCCCTGCGGGGATGCGCTGCGCTGCCGCCCCAGCGCCGGCCCGGCGGGTCCTGACGGGGATGCTCACCCCGCACCCACATGCGCCGCTCCGTGGCGCACTGCCCGCGCCGAGGTGCGAGGCAGGGCAACTGTGCGCGCCGCATTCGGCCCTCACCGCTGCCGTGGCGGCACCCTTCGCGGAGACGTTGATCAATGCCCATGGTTGTGGCTTTTGTTCCATAGATGTTGCGCGATCCACCCCCAAAGTGATCTCTGAATTGCAGGTGGATCGCGTCCCGTCTATACAGAAAAGGGGCTTTTCAGGGCATTGATCAATGTCGGTTTGAGTGACGGACCGGTTCAGCGCGACGGGGCCGGAGCTGCACGCCGGGGTGTTGTGCGGTTGCCGGACTGTGGTCAGGCGGGTGGGGGGACGCAGGGGCCGGAGGCCCACCACTCGGCGGCGAGGGCGAGGGTCTCGTCGCCGAAGGGGTTGACGCCCGGGCCGACCGCGAGAGCGTGGCCCAGGTGGACGTGCAGGCACTTCACGCGGGTCGGCATGCCGCCGGCGGAGACGCCGGCGATCTCGTCGACGTGGCCGACCTGTTCGCGGCGGCGGAGGTAGTCCTCGTGGGCCGCTTCGTACGCCTTGCGCAGCTCGGGGTCCGCGGCGAGGCGGGCGCCCATCTCGCGCATCAGGCCGGACGACTCCAGGCGGCTGCACTCGTGCACGGCGCGCGGGCAGGTCAGGTAGAACAGGGTCGGGAACGGGGTGCCGTCGGGCAGCCTGGGGGTCGTCTCGACCACGTCGGGCAGGCCGCAGGGGCAGCGGTGGGCGACCGCGCGGGTGCCGCGCGGGGTGCGGCCGAGCTGGGCGGCCACCACCGCGAGATCCTCCTCGGTGGCCGGCTCGAACCCCGTCGCGGAAGCGGGAGCCGACTCAGCACCCGACCCGGCAGCCGACTCGGCATCCGACCCGGCAGCCGACCCGGCAGCCGGCTCAGCACCCGGCCCGGCAGCGGGAGCCGCCTCGGCGGGCACAGACGAAGGCGCCGCAGACGAAGGCGCCGCAGACGAAGGCGCCGCAGGCGAAGAGGCCGCCGACCCGGGGGCCGTCGGCTCGAATTCCGTTGTCATCCTCAGTCCGCCGCCTCGACGCTCGACCACAGTTTGCCGTACCAGGGCCGGGCGGACTTCTCCGTGCCGGGGATCGCGGCCGGGTCGGTCTGCTGGCCGCGCGCCGGGTCGATCACGACGATCGACTTCTCGCCCGGCAGCACCATGTTCAGCCGCTGGCGGGCCTGGCTGATCACATACTCGTTGTCGTTCCACTTCGCCGCCCGCTCCGCCATCTCGGCGATCTTGACGGTCTGCCGTTCCTGGCTCTGCTCCAGGGCGGAGATCTCCGCCTGCTGGGCCAGGTAGACCCGGACCGGGTAGGCGTAGGCGAGCAGGAGGACGCTCAGGAGGAGGCCGAGGACCACGGCGCGGCTGGTGAAGCGCCTGGGCTGCGGCGCCCGGGTGCGCATCGCGGCGCCGCCGGACGACACGGACCTGCGGGCCACGGTCGGCCTGGCCGGTGCCCGGCCCCCGCCGGCCCGCCCGGCAGCGCCCCGAGGGCCCGAGGCCCTGGTGGGCGTGCCGCGCCCGCCCGGCCTGGTGCGCTGCTGCATGCCCTCCCCCTAGGTTCGCCGCCGGGGGCTGTGCCACAACCCCCGGAGAAGCGTCCGCGGCTCCCCAGGAGAGAGCCGCGGACGTGAAACCGGACTAACGGTACCGCGGGAACGCGCCCCGACCGGCGTAGCGCGCCGCGTCGTCGAGCTCGTCCTCGATGCGCAGGAGCTGGTTGTACTTGGCGACCCGCTCGGACCGGGCCGGGGCGCCGGTCTTGATCTGGCCGCTGCCGACCGCGACCGCGAGGTCGGCGATCGTGGTGTCCTCGGTCTCGCCGGAGCGGTGGCTCATCATCGTGCGGAAGCCGGCGCGGTGCGCCAGGTCGACGGCGTCGAGCGTCTCGGTGAGCGAGCCGATCTGGTTGACCTTGACGAGCACCGCGTTGGCGGTGTCGGTGGCGATGCCGCGGGCGATGCGCTGCGGGTTGGTGACGAAGAGGTCGTCGCCGACGATCTGGATGCGGCTGCCGAGCGCGTCGGTCATCGCCTTCCAGCCGTCCCAGTCCTCCTCCGACAGCGGGTCCTCGATGGACACGATCGGGTAGGCGTCGACGAGCTGGGTGTAGTACGCGATCATCTCGTCGGAGGACTTGCCGCCACCCTCGAAGGTGTACGCACCCTCCTTGTAGAACTCGGTGGCGGCCACGTCGAGGGCGAGGACGATGTCGCTGCCGAGCGAGAAGCCGGCCTTCTCGACGGCCTCGGCGATCAGGTCGAGCGCGGCGGCGTTGGTCGGCAGGTTGGGCGCGAAGCCACCCTCGTCGCCGAGGCCGGTCGACAGGCCCTTCTTCTTCAGGACCGACTTGAGCGAGTGGTAGACCTCGGCGCCGGTGCGCAGCGCCTCGCGGAAGGTCGGCGCGCCGATCGGGGCGATCATGAACTCCTGGACGTCGACGTTGGAGTCGGCGTGGGAGCCACCGTTGAGGATGTTGAGCATCGGCACCGGCAGCAGGTGCGCGTTGGGCCCGCCGAGGTACTTGAACAGGCTGAGACCGGCCGAGTCGGCGGCGGCCTTGGCGACCGCGAGGGACACGCCCAGGATCGCGTTGGCGCCGAGGTTGGACTTCTCCGGCGTGCCGTCGAGGTCGAGCATGGCCTGGTCGACGAGGCGCTGCTCGGTGGCGTCGAAGCCGCGGACGGCCTCGGCGATGCGCTCGTTCACGTTCTCGACGGCCTTCTCGACGCCCTTGCCGAGGTAACGCTTCGAGTCGCCGTCGCGCAGCTCGTTGGCCTCGAAGGCGCCGGTCGAGGCACCGGACGGGACAGCCGCGCGGGCCAGGGTGCCGTCGTCGAGGACGACCTCGACCTCAACGGTCGGGTTGCCCCGCGAGTCGAGGATCTCCCGCGCGCCGATTGCTTCAATCGTGGCCACTGTCACTCCTTGCAGACAAAGATTGGTCGGCCGCCACGGTGCGGCACCCTGAGCCTATCGGTTGCACCGATCTTGCCGACCTGGACCTAGATGTTGAGCAGCGTTCGCAGGTGACGGGGCGGGGGTGAGCCGTGCGCGAGCATCTGGTCGTGCCAGTCGCGCAGCGTGACGTTCACCGGTCGTTCATCGGCGATCTCGCGGACCTCGGTGTAGCCCACGAAGTACGTCGACAGCTGCGTCGAGGACAGCAGCGCCCGGCGCCACTTCCCGGCCGCCTCGCCCTCCTCCTGGAAGCCGGGGCCCATCATGAGCGCCATCGCCTCCTGCTCGGTCATCCCGTCGCAGTGGATCCGCTGGTCGATGATGGCGTTGATGCTCATCCGCAGCTGCATCTTGAGCTGCTGGAGCCGCACCGGCAGGCCACCGAACCCGCGCTCGGCCAGCAGCTGCTCCGCGTACACCGCCCAACCCTCGACGAACGGTCCGCTCCAGCCGATCACCCTGGCCCGCGTGCGGCCCCGGAAGCGCCGGGCGTGCGCGAGCTGGAGGAAGTGGCCGGGGGTCGCCTCGTGGACCGTGAGGTCGCGCAGCATGTGGCTGTTGTACTCGCGGTAGAACGACGCGACCCGCTCCGCGCTCCAGTCCGACGGGGTGGGTGAGATGCAGTAGAACGTCGGCAGCTCGGCGGACTCCAGCAGGCCGGGCGGATCGCAGTACGCGACGGCGAACCCCCGGGCGAACTCCGGCATCTCCATGATGACCAGCGGGTCGTCGATGAGGGTGACGAGGTCGTGCTCCCGGACGAACGCGGTGGCCTCCGCGAGGGCGACCTTCGCCAGGTCCACGATCGTGTCGTTGTCGGGCACGTCGGCGGCGGCCTGCGCGAACGCGGCGCGGACCGTCTCGTCGGACTCCGGGCCGCCGGTCAGCTCGGCGGCCGCGGCCCGCAGCTGCGCGGTCACCTCCGCGAGGTTGTCCTCGGCGCGCCGCAGGACCGTCGCGGCGCCGAGCTCGGTGTCCAGGGTGTGCCACAGCCGGGCCTCCCACAGCCGCCGGCCGAGCCGCGGGTCCCGGTCGGCGGTGTCGATCCGCTCGCGCAGCCAGGCGGCGAACCCGTCGAGCTCGGCCGCGGCCCGCTCCTGCAGCGGGCGCACGACGTCGGCCAGCCCGGGCGCCTCCTTCAACAGGTCGCCGAGCTCGTCCCGGACCAGCCGCGCGGTGCCCTGGAACTGCCCAGCCGCGGTCTCCACGTGGACCCGCGGCATGTCGGTGAGCGTGTCCCGGGCGGTCGCGAGCGCGTCGGGGATCGCCGACAGCCGCGCCGCGATCGAGACCAGCCGCTCCTCCGCCGGTGCGAACGGCCGGGCGATCAGCGCGTTCAGCAGCGTCGCCGGGTTGTGGGCGAGGGGGTTCCACTCGTGCTCGCGGATCTCGGTCCGCTCGAACAGCATCCGCTCGACCCGCGCCAGGAGCACCGCGTGGTCGACCTGCTCCTGCGGGTCCAGCAGGTCGAGGTCGACCTGGGTCAGCGCGGCGGAGGCGTCGCGGAGCATGTCGACGTCGCCGGCGACCGCCTCCGCGGACAGGTCCGGCAGCCGGTCGTCGAAACGGTGGTCGCCGGCCGACGCCGCGAGCCGGGGGTCGGACTCCAGCAGCGCGTCGGCGATGTGCTCGGCCAGTGGCACGAAGTCATGCGGCATGGCTTCGAACCTAGCCGAGAAACCAAAACGAGGAACCCGGCCGAGAACCAAACAAGGAACCCGGCCGAGAACCAACAAGGAACCTGGCCGAGAACCAACAAGGAACCTGGCCGAGGAACCTAGACGAGACCGGCGAGGGTCCGGACCGCTCTGGCGAGCTCGTGCGGGGTGTGCGCGGCGTACCCGAGGACGAGCCCCGGCGGTCCCTTGCGGACCCGCAGCGACGACAGGGCGAGCGGCCCGAGCCCGCTCGCGAGCGCGCGCTGCGCCACGGCCCGGTCGTCGGTGCCCGGCGGCAGCTCCACGACCAGGTGCAGCCCGGCGGCGATCCCGCCGATGCGGGCCCGCGGCAGGTGCCGGCGCAGCGCGGCGACCACCGCGTCGCGGCGCTCCCGGTGCAGCCGACGGGCCCGGCGCAGGTGCCGGTCGTAGCCGCCGGCGGCAAGGAACTCGGCGAACGCGAGCTGCTGCAGCGCCGGCCCGCCGTTGTCGGCGTCCGCCTTCGCCGCGCGCAGCGTCTGGTGGAGCCCCGGCGGCGGCGCCAGCCAGCCCAGCCGCAGCCCCGGCGCGAGGACCTTGCTCACCGAGCCGACGAGCGCGACCCGGTCCGGCGCGAGCCCCTGCAGGCAGGCGACGGGCTCGCGGTCGTAGCGGTGCTCGGCGTCGTAGTCGTCCTCGACGATCAGCCCGCCGACCCGCCGGGCCCAGGCGATCAGGTCGGTGCGCCGCTGCGGGGCGAGCACCACGCCGGTCGGGAACTGGTGCGCGGGGGTGACGACGACCGCCGTACACCTGCTGCGCGCGAGCGCCCGCACGTCGAGGCCGTCGTCGTCGACCGGCACCGGCACCACGTCGAGCCCGAGCCGCTGCAGGTGCTCCCGCAGCGCCGATGGACCCGGATCCTCCAGCGCGATCCGCCGCACATCCTGCGCCAGGAGCGCCTTCGCCAGCAGGGCCAGGCCCTGGGTGACGCCGGCGGTGACGATCAGCCCTTCCGGCGGCACCAGCGCGGCCCTGACCCGCCCGAGGTAGCCCGACAGCTCCTGACGCAGCCGGGGCGCGCCGGTCGCGTCGCCGTAGTCGAAGTCGGCGTCCAGGGCGTTGGTCAGGGCCGTCTCGTACGCCCGCCGCCACGCCGTGCGCGGGAACATCCCCAGGTCGGGCACGCCCGGGCGCAGTGGCGCGACCGCGACGGGCCGGTCCGGCGGGTCGCTGCGCCGGCGCTGCACCGGTGCGGAGACGGCGGCGACGACCGTCCCGGACCCCCGCCGCGTCAGCAGCCGCCCCTCGGCCGTGAGCTGCTCGTACGCCCCGACGACAAGGCCTCGCGAGACACCGAGGTCGGCGGCGAGGTCCCTGGTCGACGGCAGCCGCGTCCCGGGCGCCAGCCGCCCCCCGGTGATCGCCTCGCGGAGCGCACCGACGAGCTGGTCGCCGACCCGCGGCCGAGTGCGGTCAAGCTCGACCAACGCCTCCCAGACCGACAAAGTGGACCTCCAAACGCGGTGCTCGGTGGCACTGTAGCGTGGACCACTGGCGATCGTAAGTTCGCTGTCATGAACCGGCTGCACACCTTTTACTGCGTGCTGACCTGCGCGATCCTGGGCTCCTCGTTCACCGTCAGCCGGTCGCTGGCCGACTTCCCGGTCCTGACCGGCCAGGCGCTGCGGTACACCCTCGCCGCGGCCGCGCTCGCCCTCCTCACCAGCTGGCTGCGGCCCACGGGCCGCGAGCTGCTGCGCCTGGCGGGCGTCGCGGCGACCGGGCTGGTCGGTTTCAACGTGCTGCTCATGTACGCCCTGCGCCACGCCGACCCCGCGGCCATCGGCACGATCGTCGGCGCCAGCCCGCTGCTGCTCGCCCTGCTCGGCCCCCTGCAGGAGCGCCGCCGCCCCGCCCCGCGCCTGCTCCTCGCCGCCGCGGTCGTGGTCCTCGGCGCGGTCCTCGTGCAGGGCGGCGGCCGCATCGACGGGCCGGGCCTCGCCGCCGCGATCGGCGTCCTCGTCTGCGAGGCGGCGTTCTCGCTGCTGGCCGCGCCGCTGCTGCCCCGGCTGGGGCCGGTGCGGGTGTCGGCGTGGAGCACCGCGCTCGCCGTCCCGCTCCTGCTCGTCGCCCTCCCCTTCACCGGCGAGGTGCCGCGCCTGCCGTCCGCCGGCGAGACCGCCGCCCTGGCCTTCCTGGGTCTGGTGCTGACCGTGGTCGCGTTCGTCTGCTGGTACAGCGGCGTCGCCCACCTCGGCATCGAACGCGCCGGCGTGTTCGTCGGCCTGGTCCCGGTCTTCGCCCTGCTCACGGTCGCCGTGGTGGACCGGGTCACGCCCGACCCGCACCAGCTGCTCGGCGTCGCGGCCGTCTCCGCCGGCCTGGTCCTCGGCCTGCGCGGCGGTCCGCGATCCCCGGACACCGGCGCCGGCCGTGATAACCAGGATGCATGGAACGCACCGCACTCGTCCTCGGCGCCGGCGGCATCACCGGCGTCGCCTGGCAGCTCGGTCTCCTCATCGGCCTCGCCCGGCAAGGCCTCGACCTCACCCGCGCGGACCTGATCGTCGGCACCTCCGCCGGCGCGATCACCGGCGCCCTCGTCGCCGCCGGCCACGACCCGGCCGCGGCGGCCGCGATGGAGGCCCCGCTCGGCCCCGGCGACCCGCGCATCCGCGCCGACTGGACCCGCGGCGCCGTCGCGTTCCAGCTGCTGCAGGACCCGTCGCTGCCGCCCGTGGAGCTGCGCCGCCGGATCGGCGCGATCGCCCTCGAAGCCGAGGTCGGGCCGCCCGAGCCGTGGCTGGCGTCCTTCGCCCGCCGCCTGCCGATCGACCGCTTCCCCGACCGCCTGCTCATCACCGCCGTCGACACCGCCACCGGCGAGCCGGGCTTCTGGACCGCGGCGTCGGGCGTCCCGCTGGTGCCGGCCGTCGCCGCGAGCTGCGCGGTGCCGTGCCTGTTCCCGCCGATGCCCGTCAACGGCGGCAGGTACATGGACGGCGGCGTCCGCTCCCGCACCAACGCCGACCTGGCCGCCGGCTACGACCGCGTCGTCGTCCTCGCCCCGCGCATCCCGATGCTCCAGCGCGACACCCCTGCCACGGGCACGCTGATCGAGCCGGACCCCGACTCCCAGTCCGCCATCGGCGGCAACGTCTTCGACCCGTCCCGCTGGCCCGCCGTCGTCGAGGCCGCCACCCACCAGGGCGCCACCCACCCCCTCCCCTGGTAGGAGCGGCCTTATTCGGCGCGGCGGACGGCGTCCATGTAGGACAGGGCGGCGGCGCGCAGGGCGGCCTCGGCGTCCCGGCCGGTCCGGTCGGCCTCGACCACCAGGGCGAAGAGGGCGGCGCCGAGGGGGTCGGCGGGGGTGAAGTCGACGGTGAGGCCGGCGCGGGCGACGCGGTGCAGGAGCTTCGCGGTCAGGGCGAGCGCGGGCTGGGAGAGGGCGACCCCGTCGACGGCGGAGGCGCGGGACTTCTCGGCCTGCTTGATCTGCTCCCAGTTGGCGATGATGTCGTCGATGCCGCCGACCTGGGTGTCGGCGAAGACGTGGGGGTTGCGGCGGATGAGCTTGGCGACGAGGTCGCCGGCGACGTCGTCGAGGGTGAATCTGTCGTCGGTGTCCGCCGCCTCCTCGGCGAGGCGGGCGTGCAGCACGACCTGGAGCAGGACGTCGCCGAGCTCCTCGCGGACCGCTTCGAGGTCGGCGTCGCGGATGGCGTCGTACAGCTCGTACGCCTCCTCGAGCAGGAACGGCGCCAGGCTCTCGTGCGTCTGCGCGCGCTTCCACGCGTCGCCGGTCTGGGGGTGCATGAGCCGGTCCATGACGGTGACGGCGTCCAGGACGCGGGCGCCGGGCGGGTCCCAGGAGCCGTAGAGCAGTTCCAGGGCGGCGAGGCCGGGCTCGCGGGCCAGCCGCAGGCCCAGCGAGCGGGCGAGCTCCTCGTCGCCGTCGGGGGCGGCGAGCCAGACGATGGTGCCGTGCTCGGCGAGGGCGTCGAGCAGGACCTCGACGGCTGGGTCCACGACGGTCACGGTGGCGCCGGCGGCCCGCAGCGCGTCGACCTGCGGGGAGGCGGATCCGGTGTACACCGGATGGGCGCGGACCACGTCCCACGCCTCGGCGGTGAGCACGCCGGCCGGGAGGCGGGGCGAGGTCACCAGCAGGATCACGCTGCCCGGCACAGTTCCTCAGACCTCCTCGGCGAGACCTCCGTCGAAGGTCAGATGGACCAGGATACTGGCCCGGGCGACGCCGCCCCGGCCGATGTCGACGGTGATCGGCAGCCCGTACGTGAGGCCCTGGTACCGCGGGTTGACGGTGATGCCCGAGCCGGCGACGGCGTCGTCCAGCTGCCGGCGCAGCGCGATCATCCGGCCGATCGCGTCGCGGGTCAGCAGGTACTGGACCTGCTCGAACGCGTAGAAGTCGGAGACCGGGCGCCCGCTGGCGAAGAACAGCGCGTCGAAGGCGGCCCGCTGCTGCGCGAGGTCCGGCTCGACGGGCGTGACGGCGGCGGCGAGGGTGACCAGGACGTCCTGGGCCTCGGTGACGAGCGGCACGATCGGCGCGTCCGGGGCGACGCCGTAGTACTGCGCGACCAGGCCGGGGTCGGTGTCGTGCCGCAGCGCGAGGCCGCGCGAGGCGGCGAGCCGGCCGCCGACGTCCCGGATGATCATGGAGCCGAGGACGTATCCGGTGACGTTGCCGCGCTGGGCGGGAGCGTAGGTCAGGTCGTCGGCGACGGCGGTGACCTGGTCGATGGTGACGGCGCCGCCGCCCAGGTAGGCGGCCACCCCCGGGTCCGACCGGCAGCCGGCGAGGGCCGCGCACGCGAGGGCCGCGACCAGCGCGAACACACGGAACCGGGGCATCGTCACTTCTTCCTCGTCTTGCCGGCGACGGCGGTGGTCATCGGCGTGTAGTGCGGGTCCTGGGCGAGGGACTGGCGGAAGGCGCCGAGGACCGTGGGGTCGTCCGACACCTGGAACTGCCGCGTGGGGCCCTTGTTGTCCGTCGGGTCGGACTCGAAGTACATCACGGCCCGGATCTGCGGGTTGGCCTTGAACGTCGCGGACGCGTCACGCAGCCACGCGGCGCGCTGCTCGGTGCCCCACGCGCGGGCCACCCCGAACTCGCCGATCATCACCGGCTTCGTCGGGTGGGCCGCGCAGAACTCCAGGAACTGCCGCATCAGCTCGCCGATCGTGCCGTACCTGGAGCCGGCGTAGACGTCGACGCAGTTCCAGTCCACGGCGTCGTCGCCGGGGTAGAACTCGGCCGCGTAGCCGCCCTGGAAGCCCTCCACGGTCGGGCACCAGACCCAGGACGCGTTGGTGGCGCCCTCCGCGGTGAAGATGGCGCGCACGTGCCGCCAGGCGGCGATGTAGTCCTCCCCCGACCACATCTGGGCCCGCAGGTTGGGGCGGTCCATCTCCCACCGGAAGCGCATCAGCACCGGCTTGCCGAAGGCCTTGAGCTCGCGGGCCCGCTCGCGGATCAGCCCGTCGTAGCGACCCAGGGTGATGAGCCTGGTGTCGCCGCTCGCCCACGACAGCATGAGGGTCGTGCCCCGGGCGGCGAACTGCTCGTCGGAGGCGTTGAAGAAGTTCTCGTCGAAGCGGCGGTACGTGTTGACGATCGCCATCTTGCGGCCGACGGTCTTCTCCCACGCCGTCATCGCCGACAGCCGGCCCGACTCGGTGAGGTGCTCCGGCCGGACCCACGCGCCGAGGTACGAGCCGTGCTTCGGCGGCGCGATGGGCCCGGCCGCGAACGGGCCGGTCGAGGTGGCGATGGCCGGCGGTGCCCCGGGTCCGCCCGGGGGCGCCTGGGCGCCGGTCGGCGACGGCCGTGGGGCCGGGGTGTCCTTCGTGGACATCACGCTGAGGGTCACCGCCGTCGCGCCCGCCACGACGGCGACCACGACGGCGGCGACGAGCCCGATCCGCTTCACTGCGAAAGGTCCTCCGCTAGAGCTACTTGGGTATCCGCCGTGCCACGTAGAGCACGTCGGTGGCCACCCCCGAGAGGCGGCGGCTGCGCGCGGCGATGTCGTCGGTGCGGCGGGCGACCGGGCGCAGCCATTCGCGCCGGTACGCCCCGGCCGGGCACAGCGCGAAGCCGCGCCGCTCGACGACCTCGAAGCCGTGCCGGGCGAGGAGCTGCTCCACCTCGGCGTGGTGCAGCTCCGCGAACCAGCTGTTGGTGCGGTTGGAGCGGTACCGCAGGTGCCGCAGCGACGAGCGGTTGCCGTGGTTCTCCACGACGAGCAGGCCCGACTCCGCCTCCGGCAGGATCTTCGCGGCGAAGGCGATCGCCCGGTCCCGGACCTCCTTGGGCGCGTTGAGCAGCAGCCGGAACACGGTCACCAGCGCCGGGCCGTCGACCGTGGCCGGCTCCGGGACGGGCCCGTCGCCGGCGACCTGGTGCAGCTTCGCGTAGACGCCCGCCTCCTGGGCCTTGGCGAGCATCTGGGCGGACACGTCGTAGCCGTGCGCCGCCCGTACGACACCGTGCAGCAGCTTGATCGCCCGGCCGGTGCCGCACGCGAAATCGTGCTGGACGGGCCGGCGGGCGGTGAACTCCCGGCGGACCAGGCGGCGCAGGAACGCGCGCTGCCGGCCGCTCACCGCCGTCGAGTAGGTCTCCGGCGCGTAGACCACCCGCTCGTACTTGTCGACCGCCGCATCCGACTGGAAGACCTCCGCGTAATCGGTTCTCATCGCTCCCCCTGCATCAGAACGTGCCTCAAACGCACGGCCGCGTAGCAGTACACGGCCGCACCCGCCCCCGTGGCGGCGAACTTCACCATCAGCCCGTGGACCGGCAGCACGGCCAGCTGCGGCACGGCGAAACACGATGTGGCCAGCCCGCAGGCGAGCAGCGTGGCCCGCCCGAACGGGTGCAGGCCGAGGCCCCGCACGACCTGCACGAGCGGGACCAGGTTGTTGACGAGCACCGCGGCGCACAGGCCGACGGCGGCGCCGAACGCGCCGAGCCGGGGGATCAGCAGCGCGTCGACGCCGAGCATGGTGACCAGGGCGAGGCCGACGTTGGCGAGGTTCCACCACGTGCGGCCGGCCATGGCGAGGACGACGTCGACCATCCCGCACGCGGTCGCGACCATCATCGTGGCGGCGAGGAGCCGCACGATGCGCGCGCCGCCCTCGTAGTGCTCGCCGAAGAGGTCGAGGTACAGGTGGGCGTAGGTGAACATCAGCAGGTACAACGGCCAGCAGGCGAGCACCACCCAGGC
The DNA here is from genome assembly GCF_040674675.1 of Dactylosporangium sp. NPDC049742. Classification (NCBI taxonomy): domain Bacteria; kingdom Bacillati; phylum Actinomycetota; class Actinomycetes; order Micromonosporales; family Micromonosporaceae; genus Dactylosporangium; species Dactylosporangium sp. NPDC049742. Next base: position 203,485 of record NZ_JBFANF010000006.1, on the reverse strand, counting down.
GGTCGCCTGACGGTAGAGCAGGTTCGCGCCGGCCTTGTCCCGCACGGCGAGGCGCTCGGCGAGGCGCGGCTGGACGGACTGGGTGACCCCCTGGTTGACGAACTGCCCGAGGATGACGAAGCGGCCGGCGACGGCGTACATGGCGGCGGGTGCCAGGCCGGCGAGCGCCGCGACGAGCAGCACGTCGACGCGCTGCAGCGCCATCTGCGCGAAGCTGGCGACGGCGCGGGGCGCGGTGAACGCCCAGAACCGCCGCGGGGTGAAGTCGGAGCGCTCCGCCGCGTCCGCCGCAGGGCCCGTGATCCTGGCGCGGAGCCGGGTCAGGGCCACGCCGGCGAACAGCGCGGCCGGCAGGTAGGGCAGCGCCCACAGCGCGGCGAACACGTCCGGGCCCCAGCCGGCGGCCCACACCAGCGCCAGGAGGACCAGCTGCGCGCCGGGCCGCATGACCCGGTCGAGCAGCACGGTCGGGCGCATCGAGCGCAGCCCGCGGGTCGCCGCGAGCAGCGCGTCGCTGACCGTGGCGAGCGGCAGGAACACGGCGAGCGTGCGGACCAGGTCGGGCCGCCCCGGCAGCAGGTCCGCGGCGAACCACAGGCCGCCGGCGATGACCAGCGCCGCCACGACGACCGGGACCAGCGCCGCGCGCAGGCACTCCCGCAGCCGCGACAGGTCGCCGACCGCGCGCATCCGCGCCGGCCAGTACACCAGCGACGTCTGCACGCCGAGCTTGGCGACCGTGACGCCGAGGCCGAAGACGGCGGTCGCGGCGAAGAACGCGCCCGCGCCGCGCGGGTCGAGGGCACGGGCGGCGAGCCACGTGACGCCGAGCCCGGCGACGCCGGTGCAGACGGTGCCGGCGAGGTTGGCAAGGCCACCCCGGGCGGCGCCGCGCAGCATGCGGCCGGGCGACTCCAGCCCGGCTCCGGTGGTGGACTTGTCGAGGGTCGCCGTCACGCCGGACTGTCCGCTGTGGACAGCCAGGAGGGACGGTGGCCGAGCCAGGCGGCGAGCCGCTCGTCGTAGGGCGCGTAGTGCGCGGCGAGCTCCTGGGCGATCGAGTCGTCGAGGCGGTTGCGGGGGCGGGCGTTGTGCCGCTCGAACGCCGGGTACTGGCCGACCCGCGGCAGGCCGAGGAAGTCCAGGACGGCGTCGTACACGGGCTCCGGGCGCAGGAAGAACTCGGTGCTGTCCACGACGTGCACCCGGTCGCGGCCGAGCAGCGCGGCCATCGGCTCGATGTACTCGATGTATTCGCCGCGGGCCCGGTACGCGTGGTGCTGGTGCGCGAAGCTGTAGGCGGACGGGTCGCCGGCGAGCAGCTCCCGCTGCCCGGCGAGCCGGGACGGCTCCAGCGCGAGCGCCTTGCCGAAGTCGACCTCGGTCTCGAAGCCGCGGGCGACCTCGTGCGCGTGCTGGGAGTAGGCGCGCTCGACCGGGTCGCGGACCAGCACGACGAGCTTCACGCCGGGCAGGTCCTTGGCGATCCGGGCCAGGGCGTGCGGGTGGTACATGTAGTACGGGCTCGACTCGAACGTCTGCGCCGGCACGCCGTGCTCGTCGCGGATCCGCTCGGACCGCCGCTGCAGCGGGAAGTGCCCGCGGTACCAGCGCAGCCCGTGGTGGTAGCCGACGTCGAAGTAGTGCACGCCCTTGTGCAGCACGGCCTTGATGACGGCCGGGTGCGTGGCGAGCGCGCGGTAGAGCGACGTGGTGCCGCAGCGCTGCCCGCCGCAGATCAGGAACTGCGGCAGCATCCGCCGGTTGGCGGTGAGCTGCCCGTAGTTGCGGGATCCGAAGTGGATGATCCGCTTCATCGTGTCGGGAACCTGCACGGGCATGGTTACAGAGCCTCCACTCGCGCGACGAGAACGGGCAGCAGCCAGCTGCCGAGCACGCCCAGCCGGGCGCCGGCCTCCGCCTGCCGGTCGGTGACGTACCGGGTGGCCAGGTCGATGAGGTAGAGCAGGGTGGTCACCTCGACCGCCTGGCGGTGCACCACGCCGAACGGCAGCAGCAGCTCGGGCGCGGCGTCGATGAGGTCGTTGACGCACCTGTCCGGCGACGGGGACCGGCCGATGTCGAGCTGCAGCGCGTGGTGCAGCGCGTCGTAGCCGATCGGGACCCCGGGGGTGAAGCGTTCCCAGTCCCAGACCAGGATCGTGTCGGCGAGGCTGGCCATGTTCCACGGGGACCAGTCGCCGTGCCAGGAGCCGTAGGTGAGCTGGACGCCGCCGGCGGCGCGGGCGATCCGCTCGGCGGCGGCCCGCAGCGCGCCGCCCTCAGTGTGGCCGCTGATCGCGTCGAGCCGGGCCCGCAGCCGGGTCCAGTAGCCGCTGTCGTCGAGGCGGCCGCGGCGGGTGCCGCAGCAGGCGGCGACCTCGCCCATCGCCCTGGCGAGCCGGGGCGCGGTCAGCGGGACCCTGGGCCGCCACACCGGCAGCGCCGACTGCACGAGGACCTCGTGCTCGCCCCACTGTCCGATGTGGATCGCGTCGGGCACCCGCAGCGCCTTGAGCCCGGCGGTCGACACGGCGGCCAGGGCGTTGCCCTCGGCCTTGACCAGGGTGCGGGTCAGCGCCGACGTGCCGAGCTTCGCGAACGCCATGGTGGCGCCGGACTCGGTGAGCAGCTGGAGCACCGGCTTGCGGTTGGCCCGCGCCGGTCCGATGTGGACGCTGAGCCGCACGTCGGCGCCGAGGGCCCGGCGCAGGTACGTGTCGATGGTGTCGGCGCCAGGCGTGATCCGCAGCCGGTCGCGCAGCAGCACCGACGACGCGCCGGTGCGCAGGGCGGCGACGACCGCGTCGCGCTTGAGCTTCGCCATCCGGGACTGCGGCTCGGCGTAGCGGCGCACGGCGGCGGCGGCGAGGCGGCGGTCGTCGGCGGGCACGAGCAGCCGCGGCTTGCGGGCGTTCGGCACGACCAGGTACTCCACGACCCCGGATCCCTGCCCCGGGTACAGCAGGGCGAGGACCTCCTCGATGTACTGCGCGCGCAGCTGCTCGTCGTCGACCTGCAGCGCGGCCGGGGCGGTCTTCACTGGGCTCATCGGCTCTCCAAACGGTTGCGCCACAGGACGGCATACGCGAGGAAGGTCAACGCCAGCGGGGTGACGAGCGCGTTGTACCAGAACATCGCGGCGAAGCTGGACACGATCGCGGCGGACGCGGCGAGGCCGGCGGGGGTCGCGTCGCGCCGGAAGCGCCACAGGCCGACCACGAAGAACCCCAGGTAGGTGCCGGTGCCGAGCAGCCCGTGCGCGAAGAGGAGCTGCCACAGCTGGCCGTTGCCGCCGATGGTGAAGTTGCCGCAGCGCTCGCAGCCGTCGCTCTCCCCGACGGCGATCGAGTTGCGGCCGCCGATGGTGTTGCGGGTGGATCCGAAGCCGATCAGCGGCGACTCCGCCACCCCGCCGACGGCCTTCTCCGTGGTGTACATGCGGACCCCGTTGGACTTGCCGTCCTCGAGCCGGGCGCTGACGACGTCGCCCAGCGGCGTGGTGGCGACGGCGACCACGACGGCGATGCCGGCGACGCCGACCAGGCCGAGGGCGGCGAGGCGGCCGCGCAGTGCCAGGCGCACCGACACGTACAGCGCCATGACGCCCAGGCCGATCCACAGCCCGCGGTTGAGCGAGTAGACGATCGGCGCCATCGCCGCGAGGAGGACGACCGCGGTGAACGTCTTGACCTTCCTGCTCCTGGTCAGGGACCAGCCGGCGACGAGCATCCAGCCGATGAGGAGGCAGACGTTGTTGCCCCAGGTGTTGGTGTACCCCCAGGGAGCGCCGGGGCGCGGGGTCTCCCCGCCGAGCAGGTTCATGATCTGCGCGGCGGTCGGGTGGACCAGCGACTGGATGAAGCTGTTCTCGCGCAGGTGGTGCGGCAGCAGCAGCTCCAGCGGCGCGGTGAACTCGAACGTGGGCGCGGCCATGCCGAGCAGCCCGCCGGCGACGGTGATGACGAAGAGCCACGCGAGCAGCCGGACGAACCGCTGCTGCGGCAGCTCCCGGCGGCCGACGTTGCCGGCGTAGATCAGGATCACGGTCAGCGCCGCGTAGCCGCCGAGGCGGTACGTGTAGGAGACCAGCCGGCTGGCGGCGGTGCCCGGCACGGTGCCGGCCGGGTCGGCACCGAGGCTGAACAGCCCCAGCGCGACCACGGCGAGGAACAGCAGCCACAGCAGGAACCCGGGCGGCAGCTTGACGAGCTGCCCCGACGCGCGGTGCCGCAGCAGCGACACCAGCATCGGCACGGCGACCAGGAAGAAGATCAGGGTGCCGAGGCCCAGCGCCCACCACAGCGGGTACAGCAGGAGCAGGCCGGTCACGGGCCAGGCGGGCAGCCGGTGCGCCCGTTTCAGCAGGCCGGTCGCCGGTGCCGCCGCCTGCGGTAAGGGATGGTTCGCGAGGGCGGTCATCCCGCCACCTCCGCTTCGCTCCGGCGTCGGCCTGCCCTGAACCTGCTACATGATTCGCTCGCAAGCTCACTCACCCGCCACCTCCGCTTCGCTCCGGCGTCGGCCTGCCCTGAACCTGCTACATGATTCGCTCGCAAGCTCACTCATCGGCGCTTGTCGGCGCCGTTCTCACCCGCGGTCTCGGCGTTGACGCGGGTCACCGAGATGGTGCGGGTCTGCCGCTTCGGCACGCTCGGCGACGCCTGCGTGACCTTCGGCGCCGTCGCGGTGGCGGTGCCGCCGGCGGGCCCGGCGGGCGCGGCGGGCGCCGTGCGGATCCGCTTCGGGGCCACCGGCTCCTCGGTCTCCTTCGGCGGCAGCTTCTCCAGGACGGCGGTCATGTCGTCGGCGACGGTGACCTCCTGCGCGTCGCGCTCCTCGCCGCCGCGGGTGACGGCCAGGCGCGGCAGGACGACCGCGCCGAGCAGCGGCGTGCCGACCCGGCGCAGCTGGTCGGCGGCGTCGGCGACCTCGGTGTTGCGGGTGCGCCGCAGCTCGACCGCGACGATCGCGGCGTCGGCGAGGCTGGCGAGGCTCTGCGCGTCGGCGCTGGTCGACGTCGAGGGTGCCTCGACGACCACGTACGCGGCCCGCTCCCGCAGCGTCGCGAGAGTGTCCCGCAGCGCCTGCGACTGCAGCAGCCCGCCGGCGCTGGCGGTGCCGCCGGTGGTGACGACGCTGAGGTTGGGGTGCCGCGGCGCGCGCTGGGTGGCGCTGCTCAGGGAGAACCGGCCGGCGAGCACGTCGGACAGGCCCGGCACGGACCGCACGCCGAGCATCTTGTTGACGCTGGCGGTGTCGACGAGGCTGTCGGGGAGGTGGGCGCAGACGAGGACCGTTTCGGCGCCCGTACGGGCGAAGGCGGCCGCGAGGTTGGCGGCGACGACGGTCGACGCGGCGCCGCGGCTGGCCCCGGCCACGACGACGACCTGCCCGGCGAGGGCGACCCGGGCGTCGGCACCCAGCGGCGCGGGGACGCTGGCGAGGACCTCGTTGCGGAGCCGGTTGAAGATGCGGCCGCCGGCGCCGAACGGCGCGAACACGTCGTCGAGGCGCGGCTTGACCCGGCCGGGGACGGCGGCGAGGACCGTGACGTCGACCCGGCGGGGCAGGTCGGAGGGGCGGCGGACGCGCTGGTCGAGCCGCTCGCGCAGCAGGGCCGCGCCGACGCCGAGCAGCAGGCCGAGCATGGCGCCGCTGGCGAGGTTGAGCAGCCGGTTGGGCTTCACCGGGCGGGACGGCAACTCCGCGTCGCGGGTGATCTTGCCGGCGTTGACGGTCGTGGTCAGCAGCTGGTTGAGCTGGCCGGCGAGGGTGTTGATCTGCGACGTGGCGGTGGTGCGCTGGCTCTCCAGGTTGGGCCGGTTGGGGTCGGTCGGGCGGAGGTTGGCGAGCCGGTTGTTGATCTGCAGCAGGTTGGCGTTGAGCTGGTTGAGCTTGTCCTGCAGGATCGCGATCCGGCCGGCGACCTCGGTCTTCGCGCTCTCCTCGCGGTTGCGCAGGTACGCCTCGGCGAACGCGTGGGAGCCGGCCTGCGCGATCCGGGCGTCGCTGGAGGAGTAGGTGATGACCAGGAACGTGGTGTTCGGCGGGACCTCGACGCGGACCTTGCGGGCCAGCTCGTCCGGCGTCTCCGCGGCGCGCATCAGCTCGCGGGCGCCGGCTGCCACCGTCGTCGAGGTCACCAGCTGCGCCTCGTTGTCGAGGTTGATGTCGCCCTTGGTGCGGCCGCTGGTGGAGTTCGCGTCCTGCCCGTTGCCGAGCGGCGAGACGAGGACGGACGTGGCGGACTCGTACACCTTCGTCTGCATGCCGGTGAACTGCACCGCGCCGAGGAGACCGGCGCCGACCAGCAGGAGCACCAGCCACCAATGGCGCCGGGCCATGCCGAGCAGGTCGACGCCCGGAGAGTCGATTTCGGCGGAAAGCTGGCGGTTGGCGTCCATGAAGCGGCGGCCCCTTCGGCGTCAGGTTCTCCAGGGGCTAACGCTTCCGGGACGTTCGGCGTAATGGGCTGATGTGCCCGCTTTTACGTCTTTTCCGTCTCTTTTACGGAATAGGGCGTGGGTCCAGCCAGCCGTTGTTGCCGAGGTAGCGCAGGACGGTGGTGACCGCCTCGCCGTACGACAGCCCGGTCGTGTCGATCGTCAACTCGGCGTCGACCGGTGTCTCGTACGGGTCGTCGATCCCCGTCATGCCCTTGATCAGGCCGGCCCGCGCCTTCGCGTAGAGCCCTTTTCGGTCGCGCCGCTCGCACTCGGCGAGCGGCGTCGACACATGGACCAACACGAAACCGGCCCCGGCGTTACGGGCGAACTCCCGAGCCGCCGCGCGGCCGTCGTGGTACGGCGCGATCGGGCAGCAGATCGCCACCCCGCCGTGCCGGCCCACCTCGGCGGCGACCCAGCCGATCCGCTTGATGTTCGTGTCGCGGTCCGCGGCGGAGAACGTGAGGCCGGCCGACAGGTGCCGGCGCACGATGTCGCCGTCGAGCAGGGTGATGGTGCGCTCCCCCGTCTCCTGCAGCGCGTCGGCGACGCCGGTCGCCATCGTCGACTTGCCGGAGCCGGACAGGCCGGTGAAGAACACGACCAGCCCCCGCTGCCGGCGCGGCGGGCGGTCCCGGGTCAGCTCGCGGGCGACCGCCGGCGGGGTGTGCCACTCTGGCAGGATCGTGCCCCGGTCGAGGTGGTCGTCGATCTCCGCGGTGGTCAGCGGCAGCCTGCGGTGCTTCGGCGGGATGTCGTCGAGCGAGCGCCACTGCCCGTCGCGGCCGTCGTACGCGAGCTCCCGGGGCACGAGGACCCGCAGGCCGCCGCCGGACAGCATCGAGTCGCTGGACGCGAGCAGGTGGGTGACGCCGTACGCGGCGGCGACCCGGGTGCGCAGCATGGCCGCGCGGATGTCGTCGCCGCCGTAGTGCGGCAGCGGCAGCGTCACGATCGTGGACGGGGGCATCCGGTCGCGGGCCGCCAGGACGCAGCGGACCAGCGCCTCCGGGGCCAGGCCGTCGGGGCCCGGGCTGCCGACCGGCACCAGCACGAGCAGGTGTGCCGCGAGGGTACGGGCGGCGCGCGCGATCTGGGCCAGCTGCGGCCGGTGCAGCGGGCGGTCCGCGATGACCCCGAGGACCCGGCCCTGCGGCAGCACGCCGCGCACCTCCGCGGGCGTCCTGCGCATGCGGCGGAACGGCCCGTGGCCGCCGTCACCGAGCCGCTTGACCGTGCCGGCGGCGCCCCAGCCCTGCCGCGTCGGGTACACCTCGGCGGTGTTCATCGCGGCGATCGGGGCGCCCTCGAGGTCGGCGAGGATCAGCACCCGGCGCGTCGGGTCGGCGACGTCCAGCTGGCCGATCAGGCCCGGCGGCACCTCCAGCGTCACCGGCACCGGCCAGGCCGTCCCGTCGGCGAGCCGGCCGTTGCGGCGCAGCGACGTCAGGTCGGCCGAGCCGAGGAAGCCGGTCAGCGGCCGGTACGCGCCCGACAGCAGCAGCTCGAGGTCGGCGATCTCCGACGGCTTGGGCGTGTAGGTCGGGGCGTCCCGGAGGACCTCGTCCGGCAACGACCATTCCTCGGCAGGCCAACCGTTCACAGACACGCGTGACAGTCTGTCAGTTTCCCGCGCTTTTCTCCCAGCGGGGCCCGTCGCTCATGCGACGGGCCCTTTTCGCGATGCGCTCAGCCCGTGTTGCGCATGCCCGCGGCGATGCCGTTGACCGTGGTGAGCAGGGCGCGCTCCAGGGCCGGGTCCGGCGAGGACTTCCGGCCGCCGCCCCAGACGCCGCTGTCGGCGGCCTTGCTCGCCCGGTACTGCGCCAGGAGCGACACCTGCAGGTGGTGCAGGGGCTGCAGGTAGCTGTCGCGGACGCCGAGCGTGCGGTCCAGCACCGGCTGCCGCTCCAGCAGCGACGACTCGCCCGTGATCGCGAGGACCTCGGCGACGGTCTTGTCGTACTCCGCGCGGATGACGTCGAAGACCGGCTTGAGCGGGTCGGGCACCAGCGAGTCGACGTAGCGCGAGGCGATCTCCAGGTCCGTCTTGGCCAGCATCATCTCGACGTTGGACAGGAACGTGCCGAAGAAGTGCCACTTCTCGTGCATCTCGCGCAGCACGTCGCCCAGGCCGGCCACGCGGGCCGCCTCCAGGCCGCTGCCGACGCCGAACCAGCCGGGCACGATCTGCCGCGACTGCGTCCAGCCGAACACCCACGGGATCGCCCGCAGGCCGCCGAGGCCGGCGTCGGCGTTCGGCCGCTTCGCCGGGCGGGAGCCGATGTTGAGCGCGCCGAGCAGCTCCGTCGGCGTCGCCGCCCAGAAGTACGCCGGCAGGTCCGGGTTCTCGACCAGCCCGCGGTAGTTGGCGAACGCGGCCGTCGACACCGTCTCCATCGCCGCGTCCCAGCGGGCGAGCGCCTCGGCGGGCTGCCGCGGCTCGGTGTGCAGCAGGGCGCTCTGCAGCACGGCGGCGAGCGTGAGCTCCAGGTTCTCCCTGGCGAGGGCCGGCAGCGTGTACTTGTCGGAGATGACCTCGCCCTGCTCGGTGACCTTGATCGCGCCGTCGAGCGTGCCCCACGGCTGGGCCAGGATCGCCTCGTGGGTCGGGCCGCCGCCGCGGCCGACGGTGCCGCCGCGGCCGTGGAAGAGCCGCAGCCGCACCCCGTGGCGGGAGGCGACGTCACGCAGCTGCCGCTGCGCCTTGTGGATCATCCACTGGGACGTGGTGATGCCCGCGTCCTTGTTGGAGTCGGAGTAGCCGAGCATGACCTCCTGGACGTCACCCCGGGCGCGCACGATCGCGCGGTACACCGGGATCGACAGCAGATCGTCCAGCAGCTCGCCGGCCATCTCCAGCTCGCGCGCCTGCTCCAGCAGCGGCGCGAAGCCGATCCGGGCCCGTGCCGACTCCATCGACGCCCCGCCGAACCCCGCCCCGGCGCTGACCTCGACCAGGCCCCACTCGCGGGCGAGGACGACCGCGGCGAGCACGTCGTCGATGCCCTGCGTCATCGAGATGATGTACGTCTCGACGACCTCCGGGCCGAACCGCTCCTGCACCTCGCGGATCGCGGCGAACACGTCGAACGTCTTGCGGGCGGTGTCGGTCAGCCCGGTGTCGCGGGTGGCGAGCGGGCGGCGGCCGTTGAGCTCGTCGATCAGCAGCTGGCGGCGGGCGTCCCGGTCGAGCGTGGCGTAGTCGACCTCGCCGACCCGCCGGTACAGCTGGGCGAGCACCTCGTGGTGGGCGTCGGCGTGCTCGCGCACGTCGAGCGTCGCCAGCTGCAGGCCGAACGCGGACAGCGTGCGGATCGCCGAGGCGAGCTTGCCGGTCGCGGCGAGCTGGCCGCCGTTGCGCGCCAGGGACGCCCGCATCAGCTCCAGGTCGGCGATGAGCTCGCCGGTGCCGAGGTAGTCGCGGCCCGGCTTGTGCGGCGTGCCGGTGGCCAGCCGCGTGCGGGTGTGCTGGAGCTTCAGCCGGATGCAGCGCAGCTTCAGCCGGTAGGACTCCTCCAGGTTGACCCGCCGGTAGCGGGCCGGCAGCTCCGGCAGGTTGTCCAGGTCGGCGGCGAGGCTCGCGGACAGGTCCAGCGACACCCCGCGCAGGCGCTTGGAGACCGAGATCTCGTCGATGAGGCCGTCGATGACGCCCTCGGCGGCGCGGATGCCGTACTCGTGCTGGATCAGCAGGACGTCGCGGGTGACGGCCGGGGTGACGAACGGGTTGCCGTCCCGGTCGCCGCCGATCCACGAGCCGAAGCTCAGCGGGCGGGCGGTCGGGGGCAGCTGCACCCCGAGGTCCTTGAGCGTGTCGTAGAGGTCGTCGAGCACCTGCGGGGCGGCGCCGCCGGCCAGGTCGGCGAGGTAGTAGACCGCGTTGCGGGCCTCGTCGCTCGGCTCGGGCCGCTCCAGCCGCAGCTCGTCGGTCTGCCACAGCAGGTCGAGCAGCTCCGCCAGGCGGCGGTCGGTGCGGGCGGTGCGGGTCTTGTCCGGCTCCAGCGAGCCGTCCAGCGCGGTCGCGACCGCCTCGGCGTCCAGCTCGTCGCCGACGGCCCGCAGCTTCGTCAGGATCGAGCGCCGGGCCGCCTCGGTCGGGTGGGCGGTGAAGACCGGCCGCACCGCGAGCTTCGAGGCGATCGAGCCGATCTCCTTCACCCCGACGCCACGGTCGGCGATCAGCTTCGCGGCGCGCTCCAGCCAGCCGCCCTCACGGACGCGGATGCGGCGCAGCTCGCGGGCCCGGTGCACCTGCTCGGTGATGTTGGCCAGGTGGAAGTAGGTGGAGAACGCCCTGGCCAGCTGCGTGCCGGCGACCACGTCGAGGCCGCTCAGCCGCTCGGCGGCGGCCTCCGGGTCGGACCGGACGAGCGCGCGGACCTCTTCGACGAGGTCGAGCAGCTGCTGGCCGTCCTGCCGGACGAGGCTCTGCCCGAGCAGCGAGCCGAGGCGGCGGATGTCGGCGCGCAGCGCGGCGTCAGCGTCGCTGGTCGCGGGTGCCTCTGCAGACATGCTGGATCCCTCCGGACGAGACGGCTGGGACGGCGCTGTCCGTTTTCACCGGCATCGTATCGGCTACTGCGACGCACCGTGCCATTCCGGTGAGTCAGGTCTCAACGCTCTTTTGTCATACCCCGGGGATAGGCTGGGTACCGCTCGACACACCCCCGTCCTTCCTGGGCGCCGGGGTTCTTTGCTGTGCAGATGGGTTGCTCCAATGCCAAGACTGGCCGGTCTCACCTCCGCCGCACTGTCGGACCCAGCGCTCGCCCGTGCCCGTGACCTGGCCCGGGGTGGTCACAGCGACCAGGTCGACCTGACCGCGCCGCCGGCGCTGCGCACCTTCGTGACGGCGGTCGTGGCGGCGGAGCGCCCCGTCCTCGCGGTCACCGCCACCGGCCGGGAGGCCGAGGACCTGGCCGCCGCGCTCGGCTGCCTGCTCGACCCCGCCGACGTGGTCGTCTACCCGGCCTGGGAGACCCTGCCGCACGAGCGCCTCTCCCCCCGCTCCGACACGGTCGGGCGGCGGCTCGCCGTGCTCCGGCGGCTCGCCCACCCCACCCCTTCCTCTGGGCTGCCGCGGGTCGTCGTGGCCCCGGTCCGTTCGGTGCTCCAGCCGCAGCTCAAGGGGCTCGGCGACCTGGAGCCCATCGAGCTGGCCCCCGGCGGATCCGCCGACCTCGACGACCTCGTGGCACGGCTGGCGCACCTGGCGTACGCGCGGGTCGACCTGGTCACCAAGCGCGGCGAGTTCGCGGTCCGCGGCGGGATCCTCGACGTGTTCCCCCCGACTGAGGAGCACCCGCTGCGGGTGGAGTTCTGGGGTGACGAGGTCGAGGAGATCCGCTCGTTCGCGGTCGCCGACCAGCGCACGATCGCCGCGGTCGACCGGCTGTGGGCGCCGCCGTGCCGGGAGCTGCTGCTCACCGACGAGGTCCGGGCCCGGGCCGCGGCGCTGTCCACCGACCACCCGCAGCTGGCGGAGCTGCTGGACAAGCTCGCCGGCGGCATCCCCGTCGAGGGCATGGAGTCCCTGGCGCCCGCGCTGCTCGGCGACACCGACTCCCTCGAGCTGGTCCTGCACACCATGCCCGCCGGCACGCACGTGCTGCTGTGCGACCCCGAGCGGATCCGCACCCGCGCGCACGACCTGGTCCGCACCAGCGAGGAGTTCCTGGAGGCGAGCTGGGCCGCCGCCGCGGTCGGCGGGAAGGCGCCGATCGACCTGGGCGCGGCCGCGTTCAAGAGCCTGGCCGAGGTGCGGGCGGCGGCCGCGTCGCTCGGTCTGCCGTGGTGGTCGCTGAGCGCCTTCTCGCTCGCTCCTTCCGCTGATCATCTGGTTGACGAGCCCTGGCGCGCCGGCGAGGACGCTCCTGTCGTCGTCTCCGACGACGCCATCTCGATCACCCTGCCGGCGCAGCCCGCGCCGCTCTATCACGGTGAGACCGCTCGGGTCGTCGACGACCTGAAGCGGCTCGCCGGTGACGGATGGCGGCTGGCGCTGGTCTTCGAAGGCTCCGGCCCCGCCCAGCGTGCCGTCGAGGTGCTGCGCGACGCCGGCCTGGGCGTGGTGCTGGTCGACGGCATCGCCTCGGTCCCCGACCCTGGCGTCATCACCGTCACCACCGGCTCGCTGGGCAACGGTTACCTGGACGAGGGCGCCCGGCTGGCGATCATCACCGGCACCGACATCTCCGGCGGCCGGGGCGCGTCCACCAAGGACATGCGCAAGATGCCTTCGCGGCGGCGCAACCAGATCGACCCTCTCGAGCTGCGCACCGGCGACTACGTGGTGCACGAGCAGCACGGCATCGGCCGCTACATCGAGATGGTGCAGCGCACCGTCAACGGCGCCGACCGGGAGTATCTGGTCCTGGAGTATGCCGCCACCAAGCGCGGCCAGCCCGGCGACCGGCTCTTCGTGCCCACCGACCAGCTCGACCAGCTGTCGCGCTATGTCGGCGGCGAGACGCCCGCCCTGCACAAGATGGGCGGCTCCGAGTGGCAGAAGGCCAAGTCGCGGGCCCGCAAGGCGGTCCGGGAGATCGCCGCGCAGCTCATCCAGCTGTATGCCGTCCGGCAGAATTCGCAGGGCCACGCGTTCGGGGCCGACACGCCCTGGCAGCGGGAGCTGGAGGACGCGTTCCCCTATCAGGAGACGCCCGACCAGCTCGCCGCGATCGAAGAGGTCAAGGGCGACATGGAGAAGCCGACCCCGATGGACCGGCTGATCTGCGGCGACGTCGGCTACGGCAAGACCGAGATCGCGGTCCGGGCCGCGTTCAAGGCCGTGCAGGACGGCAAGCAGGTCGCCGTGCTCGTGCCCACGACGCTGCTCGCGCAGCAGCACTTCAACACGTTCTCCGAGCGGGTCTCCCAGTTCCCGGTCGAGGTGCGGCAGCTGTCGCGCTTCCAGACCCCGACCGAGACCAAGCTGACCATGGAGAAGGTCACCGACGGCACCGTCGACATCGTCATCGGCACCCACCGGCTGCTGCAGACCGCGACCCGGTTCAAGCAGCTCGGGCTGGTCATCGTCGACGAGGAGCAGCGCTTCGGCGTCGAGCACAAGGAGTTCCTGAAGCAGCTGCGGGCCTCCGTCGACGTGCTCACCATGTCGGCCACCCCGATCCCCCGCACCCTGGAGATGGCGATCACCGGCATCCGCGAGATGTCGACGATCGCAACCCCGCCCGAGGAGCGGCACCCGGTCCTCACGTTCGTCGGCGCGCAGGACGACAAGCAGGTCTCCGCCGCCATCCACCGCGAGCTGCTCCGCGACGGCCAGGTCTTCTACCTGCACAACCGGGTCGAGTCGATCGACCGCGCGGCCCGCAAGCTGCGCGAGCTCGTGCCCGAGGCGCGCATCGCGGTGGCGCACGGCCAGATGACCGAGGACGCCCTCGAGAAGATCATGGTCGGCTTCTGGGAGAAGGAGTACGACGTCCTCGTCTGCACCACGATCGTGGAGAGCGGCATCGACATCCCCAACGCCAACACCCTCATCGTCGAGCGCGCCGACCTGCTCGGCCTCTCCCAGCTGCACCAGATCCGCGGCCGCGTCGGCCGTGGCCGCGAGCGCGCCTACGCGTACTTCCTGTATCCGCCGGACAAGCCGCTGACCGAGCACGCCCACGAGCGGCTCGCCACCATCGCGCAGCACACCGAGCTCGGCGCCGGCATGTATGTCGCGATGAAGGACCTCGAGATCCGCGGCGCCGGCAACCTCCTCGGCGGCGAGCAGTCCGGCCACATCGAGGGCGTCGGCTTCGACCTGTACGTGCGCATGGTCGGCGAGGCCGTCCAGCAGTTCAAGGGCGAGCGTCCCGAGGAGGAGGAGCCCGACGTCAAGATCGACCTGCCGGTCGACGCCCACCTGCCGCTGGAGTACATCTCCGCCGAGCGCCTCCGCCTGGAGATCTACCGCAAGATCGCCGGCGCCAAGGACGGCGCCGCCCTCGACGAGATCGTCGCCGAGATGAAGGACCGCTATGGCGAGCCGCCGCTGCCGGTCGCGAACCTCCTCGCGGTCGCGCGGTTCCGGTTCCTCGCCCGCACCTACGGCCTGACGGACGTGTCGCTGCAGGGCAAGCACGTGCGCTTCGGCCCGCTCCAGCTGGCCGACTCGAAGCAGCTGCGACTCAAGCGCCTCTACCCGGAGTCGGTCTACAAGTCCGCCGCCGACACCGTCTCCCTGCCCCGCCCCTCCACCCGCCGCATCGGCGGCGAGCCCATGCGCGACACCCAGCTGCTCGACTGGGCCGCCGAACTCCTCAAAACCGTCCTCGGCGACCCGGTCCCCGCCTGATCGCCGCCCTCTCAGCGGACCGGGGACGGTGGGCCAGGCAGTCGCCGACACCGTCCCCCTCCCCCGCCGCACCGCCGGGGGAGCCCACGCACGACACCCAGCCGCTCGACCGGGCCGCCGAACTGCTCAAGACCGTCCTCGGCGACCCGGTCCCCGCCTGATCGCCGCCCTCTCAGCGGACCGGGGACGGCGGGTCAGTCAGTCGCCGACACCGTCCCCCTCCCCCGCCGCACCGCCGGGGGAGCCCACGCACGACACCCAGCCACTCGACTGGGCCGCCGAACTGCTCAAGACCATCCTCGGCGACCCGGTCCCCACCTGCGGCTGCCCATGGGCCGCGCGCGGTTCAGGCGCGGTGGGCAGGGCGGTGGGTCAGTCCGTCGCCGGCCACCCCTCCGCCTCCCCCACCCCATCGACGGCGAGCCATGCGCAACACCCAGCCGCCCGACCGGACCGCACCTGAGCACGGACGCCACGCTGCTCAGGCACGTGGGCCGGGCCGGTGAGTCAGGCAGTCGCCAACACCGCCCCCTCCACCCACCGCATCGACGGCGAGCCATACGCGACACCCAGCCGCTCGACGGAGGCGCATCTGAGCATGGAGGGCAGCGCGAGTCAGGGACGGTGGGCGGGCGGTGGGTCAGGCGATCGCCGACACCCTCCCCCACCGCCACATCGGCGGCGAGCCCCATGCGCGACACCTAGCTGCTCGACCGGGCCGCGCCTGAGCACGGAGGGCCACGCAGGTCAGGCGTGTTGGTCAGGTGGTCACCGACACCCTTCCCACCCCTCCACCTCCGCCGCATCGACGGCGAGCCATGCACGACACCCAGCCGTTCGACCGGGCCGCACCTGAGCACGGAGGGCCACGCAGGCCAGGCGGTCGCCGACACCGCCCCCTCCCCACCCCTCCACCCGCGCCGCATCGACGGTGAGCCATGCGCGACACCCAGCCGCTCGACTGGGCCACGTCTGAGCATGGAAGGCCACGCAGGTCAGGCGCGTGGATCAGGCGGTCGCCGACATCCTCCCCTCCCCCTCCACCCGCGCCGCATCGACGGCGAGCTATGCGTGGCACCCAGCCGTTCGACCGGGGCGCGGCGGAGCATGGAGGGCTGCGGGGGTCAGGCGCGGTGGGCGGGGCGGTGGGTCAGGCGGTGGTGCAGTGAGCGGGCGAGGAGGGTGGCGGCGAACGGGGCGTCCTCGCGCAGGTAGCGGCGGGCCAGGCGGCGGGGCTCGCGGGCCAGGCGGTCGAGCCACTCCAGGCCGGCCTTCTGCATCGCCGGGTTCGCGCGCTGGATGTCGCCGGCCACGAAGTTGACGGCCGCGCCGCAGCCCAGGAACCACGTGTGGGGCAGGGCGGCCCGGAGGCGGCGGATGAGGTGCTCCTGACGGGGGAAGCCGATGCCGACGTACACCATCCGGGGGTCGGCGGCGACGACCGCGTCGCACACCTCGGCGAGCGTGGCCGGGTCCTTGTCGAAGCCGAACGGCGGGCAGAGCGTGCCGGCGATCCGCAGGCCCGGGAAGGTGTCGGCGAGGACCAGGGCGGCCCGGTGCGCGCCGTCGTCCTCGCCGAGGTCGCCGGGGGCGCCGCCGAGGATGAAGACGCCGTGGTCGTCGGCAGCGAGCGCGCGGGACAGCGACCAGATGAGGTCGGAGCCGGTGACGCGGGCGGGGAGGTTCCAGCCGGCGAGGCGGGCCGCCCAGACCAGTGGCGTGCCGTCGGCGACGACCAGGTCCGCCTCCCGGAGCTGGGCGCGCAGCTGCGGGTCGCGGGACACGTGGCGCAGGATGTCGACGTTCGGCGTGACGATCCAGCCGCCCTCGCCGCGGGCCAGCGCCGACCGTACGTGCGAGACGACCTCGGCCTCGGTCAACGGGTCCACGGAGAGGCCGCCGAGAGGGACCCGCCGCCAGCGTGCTCTGGTGTGCAGCATCGTTCATCCGTAATTCGTCGTTAGAGGTAACAGATGCCAGCACAGCTGGCATATCTACCAAAACGACCAAGGAGGACGGTTGGTACGCGTTCTGTTCCTCGGCGGGCTCGGGCGCAGCGGGACCACCCTGCTGGAGCGCCTGCTCGGCGAGCTGCCCGGCGTGTGCCCGCTCGGCGAGGTCGTCCACCTGTGGGAACGCGACGTCGCCGGCGACGAGCGCTGCGCCTGCGGGGCACACTTCTCGTCCTGCGACTTCTGGCAGGCGGTCGGGGAGAAGGCGTTCGGCGGCTGGCAGCAGGTCGACGTGTGGCGGGTGCTCGCGCTGCGGCACGCGGTGGAGCGGACCCGGCACATTCCGCGATTGGCCAGTGTACGGATGAGCCCCTCCCACCGGCTGCTCGTCGAGGAGTACGCGGACTGGTACGCGCGGCTGTACGAGGCGGCGGCGGTCGTCTCCGGGGCCCAGGTGCTCGTCGACTCCTCGAAGCACGCGGCGCTGGCGTACTGCCTGCGGTTCGCGCCGAGCATCGACCTGCGGGTCGTGCACGTGGTGCGGGACAGCCGCGGCGTCGCGTACTCCTGGACGAAGAAGGTGCGGCGGCCCGAGACCGACGGCGCCGAGGAGATGACCCGCTACTCGCCCAGCCGGTCGGCCCTGCTGTGGAACGCGCACAACACCGCGCTCTCGGTGCTGCACCGCTGTGGCGTACCGGTGATGCGCGTCCGGTACGAGTCACTGCTGGACTCCCCGGCGACGGTACTGTCGGAAATTTCGGACTTCGCCGATCTCGCGGGAGGCGGGATGGACTTCCTGCACGGCGGCACCGCCGAGCTCGGGCCGTGCCACAGCGCCGCCGGCAACCCGATGCGGTTCACCGTCGGCCCCGTCCCACTGCGTCGCGACGACGCCTGGCGCACCGCACTGCCGGGGCGGCAGCGACGGGTGGTCAGCGCACTCACCGCGCCGCTGCTCGGCATGTACGGCTACCGGGGGGCCCGATGAACACCACCGGTCACTGGCCCAGCGTGGGCGTGGTCGTACCGACGCGAAACCGCCCTGAACTGCTCGCCCGCGCCGTCGAGGGCATCGTCGCCCAGGACTACCCGGGACCCGTGCGCACCATCGTGGTGTTCGACCAGCACGACCCCGACGCCGGCCTGTGCCGCGGCGGCGACCGCCCGCTCGACGTGCTGCCCAACCTGCGCAAGCCCGGCCTCGCCGGCGCCCGCAACACCGGCATCGTCGCCCTGGACACGGATCTCGTCGCGTTCTGCGACGACGACGACGCCTGGACCCCGACGAAGCTGCGCCGGCAGGTGCACGCGCTGCAGCAGCGCCCGCAGGCGGAGTTCTGCACGGCGGCGATCGAGGTCGAGTTCGGCGACCGCCTCACCCCCCGCCTGGCGGGCGCGTCCCTCGTCGGCCTCGACGACCTGATCCGGTCGCGGATGTCGATGCTGCACTCCTCGACGTTCCTGGTGCGCCGCTTCGTCTTCGCCGAGGACGAGATGGGCCTCGTCGCCGAGGACGCCCCCGGCAGCCAGAACGAGGACTGGGACCTGCTCCTGCGCGCCGCCAAGCGCGGCGAGATCGTCCACGTCGACGAGCCCCTCGTCCGCGTCCTGTGGGGCCGCACGTCGATGTTCGCCTACGAGTACGCCACCAAGATGGCCTCCCTGCGCTGGATGATGACCCGCCACCCGGAGATCGCCGGCTCCGGCACCGGCGCCGGCCGCGTCTACGGCCAGCTCGCCTGCTGGTCCGCCGCCTCCGGCAACCGCCGCGACGCCTGGCTCTGGACCAAGGCCGCCATGCGCTCCAACTGGCGCGAACCCCGCGCCGCCATCGCCCTGGCCGCCGTCACCGGCGTGGTCAAGGTCGAAAGCGTCCTGGGCGCCCTCCACCGCCGCGGCCACGGCATCTGACCCCACGCGCCCCCGGCTCGCCCGCACCCCTGACGCCCGCACCCCTGACGCTCGCACCCCTGACGCTCGCACCCCGGGCGAGCCAAGCCGCCGCCCGGGCAGCCCTCTTGCCATCTGCCCGCACAACACCTGGCACCACCATGGCGGAACCCCACGACGCGGCACAGCCGCCATCCGCCTAGCAATTCCAGGCGCCCCGACGCCGATGGCTCCAACGACACATCGACGACAGCGACCCGCCATTGCGCTCAGTCTCGAACAGGCGCCACAGAACTCGGGTCACCGACCCAGACATCTCCGACGAACGAGAACGCACGAGACGCCGCCCGGCTCGCCCCACTCGGACTACTCACACCGCCGCCCACCACGCTGCGGCGGCGTCCCTCACCACGGGCGGCACCACGCGGGATTCCGGCCCGACTCGGCGCACCCCCACAGCCCACACCGCTCAATCACCGCACTCCGGCGGCGGCAGTTCCTCGACACGCGGACGGCGGGCCCGGCTCGACACACTCGGACGGCTCACACCGCGGACGGCACCACGCGGGATTTCCGGTCCGACTCAACGCACATTCACAGCCCACACTGCTCGTCACCGCACTCCTGCGGCGGCAGTCCTCACCGCGCAGTCCTCACCGCGCAGTCCTCACCGCGCGGGCGGCGCGCGCGGGCGGCTGGTGTGGCTCGGCGCGCGCGGGCGGGTCGCGCCGCTGGTCACCGCGCTACGGCGGTGGTCTTTCTCTGTCAGCGCCACGGCGGCTGGGTCGTCGACGACGCGATCCGTTGGTGGTGCGGGCAGCCGGAGTGTCCATGGCAGGACACCCCGGCCGGCCCGTCGTGGTCGTGCTGATCAGCCAGCGAGGCGCTTCGCGAGGTTCTGGTCGAGCGCGTTCATGAACTCGTCGGTGGTGAGCCACGGGGCGTCGCGGGAGATGAGCAGCGCGAGGTCCTTGGTCATCTGGCCGGCCTCGACGGTGTCGACGCAGACCTGCTCCAGGGTGTTCGCGAACGCGGTGACCTCGGGCGTGCCGTCGACCTTGCCACGGTGGGCGAGGCCGCGCGTCCAGGCGAAGATGGACGCGATCGGGTTGGTCGAGGTCTTCTCGCCCTTCTGCCACTGGCGGTAGTGCCGGGTGACGGTGCCGTGGGCGGCCTCGGCCTCGACGGTCTTGCCGTCGGGGGTCATGAGGACGCTGGTCATGAGGCCGAGCGACCCGAAGCCCTGCGCGACGGTGTCGGACTGGACGTCACCGTCGTAGTTCTTGCAGGCCCAGACGAAGCCACCCTCCCACTTCAGGGCGGCGGCGACCATGTCGTCGATGAGGCGGTGCTCGTACGTGATACCGGCCGCCGCGAACTCGCCCTTGAACTCGGTCTCGAAGACCTCGGCGAAGAGGTCCTTGAACCGGCCGTCGTAGGCCTTGAGGATCGTGTTCTTGGTCGAGAGGTAGACCGGGTAGCCGCGGTCGAGACCGTAGCGCAGCGAGGCGCGGGCGAAGTCGCGGATGGAGTCGTCGAAGTTGTACATGCCCATGGCGACACCGCCGCCGGGGAACTTGGCGACCTCGAACTCGATCGGCGCGCCGCCGTCCTCGGGGGTGTAGGTCACGGTGACCTTGCCGGGGCCGGGCACGACGAAGTCGGTCGCCTTGTACTGGTCGCCGTGGGCGTGACGGCCGATGATGATCGGCTTGGTCCAGCCCGGGACGAGCCGCGGGACGTTGGACATGATGATCGGCTCACGGAAGACGACGCCGCCGAGGATGTTGCGGATGGTGCCGTTCGGCGACCGCCACATCTTCTTGAGCTTGAACTCCTCGACCCGGGCCTCGTCGGGGGTGATCGTCGCGCACTTGACGCCGACGCCGTGCTCCTTGATGGCGTTGGCCGCGTCGATCGTGACCTGGTCGTCGGTCTGGTCGCGGTACTCGATCGACAGGTCGTAGTACTTCAGGTCGACGTCGAGGTACGGCAGGATCAGCTGCTCGCGGATCTGCTTCCAGATGATGCGGGTCATCTCGTCGCCGTCGAGCTCGACGACAGGGTTGTTTACCTTGATCTTCGCCATCGGCCGGGCGCTCCTCTCGCGGGCTTGCTTCGCTTAGCAGTACGAGCGTACTGCATCGAGCGGATCACGAGCCGAGGACCCCGACCCCCAGGCTGAGCACGCCCGCCGCGAGCGACAACGCGCCGATCCAGACCATCACGATGGCCTTGTTCGGCGCAGTACGCCCCCTGCCTGCCGACGCCGCGAAGAACCCGCCCGACATGAGGATGGCGGCGGCCAGCACACCGACCCGGGAAATCCAGCCGAGGACCCCGTCGATGCGGGCCAGGTCGGCATAGAGGATGCCCACGAGCCCGAGGGTGACCAGGACGCCGGCGTGGGCGTGCCCGGCGCGGGCGAAGGCCTGCTGGAACGGTGTCATCGGCACGTCGCCCCGGACGATCTTGGTCAGGAACCAGCCGCCGACCTCGATCGTCACGATCGACAGCAGGGCGATGCCAGCCAGGATGCGGCCGGCGTCGGTGAATTCGAACTGCATCGCGCCTCTCCCCGTCACTGCCAAGTTAAGCTATGCCAGTGACGTTAGCTGGGATGGGCATCACTGGTCAAGGCGAGATAGACAGTTACGTGCTGAAGCACGTCGAACTGTGTCTGGACCTGGTCAACGACCTCACGGTGACGCCGCGACAAGGTCGCCACCTCGGCGTGGACCAGCGGATCGGCGATGCGTTCACCGACCTGGCCGAGAGCGAGCGGTGGCAGAAGTTCCCGCTGGCCGGCGCCGACGTCGACGTCCTGACCGAGGCCGCCGTCCGGCTGCGGGTCGCGGTGGACGCGTGCATCGCCGGCGACCTGCACAGCGCCGCCCGCGCGCTCAACGAGGTGCTCGCCGATCACGGCGCGGTGCCCAACCTGCACGGAGCCGCCGTCCTCGCCTTCCACGCCGCCGACGCCAACGTCGTCGACGCATGGGCCGCGGAGTCGGCCACCAGCCTGGCGTTTCTCGTCGGCACCCGGCAGACGCACCGGCTGGGCACGTGCGAGGCCGAGGCGTGCGACGCGTACTTCCTCGACGTCACCAAGAACACGTCGCGGCGGTTCTGCTCGCTCGCGTGCCAGAACCGGGCGAAGTCCGCCGCGTACCGCCAGAAGCGCCGCGTGAAATTGTCGTAGGTACCCGGCATCCTGTTCCCGTGAACCCCGTGATTCGCGGCGCAGGCCTCCTGGCGATCGCCCTCGGCACCATCGCCGTCGTCGCCGGCCTCGTGCTGCCCTGGACCATCGCCGGCAGCCGCCACCCCGACCTGGTGACGGTCGCCGGCATCGTGTTCCTCGGGCCGCTGATCAGCGGGCTGTGCCTCGCCTACACGCGGGCGGAGCCACGCCGCTTCCGCCTGACCGCGGCCGTCGCGGCCGTCGCCGGGCTGGCCGCGACCCTGGTCGCTGTCGGCCTCGCCAGGCTGGTCGAGCCGAGCGCGGGCGTCGGGCTCGGCGGCCCTGTCACGGTCGCGGGCGCTGCCGCGGTCGCCCTCGGCTGGGTGCTGCTCACGGCCTCCGGGCCCGGTGCGTTGCCGTCTGCCACCCGGCCGTGGCTCGCGATTGTCGCAGCGGGTGTCGTACTGGTGATCGTGGCCGGATTCGGCGTCGACTATGCCCGCGAGGGTCGTTTCGTCGACTCGACCACGGCCGGCGACCCGCCCCCGGCCGGCGGCGACCAGACCTGGCCGCTGCCATATGTCGGGGTGCAGCTCGTCGGCGTCCACGACCAGCTGGCGATCGTGCGGGCCGAGGACGGCGTGCGGGCCGTGTGGTTGTCCAGCGGCGCTGTTGCCTGGCGCTACCTGCGCTCCGACCTGCCGACCCAGACCGCCGGTTTAGTGGACGGCACGGTCGTCGTGGTCTTCGGCACCGACGACGGCGTTCTCGTCGCGGCACTGGATGCCGGCAGCGGTCAGGTGCGCTTCTCCGGCCGGTACACCTCGGGGAAGATGGCATCCGTCCACGGCGCGGGCAAGACCGTCGTGCTCGCCGGCGCCGGCATCGGCGCGGGTGACCTGCTCGCCATCGACGCGACCACGGGCACGCTCCTGTGGCGGTGGACCCCCGCGCGCAACGGCGGCCCCTGCGACGTCACCGACCTCGCCACCACCGCCGAGACGGTCGCGATCGCCCTGCGCTGCCGCGCCCAGGGCGTCGACGACGTCGCCGTCGGCCTCACCGCCACCACCGGCGCGGAGCGCTGGTCCTGGCACACGGTCCAGCGCAGCGCCACCGAGCTGCGCGTCCATGCCGTCGGCGACGGCTTCGTCACCATCACCGGCAGCTCCCCGCGCCGCGCCGTCTTCATGGACGCCGTCACCGGCACCGTCGGCACCCGCCACGACCCCGCCGGCGCCTTAGCCGTCGCCACGCCCTCCGGCCTGCTCCTGTACGCCGAGCCCAGCGGCGAACGCGCCCACCTCACCGCCGTCGACCCTCACACCGGCACCGTCAAGTGGGACGTCGGCCTGCCGGGCCTCGGCTCCCACCAGCCCCTGACCGCCACCACCACCGCCGACAAGGCGTATGTCGTCTGGCGCGCCCCGGACGGCCGCCTCCGGCTGATCGGCGCCCGCACCACCGACGGCAGCGCCACCGAGGACCGCACCATCACCTGCCCCACCCGCTGCCCCGAGGTCTCCGTCGCCGCCACCCCCACCCACGCCGTCGTCACCACCAGGGAGGACAAGGCCACCGAGCTGTACCTGAGCGTCACCTGACCCCGCCGCACCCCGCGGACAGCCGCACACCGCCCCGCCCGCAGCCCGACGTCCACCGCCGCCGGGCCGCATCGCCGAGGTGCAGCGGCCCGTCCCGGCCGGCGTGCAGCGGATCGGTTCCGCATCGCCCGAAACGAGCGGGCCGCCCCACCCGACGGACGGCGGGCGGACCGTGTGGCGGGCAGCGGGCGAGGCGCGTGCGGGCAGCTTGGCGGGGCAGCGGGCGGACCGTGCGGCGGGCAGCTTGGCGGACCATGTGGCGGGCAGCTTGGCAGGGCCGCATCGCCCGAAACGAAGCGGACCGACCCACCCGACGGACAGCGGACGAGCCGCGTGGCAGGCTGCGGACGAGCCGCGTGGCGGGCAGCGGGCGAGGCACGTGGCGGGCAGCGGACGAGCCGCGAGGCATGCAACGGCGCAGCGCACATCGCCTGAGGTGAAGCGGGCCACCCACCCGGCGGGCAGCAGGCCCGTTACCCCCGGGTCGGCGGGCAGCGGGCGCCCCGGGTCGCGGGCAGCGGGCAGCAGGCGGGCCGCGTGGCGTGCAACGGCCCAGCGCACATCGGCTGAACAAAGCGGGGCGCCCACCCGGGCGGGCAGCGGGCCGTCCTGGTCGGCGGGCAGCTATCTGCTCAACCCCCGACAGGCCGGGCCTGCATCGCTCAGCAGACGACCGGTCAGCCGCCGGGGCGGGCGGCAATCGGCCGGGCCGGCAGGCGATTGCTCAGCCCGCTTGGCAGGCGGCATGGCGCCGGTTGACAGAGTGCGCAGGGTTGGTGGGCTTGTCCGGCGAGCCCAGCAGGCTGGCCCATGAGCACGCGCTGGACCCCGACGACGGCAAGCGGCTCGGCACCGTCCTGCGAACAGCGACTCGGCAGCTCGGCGAACGGCAATACGGCACTGTCCTGCCGGCAAGCCCGCCACGACCGGTAAGTAACGGCCCGGCTCGCCCGGTTGGCCGCTGCGGCTCATGTGCGAGCGGCGGCGGTTGCTGGTCTGAGGGCATGTCTGCTCAGAGGACGTTTTGCCGCCGCCATCGCGAAACGGGCTTCTCCCCGGGGTTCAGAAAGAGTGGTGTTCGGCGAGGGCCTTGACCGGATGCGGGGGCTCGTCCTTGATGGCGGCCGTGGTGGCCTTGCCGACGAGCAGCGTTGCCGGCGTGGGTTGATCCTGCCGCTAGAGTTCCGGGGGTGTCCGTCCGGCGGTGGCTTGTTCCTCTCCTCACTATCTTTGCCCTTGCGGCGTGCGGAAGCGACAAAGCACCGCAGAACGCCAGCCAAGCGCCGGCGAGCGAAAGCGTCAGCGCAGGCGCGGCAGAGGCCGGTGTCGGGGCGCGGCAGGCGAGTGGGAGCGCGAGCGCCAGCCCCACGGCGAAGGCGAGCGCTGGCAGCAGAGAGGCCAGCGCCGCTGCGTTCGTGAAGCAGCAGCCGGGCACGTTCGGTGTCGTGATCCGCGACCGGCAGACCGGCGCGGTGTGGAAGGCGGGCAACACGACGGCCACCACCTGGACCGCGTCGACGATCAAGCTGGCGATCGCCACCGACCTGCTCGAGCGGCACCGGCAGGGTGCGATCACGCTGGACGGCACGGACCGGGCCAACCTCGACAAGGCGCTGATCAGCTCCGACAACGATGCCGCGACCGCGCTGTGGAACCGCTATGACGGGGCGGGGATGCTCGGGCGCTTCCAGCAGAAGTTCGGCATGCGCACCCTGAGTGTGGTCCCGGGGTACGACACGTTCTGGCGGAACCTGCGGTGCAGCGCCGACGATCTGCAGGCGCTCATGGGGTACGTGCTGGAGAAGCTCGACCCGGCGGACCGCGCGTATCTCACGAAGACGCTGCGCAACGTGGCGAGCAGCCAGCGCTGGGGCGTGTGGGCGGCCGGCAGCGCCCTCAACCCCGGCAACAAGGACGGCTGGGCGCAGAAGCCGGTCAACGGCAGGACCGTCTGGGTGACGCACACCGTCGGGTTCGCGGGCGCCGGGGAGCGGTACGTCGTGGCCGCCATGTACGAGCAGGGCGCGAGCGGCACCCTCGGCAAGGGCGCCCATGCGGTGAGCGACGCGGTGGCGACGTACTTCGGCGCACCGGTACCGGCGAAGATCACGACGCCATGAGCAACGGGCCCGGCAGAAAGGCCGGGCCCGCAAAACCGCAAACAGTGCTCAGTGGAAGAAGTGCCGCGTCCCGGTGAGGTACATCGTGACCCCGGCGGCGCGGGCGGCCTCGATGACCTCCTCGTCGCGGATCGAACCGCCCGGCTGCACGATGGCGGTGATGCCCGCCTCGATCAGCCCCTGCGGCCCGTCGGCGAACGGGAAGAACGCGTCGGAGGCGGCGACGGAGCCGGCGGCCCGGTCACCGGCGCGGGAGACGGCGAGGCGCACGGAGTCGACCCGGTTGACCTGGCCCATGCCGACGCCGACGGTCGCGCCGCCGGAGGCGAGCAGGATCGCGTTGGACTTGACGGCCCGCACGGCCCGCCAGGCGAACTCGAGGTCCCGCTTGACCTCGGGCGAGGCCTCGGAGCCGGTGACCAGCGTCCAGTTGGCGGGGTCGTCGCCGGGCGCGTCGACGCGGTCGGCGGCCTGCACGAGGACACCGCCGGAGATCTGGCGGGACTCGACGGGGACGGGCGTCCAGGCGGGAGCGCGCAGGACCCGCAGGTTCTTCTTGGCGGTGAGGACCTCGACGGCGCCTTCCTCGTACGCCGGAGCCACCACGACCTCGGTGAAGATCTCGCTGATCTGCTTCGCCAGGTCGATGGTGACGGGCGCGTTGACCGCGATCACCCCGCCGAACGCGCTGACCGGGTCGCACGCGTGCGCCTTGCGGTGGGCCTCGGCGACGTCGGCGCCGATCGCGATGCCGCACGGGTTGGCGTGCTTGATGATCGCGACGCACGGCTCGGTGAAGTCGTGCGCGGCGCGCCAGGCGGCGTCGGCGTCGACGTAGTTGTTGTAGGACATCTCCTTGCCGCCGAGCTGCTCGGCCTGCGCGAGACCGGGCGCGGCGGCCGGGTCCACGTAGAGCGTGGCGCTCTGGTGCGGGTTCTCGCCGTACCGCAGCGTCGCCGAACGACGCAGCGCCGTGCCCGAAAAGTCCGAACTGTCCCGCGCGAACCACGAGGCCACCGCGACGTCGTACTCGGCGATGTGCGCAAAGGCGACACCCGCCAACGAACGTCGCTCCTCAAGCGTGAAGCCGCCCTCCGACAAAGCGGACACGACGGCGGCATACGACGAAGGGGACGTCACCACGGCAACGGACGGGAAGTTCTTCGCCGCCGCCCGCACCATCGCCGGCCCGCCGATGTCGATCTGCTCCACGCACTCGTCGTCCGACGCGCCCGACGCGACGGTGTCGGTGAACGGGTACAGGTTGGAGACGAGCAGCTCGAACGGCTCGATCGACAGCTCGGCGAGCTGCGCGGCGTGCGACTCCAGCCGCAGGTCGGCAAGCAGCCCGGCGTGCACCCGCGGGTGGAGGGTCTTGACCCTGCCGTCGAGCGTCTCCGGGAACCCGGTGAGCTGCTCGACCTTGGTGACCGGCAGGCCGGCCGCCTCGATGCGGGCCGCTGTCGAGCCGGTGGAGACGAGCTCGACGCCGGCGCCGGCGAGGGCGCGCGCGAGGTCCTCCAGCCCGGTCTTGTCGTAGACGCTGATGAGCGCGCGCCTGATGGGACGGCGGTTAGCCACGACCCAACCTGACCTTTCGTTCGTTGACGGTCCAGCCTTCGCGGGCCATCCGGCCGACGGTGTCGACCAGCTGGCGGCGCTCGGCCACCTTGATCCGCTCGAGGAGGGTCTCCTCGGTGTCGTCGTCGAGGACGGGCACCGCGACCTGCGCGATGATCGCCCCGGTGTCGACGCCGCTGTCGACGAAGTGCAGCGTGGCACCGGCGAGCTTCACCCCGTAGGCGAGCGCGTCACGCGGCCCGTGCATGCCCGGAAACGCCGGGAGCAGCGCATTGTGCGTATTCACGTACCGGCCCTCGAACGAGGCGAGGAACCGCGGCCCGACCAGCTTCATGAATCCGGCCGAGACGATCAGGTCGGGGGCGAACCCGGCGCACGACGCCGTCAGGAACGCGTCCCACTCGTCCCGGGTGGGAAACGACGGCACGGCCGCCACGAAGGTCGGCACCTCGTGCTTGGCGGCCCTGGCCAGACCCTCGATGTCGGGCCGGTCCGCCCCGACGGCCACGACGGTGGCACCGTAGGAAGGGTCCGCGGAAGCATCGAGGAGCGCCTGCAGATTGGAGCCGGAGCCGGACACGAGCACGACAAGCCGAACGGTCACCGTGAAACTCTACCGACCGGGTCGGCCCTGCTCAGCGTCGGGCCGGGTGACATATAGCGATGAAAGCCGCAAGTTGCCGATGTTCCACCGTTTTGCCACTGCGAAGATTTGAACCTGGCCAGTACGCTGCCGAAGTTCCGTATCACCCTCGGGACTAACCTGATGCGAACACGGAGCAACAGACGTCCCCAGCCTTAGGAGCCACCGCAATGGGCTACCCACCACAGGGCCAGGATCCGTACGGGCAGCAGCAGCCGTACCAGGACCCCTACGGTCAGCAGCCGCAGTACGGCCAGCCGCAGTACGGGCAGCCGCAGCAGCCGGACCCCTACGCCCAGCCGCAGCAGCCCGCGTACCAGGACCCCTACGCGCAGCCGCAGCAGCCGGCCTACCAGGACCCGTACGCGCAGCAGCCGCCGGTGTCCGGCACGCCGTACCCGACGTCGGGCGGTGGCTACCCCACCTCCGGCGGCGCGTACCCGCCGGCCGGCTACGGCACCCCCGGCTACCAGCAGCCCGGCTACGGGCAGCAGCAGCCGCAGAACACGCTCGGCCTCGTCTCGATGATCCTCGGCATCGTGTCGATCCCGTTCGCCTGCTGCTACATCGGCCTCCTGCTCGGCGCCGCGGCGATCGTGCTCGGCTACCTCGGCCAGCAGAAGGTCAAGCAGGGCCTGGCCAACAACGGCGGCATGGCCCTCACCGGCATCATCACCGGCGCCGTCGGCGTCGTCATCGAGATCGCCATCTGGGTGCTGTACTTCGCGGGCGCGGCGAGCGGCTGGTTCTACACCTACTAGCCCACCCCCTGCGCACGACGCAATCGCCCGGTCCGCTGTCCGCAGCGACCGGGCTGTTTGCGTTTTTTCATCTTGTACCGGTAGCGCGACGCCCGACTCACGACGCTTCGCCGAATGGGCGGCCTGGACCTGCCGGCCGGTGCTGCTGATCCACGTGCCGTGCGGTCGGCGGCAGCTCGTACCGGCGACGGCAACCGGAAACGGTCAGGGGCTGCCGTGCCGGACCCGCAGCGCGATCTTCGTGGCGGCTGTGGCGAGGACTGTGCCGATCGTCACCATCAGCATCGCGACGAACGCCACCTCCCCCGCCCGCGGGCCGACCACCTCCAGCCCGCCGGCGCCGACCGACCCGCTCGCCGCGACGGACATCAGCCCGAGCAGCACCCCCGCGACCGGTCCGGCGAGCGCCGCCGCGCCGAGCAGCGGCAGCCAGCCCCGCCCGGCGTCGCTGCGCAGCGACCGGCGGGCCAGCAGCCAGCCCGCCACCAGCGCCGCGGCGAGGGGCAGGCCGAGCAGCAGCGGCGCCCAGCCGGTCGCGGGCGTGGACGGCAGCCCGGCGAGCAGCGGCACCGCGGGCAGCCGGCCCATCGACACCTCGGCGGCGCTGATCGTCGTCTCCGCGCCGATGTTGAACCCGGGGCCGACGAGGTAGCTGGCGCTCCACGCCGCGACGTCCGGGACGTAGAAGCCGCACAGGACGACGAGCCCGACCTGCCCCGCCACGCCGGTGTGGTAGTCGTCGATGATCTGGCCGGCGTCGCTCGCGCTGACCGCGATCGCCATCCCCGCGACCGCCGCGCCCGCGCCGAGGATCAGCAGCGCCGCGACGGCACCTGTGCGGGTCGCGTCGCGCAGCACGCCCGGCAGCCGGCCGGCAAGCCGGGCGATCGCGCGGGCCTCGACAAACGCGCCGAGCCCGCCCGCCACCAGCCCGAACCCGGCGAACGTGAACCCGGCGCCGACGACTGAGACGTCCACGCCCTTGTGACCGGCGACGATCGCGACGATGGCGCCGAGCAGGCCGTACACGACGGCGATGCACCCGGCGGCGCGCGCGGCGGGCAAGGGGCTCCACGCACCGCCGGGCTGGCGGGCCCGGGCACCGACGGCGCGGGCGGTGTGCACGCCGGCCCGGTACACGCGCCAGACGGCGACGGCGGTCAACCCGAGCGGCGCCAGGGAGAGCGGGCCGATCCCGGTGTCCAGCGCGACCCAGTGGGCGAGCAGCCAGCCGGCCGCGCCGACGCGCAGGATCTGCATCAGGGGGGCGCCGGAGCTGTCCACGGCGTGCAGGAGCCACACCACGACGAGCGTCGGCACGAGCGTCACCACCGCCGCCCACAGCGTGGTGACGGTGGCGGCGAGGATCAGTGGGGCGCGCCGGGCAGGACGCCGTCCCGGGGGCCGGCCCCGGGTGGAGCGCCGCTGGATCGGCAGGCGGACGGTCTCCCGATCGGCCAGCCGGGTCTGCGCCCCTTCGTCTGGTTCCTCTGGGGTGGTGGGCATCGCTCTTACTCTGTCAAAGACAGGACGGCCGGTCACTCACCCCGGCCGTCCCGAATTTGCTTTTACAGTGCCTTGACGAGGTCCCGCATCAGGTTGGCGGTCTCGGTGGGGGTCTTGCCGACACGGACGCCGGCGGCCTCCAGGGCGAGCTTCTTGGCGTCGGCGGTGCCCGCCGAGCCGGAGATGATCGCGCCGGCGTGGCCCATGGTCTTGCCGGGCGGCGCGGTGAAGCCGGCGATGTAGCCGACGACCGGCTTGCGCACGTTGGCCTTGATGAAGTCGGCCGCGCGCTCCTCGGCGTCGCCGCCGATCTCGCCGATCATGACGATCGCCGCGGTCTCCGGGTCGGCCTCGAACGCGGCGAGCGCGTCGATGTGCGTGGTGCCGATGACCGGGTCGCCGCCGATGCCGATGCACGTCGAGAAGCCGATGTCGCGCAGCTCGTACATCATCTGGTAGGTCAGCGTGCCCGACTTGCTCACCAGGCCGATCTTGCCGGGGCCGGTGATGTCGGCGGGGATGATGCCCGCGTTGGACTTGCCGGGGCTGGCGATGCCGGGGCAGTTCGGCCCGATGACGCGGGTCTTGCTGCCGCTGGACTGCAGGTGCGCCCAGAAGTTCGCGGTGTCGTGCACCGGCACGCCCTCG
The DNA here is from genome assembly GCF_040674675.1 of Dactylosporangium sp. NPDC049742. NCBI lineage: Bacteria > Bacillati > Actinomycetota > Actinomycetes > Micromonosporales > Micromonosporaceae > Dactylosporangium > Dactylosporangium sp. NPDC049742. Next base: position 172,833 of record NZ_JBFANF010000006.1, on the reverse strand, counting down.
GTGATCACCACGGCGAGCGGGATCTGCGCGTCGATCGCCTCGAGCGTCGCGGACTTGGTGCCCGCCGGCGGGACGAAGATGACGCTCGTGTCGGCGCCCGTCTGCTCGATCGCCTCGGCGACGCTGGCGAAGACCGGCAGCTTCGTGCCGTCGAAGTCGACCTGCGTGCCGGCCTTGCGCGGGTTGACGCCGCCGACCACGTTCGTGCCCGCGGCGAGCATCCGCCGGGTGTGCTTGGAGCCCTCGGCACCGGTCATGCCCTGGACGATGACCTTGCTGGACTCGGTCAGCCATACCGCCATGGTCGTTACACCCCACTCGCTGCGAGCTCGGCGGCGCGGCGGGCCGCCCCGTCCATCGTGTCGACCCGCTCGATCAGCGGGTTGGCGGCGTCGTCGAGGATCCGGCGACCCTCTTCGGCGTTGTTGCCGTCGAGGCGGACCACGAGCGGCTTCGACACCGTCTCGCCGCGGTCCGTGAGCAGCTGCAGGGCCTGCACGATGCCGTTGGCGACCGCGTCGCAGGCGGTGATGCCGCCGAAGACGTTGACGAACACGCTCTTCACGTCCGGGTCGCCGAGCACGATCTCGAGACCGTCGGCCATGACCTGGGCGCTGGCGCCGCCGCCGATGTCGAGGAAGTTGGCGGGCTTGCTGCCGAGGCCCTCGCCGGCGTACGCGACGACGTCGAGCGTCGACATGACCAGGCCCGCGCCGTTGCCGATGATGCCGACGTTGCCGTCGAGCTTCACGTAGTTGAGGTTCTTGGCCTTGGCCGCCTGCTCGAGCGGGTCAGCGGCGGCCTTGTCCTCGAGCGCCTCGTGGTCCGCGTGGCGGAAGCCCGCGTTCTCGTCGAGGGTCACCTTCGCGTCGAGGCACAGCACCGTGCCGTCGGTGGTCTTCGCGAGCGGGTTGACCTCGACCAGCGTGGCGTCCTCGGCGATGAACGCCTGCCACAGCTTGACCGCGATCGCCACGACCTGGTCGACGACCTCGGCGGGGAACTTCGCCTGCTCGACGATCGCGCGGGCGGTGGCCTCGTCGACGCCCTTGACCGCGTCGATCGCGACCTTGGCGACCTTCTCCGGCGCGTCGTGCGCGACGGTCTCGATCTCCATGCCGCCGGCGACGCTGGCGATGCACAGGAACGTGCGGTTCGCCCGGTCCAGCAGGTACGAGAAGTAGTACTCCTCGGCGATGTCGGCGGTGGTCGTGACCATCACCTTGTGGACCGTGTGGCCCTTGATGTCCATGCCGAGGATGTTGGTGGCGTGGCTGGTCGCCTCGTCGGCGCCCTCGGCGAGCTTCACGCCGCCGGCCTTGCCGCGACCGCCGACCTTCACCTGGGCTTTGATGACAACCCGGCCGCCGAGTTCCTCGGCGATCGCACGGGCCTCTTCAGGGGTCTCGGCGACGCCGCCGCCGAGCACAGGCAACCCGTGCTTGGCGAAGAGGGCGCGCCCCTGGTACTCGTACAGGTCCACAGTGGTCCCGTTCCGTCAACCGTGCCGCCTGCCCCATCGCGAGGACGGCTCAACGCTCGCAGCCTAACCAGGTCTGAACAGGCTGCGACTTGGCGGGTGCGGGGTGTGCCCGATTCCACAGCCGCTCCCTCTTTAGAGGGACGCCGCCGGGCGCGCGTAACCGGGCCCGGCGGCCGTCGTTGAGTGCAGTGTCGGCCCGCCTGCAGGGGTAGGGCCGGCACCAAAAACGGCCGATGCCCTGTCGGTCGAGGGGTGGCGGCGGGGCATCGTGCGATAGAGAGGCCGGACGTGTGAGGGGTGCGTCCGGCCTCTCCCCCTTTTTCCGCACCATTTCCGATTGAATGCCGTCAATCAGGCATGCGCCGGTGCGATGTGCTCGCGAGCCCATTCCACGATCGACTGCGTGGTCGCCCCCGGCGTGAAGATCTTCCTGACGCCGAGCCGCTCCAGCTCCGGCAGGTCGTCGTCGGGAATGATGCCGCCGCCGAACACGAGGATGTCGTCGGCGCCGCGCTCGGCGAGCAGCTCGATGACCTTCCGGAACAGGGTCATGTGCGCCCCCGACAGGACCGACAGGCCGACCGCGTCGGCGTCCTCCTGGATGGCGGTCTCCACGATCTGCTCCGGCGTCTGGTGCAGGCCCGTGTAGATGACCTCCATCCCGGCGTCCCGGAGTGCCCGGGCGACGATCTTGACGCCTCGGTCGTGCCCGTCCAGGCCGGGCTTGGCGATGACGACGCGGGTCCGCGCGCTCATCCTCACGGTCCTTCCCGTTGGAGGCACCGCTCCGTTGCGGCGCACGCCTGGCCCGAAGGTACCGCATGGAGCGCCCGCAACGACCTTGCGGACCCCGGGTTACGCACAACCAACCGCCCGGGCACTCATTGACCTAAGGGCCTGTCGTGGCTTGTGGCGCGTATTCCGTATTGGCTACGGTGGCCTGCGGTTCAGCCATTGCCTTCGAATGACGTCTCCGTCATTTCCGTCTTTTTCCAGAATTGCGGGGGTGTGCGTATATGGACGATGCCCAGGCGCCTTACGCGTACCGCGGCCACCACCGCGCCCAGTCGGCGCACACCCGCTACGCGGCCGTGCTCACCACCGCCGTCGTGGGCGCCGGCATCGTGGCGCTCGGCGTGTCCACCGCCCTCCCGGAGCCGCGCAACGACCTCTCCCTGGAGGCGAGCGGCAACTTCGACGACGTCAGCATGCGGGGCGCCGTCTCCGACGACCGCGCCAGCCGCTCCCGCACCAGCACCCCCATGTCGACCGTGAACATGCCGGCCCCCGACGTGTGGATCCTGCCCATCCAGCGGTACACGCTGACCTCGTTCTACGGCGAGCGCTGGGGCCGCCTCCACCCCGGCGTCGACCTGGGCGCCCCGCAGGGCACCCCCTTCAACGCCGTCGCCGCCGGCAAGGTCGTCCTCTGCCGCTGGAACGGCGGCTACGGCTACAACGTCATGATCGACCACGGCGACGGCATCGTCACCGTGTACGGCCACGCCTCCAAGCTCCTGTGCAAGGAAGGCCAGCTCGTGCGGGCCGGCGACAGGATCGCCCTCACCGGCAACACCGGCCACTCGTTCGGCGCCCACCTGCACTTCGAGGTCCGCGAGCACGACAAGCCGGTCGAGCCGCTCGCCTTCATGCGCAAACACGGCGTCGACATCCAGAAGCACACCGAAGACATCTACGGCTGAAGCAGTAACTCATACGCGCCGCATCCGGTGGCCGGCCACCCCGGACACCCAGCACGCGATGTCGATCACGGCGGCGTTGATCCACAGACGGATCTGGCTGTCCAGACGACCAGAATCCAGAATCGTCATTCGATCACGGGGAACGGCGACACGGTCCGCCCCGCCGACGGAGCGCCGACCCGCCACCACTCGACACCCTCCACAGACGTTGGTCAATGCCCAGCTTTGCGGCTTTTGCGCATCGACGCTGCGCGATCTGCCGTCAATTCAGAGATCAACATGTGGGCGGATCGCGCAACGTCGATCTCCCAAGGGGGGCATTCCGGGGCATTGACCAACGTCTGCGCGCGGCCGGCCTGTCGGTGGCCGCCCGTGCCGCGCCTGTGAAGTGGCGACACCACTGCCGCTAGGCCCCAGAACAAGGATCGCCGACGACCGCCTCCCGCAGGCGAGGACAGCCGGGACTGATCACCTGATCGAACGGTGCGGCCATGGGACCGAGCCGGGCCGAACCAACCAAGAGGTCAGGCCACCAGGGGCAGAGCCAGACCGGCCGAGAGACAGGTCAAGCCAGAGACAGAGCTGGCCCAAGTCAGCGCCAGCCCAGACCGGACCCGAGCCGAACCCGACCGGGGCCGCGGCAACCCGGGGCGGACCTGGGCCGAGCCGAACCTCAGCCGACCCGAGCCGAACCCGAGCCGGATCCGGGCCGAGGCCGGGAAGAACCGAACCCGAGACCGACCGGAGCCGAGGTGAACCGAGGCCGAGCCGCACCCCCAGCCGAACGGAGCCGGACTCCAGCCGAGCCGAGCCAGACCCGAGCCGGGGCCGAGCCGCACCCCAGCCGAACCGAGCCGGACCCGAGGCGGGGCCGGGCCAGACCCGAGCCGGGGCCGAGCCGCACCCCAGCCGAACCCAGCCGGACTCCAGTCGAGCCGAGCCAGACCCGAGCCGGGGCCGAGCCACACCCCAGCCGAACCCAGCCGGACTCCAGTCGAGCCGAGCCAGACCCGAGGCGGGGCCGGGCCGGGCCCGAGCAGAACCGGACCCGAGACCGACCGGAGCCGGGCCAGACCAAGGCCGAGCCGGACTCCAGTCGAGCCGGGACGGACCCGAGCCGGGGCCAAGGCCCGGGCGAACCGAGCCCGAGGCGGACCCGAGCCGAACCGGGGCCGGCGGGGGCTGAGGCCGGCTGGGGCAGAGGCGGACCGAACCCGAGGCGGACCGGGCCGCAGCTGGGCCGGGCTGAGTCGTGGGGGCTTCCAGAGGCGTGCGGGGAGGGGTCAGAGTTTGTCGATGGGGGCGTGGCGCAGGACGATCCACATGACCTGGTCGCCGAAGTCGACCTGGGCCTGGGTGCGGGGGCCGGTGCCTTCGACGGCGAGGACGCGGCCGAGGCCGTAGCGCTGGTGGTTGACGCGGTCGCCGACGGTCAGGGACGGGATGTCGCGGGATAGCTCGCTGGCGGTGGATAGCTTGGAGGCGTCCAGGCCGAGCTTGGCGGCGAGCTGGGCGGCCTTCGGGGTGCCGCCGACGAAGGAGGACGTGCGGGACTGGGCGGGGCCGGTGTTGCGGCCGCCGTGGCCGCCGCCGCCGGACCAGCTGGTGTACGCGGCGTCGGTGCGCTCCCAGCGGACCAGCTCGGGTGGGAGCTCCTCCAGGAAGCGGGACGGCGGGTTGTAGGCGGGCTGGCCCCAGGCGGAGCGGGTGACGGCGCGGGAGATGTAGAGGCGCTGGCGGGCCCGGGTGATGCCGACATACGCCAGGCGGCGCTCCTCCTCCAGCTCCTTGCGGTCGCTCATGGAGCGCTGGTGGGGGAAGACGCTGTCCTCGAGGCCGGTGAGGAAGACCACGGGGAACTCGAGGCCCTTGGCGGTGTGCAGGGTCATGAGGGTGACGACGCCGGTGTGGTCGGGGTCGTCGTCGGGAATCTGGTCGGCGTCGGCGACGAGGGAGACCTGCTCCAGGAAGCCGGCGACGGTCGCGGGCGGGGCCGCGGTGGCGTCGCCCTGCTCGGCGGCGACGGCGATGGTGGCCTCGGCGCGCTCGGTGTATTCGCGGGCGACGCTGACGAGCTCCTGCAGGTTCTCGACGCGGCCGGCCTCCTGCGGGTCGGTGCTCTCCTCCAGCTCGCCGAGGTAGCCGGAGCGCTCGATGGCGGCCTCGAGCACCTCTTCGGGCAGCGCGGTCTCGGCGAGGGTGCGCAGCTCGTCCAGCAGCGCGACGAAGTCGCCGATGGCGTTGACGGCGCGGGTGGAGATGCCGGGGGCCTCCGCGGCGCGGCGCAGGGCGGCGCCGAAGGAGATGCGCTCGCGGGACGCGAGGGCCTCGACGCAGGCCTCGGCCCGGTCGCCGATGCCGCGGCGGGGGGTGTTGAGGACCCGGCGGATGCTGACGGTGTCGTCCTCGTTGACCACGGCGCGCAGGTACGCGAGGGCGTCGCGAACCTCCTTGCGCTCGTAGAACCGGACGCCGCCGACGACCTTGTACGGCAGGCCGAAGCGGATGAACATCTCCTCGAACACGCGGGACTGCGCGTTGGTGCGGTAGAAGACGGCGACGTCGGCGGGGCGGACGCCGGCGTTGTCGGAGAGCCGGTCGATCTCGCGGGCGACCCAGTCGGCCTCGGCGTGCTCGGTGTCGGCGACATAGCCGACGATCTGCTCGCCGGCGCCCTGGTCGCTCCACAGGCGCTTGGGCTTGCGCTCCGTGTTGCGCCCGATGACGGCGTTGGCGGCGGACAGGATCGTCTGGGTGGAGCGGTAGTTCTGCTCCAGGAGGATCGTGCGGGCGTTGGGATAGTCGCGCTCGAACTCGAGGATGTTGCGGATCGTGGCGCCGCGGAACGCGTAGATCGACTGGTCGGCGTCGCCGACGACGCACAGCTCGCCGGTGCTGCCGACGAGCTCCTTCACCAGCATGTACTGCGCCTGGTTGGTGTCCTGGTATTCGTCGACGAGCACGTGGCGGAAGCGGCGGCGATAGGTCTCGGCGACCTCGGGGTGGCTCTGCAGCAGGTGCACCACCCGCATGATCAGGTCGTCGAAGTCGAGGGCGTGGGCCTCGGTGAGCCGCTGCTGATACAGCGTGTACGCCTCGGCGAGGGCGCGCTCGGCCGGCCCGACCGCCCTGGCCGCGAACGTCTCGGGGTCGACCAGCTCGTTCTTGAGATTGGAGACCTGGGCGGCGAGGCCGCGAGCCGGATAGCGCTTCGGGTCGAGGTCGAGCTCGCGGATGACGAGCTGCATGAGCCGGCGCGAGTCGTCGGCGTCATAGATCGAGAACGTCGACTTGAGGCCGGCGTGGCCGTGCTCGGCGCGCAGGATGCGCACGCAGGCGGAGTGGAACGTGGACACCCACATCAGCCGGGCGCGCCCGCCGACGAGGTTGGCGACGCGCTCCTTCATCTCGCCGGCGGCCTTGTTGGTGAACGTGATCGCGATGATCTCGCCGGGGTGCACGTGCCGCGCCGCGAGCAGATAGGCGATCCTGCTGGTCAGCACCTTGGTCTTGCCGGAGCCGGCGCCGGCCACGATGAGCAGCGGGGCGCCCTCGTGGATGACGGCGTCGCGCTGAGGACCGTTGAGCCCCTCGAGCAGCGACTGCGGGTCACGGCCGCGGGACGGCTGGGCCGGGGCGGCGGGAGCGGTCACGCCGGCCGGCTCTGACTGAGGAAGATCGAAGAGAGCATGCATCGCACCGGCGAGTCTATGCCGCACCACTGACAGAAAACCGGCGGAGGACTTCACGTCGCTGAGAAGCGCGTGCCATACTCGGTGACGTGATCGAGCAGGCGCGTCCGTACTTTTTTTACGGCTCCGGGAGTCCGGCAGCCGTAGGTCGCGCCTGAACGCTGATACCTACCGACGCCCCGGGCTCCCGAGCCCGGGGCGTTCCGCGTTCCCGGGGCGGGGCACCAGAGCCAGAGCTGACAAGGACGAGAGAATGGCCGCCATCACCATGGAACAGCAGCCCGCCGCCGACGAGCACATCGCCGGCCTGCGCAACCGGATCGACGAGATCGACGCGGCGCTGGTCGCGCTCTGGAAGGAGCGGGCCGCGATCTCCCGCGAGGTCGGCGCGACCCGCGTCGCCGCCGGCGGCACGCGTCTGGTGCTGTCGCGCGAGCGGGAGATCCTGGAGCGCTTCTCCGCGGAGCTCGGCGCCGACGGCACCCAGCTGGCCCTGCTCATCCTGCGCGCCGGCCGCGGACCCCTGTAGCCCTCGCACGGACCGCCGAGGTTCGCGTCCTGGCGTTCGCGGCGTGTGTACCGCCGGAGCCGGCCGGACCGGCGGCGAGGCGTGGGCCGGCCGACGCAGTGCGGCGTCGTCGGCCCCGATACGGGCAGACCCACTCGCGCCGCCGACCGCGGACCTTGCGGGTGGTTCGCCGGTACCAGCGAAAAAACGGTAAACAGGAAGCCATGAGCTTCCCGAGATCAGCCACCCCGCTTCAGGACGTGCGGCGGGTCCTGTGCGTGTTCGCCCACCCCGACGACGTCGACTTCGGCTGCGCCGGCACCGTCGCCGGCTGGGTCGACGCCGGACTCGAGGTGGGGTATCTGCTGGTGACGCGCGGCGACGCCGGCGGCTTCGACGACACCCCGCGCGCCATGATGCCGGCGCTGCGGGAGGCGGAGCAGCGCGCGGCGGCCGCGGTCGTCGGGGTGGATCACGTCGAGTTCCTCGACGGCTACCGCGACGGCGTGCTCACGGCGTCGATCGACCTGCGGCGCGACATCACCGCGGCGATCCGCCGGTTCCGCCCCGACCGGGTCCTGACCAACTCGCCGCTGCGGCGCTGGGACCGGATCGCCGGGCCGAGCCACCCCGATCATCTGGCGGCCGGGGAGGCGACGACGTGCGCGGTGTACCCGGACGCGCGCAACCCGTTCACGTTCACGGAGCTCGACCTGCCCGCGTGGACCGTCCGCGAGATCTGGTATTCGGGCGGGCCGGACCCGGACCACCTGGTCGACGTCACCGACACGTACGAGCGGAAGCTCAAGGCACTCAGGGCGCACGTGTCGCAGACGTCGCACCTGGAGGACCTGGACGGCATGCTGCGGGCCCGCCTCGCGGCCACATCGGGGACGCCGGGCCGCCTCGCCGAGGCCTTCTCCGTGTTCCACACCGCCTGAGAAACGCGGCCTGGAGAAGAGCACCGCCTGAAACGCGGCGTGCCCGGCCTTCCGAGGAAGACCGGGCACGCGACGTGACAGGAACTAGGCGGTGAAGCGGACCTGCCGGCGGCGGCGAACCACCAGCAGCAGGGCGACGCCACCCGCGATGAGCAGCGCGCCGGCGGTGATCGCGCCGGTGAGCTTCACACCGGTGACCGGCAGCTCCGGCGGGGCCGGGTTGATGGTGACCGTGGCCTTCGCCTCGAGCTCGGTGCCGGCGACGCCCGCCAGGATCAGCTTCTGCGTCTTGTTCGGCTCCTTGGCGGTGACGAACATCCGGCCGATCGGCACGGAGCCACTGCCCTTGGCGTCGATCGTCACGGTGCCCACGGCGTCGGCGACGACGTAGAACTTGCCGCCGTTCGGCAGGGACGTGACGGCCTTGCCGTCGGCGTCGACGAGCTTGCCGCCGGTGGCCGTGAGGGCAGCCTCGCCACCACCGGAGACGACGGTGAACGGGCCGATCTTCTTGCCGACCACGCCGGCCAGGGTGGCCGGGTTGATCTCGAGCTTCGGCTGCGGGTCGGCGGCCGGGTTCTTCGACGCCTTCACGAGGTACTCGCTGACGGCGACGATGACGGCGTACTGCTCCGGCGTGTTGCCGGTGTTGAAGCCCTCGTTGTTGTCGCGGAGCGCGAAGATGTCACCGTCGGTGATCGTCCAGATGGCGCTCTGCGTGCCGGCGTAGACCAGCTTGGTGAACAGCGTGGCGTCGATGCCGGCCGGCTTGGTGCCCTTCGCTGCCGCGAGGAGCGCGTCGGGGCTGACGGTCGGGTACGCGTGGGTCAGCACCCACTGCACCTGGCCCAGCTCCTCCGCCGTCGGCGAGGAGTTCTTGTTGCTCGCCCACGGCGCCTCGACGTAGTTCGCGTCGGTGATCTCGCGGGCGAAGTCGATGCAGTACGCGATGACGGGCTCGGACGCACCGGCGACCTTCAGGCCGAGACGCGGCGCGGCGGTCTCGTTGCCGTTGGGGTTAGACGAGGTGTCCTTCGAGTTGACGACCTTGATCGCGTGAGCTTTGTCATCGATGAAGACCTGAGTGCCGATGGCGGCATCGGCGTAGGCGGCGCCGGCTCCACTGAGCGCGACGGCACCCCCGACGAACACCGCTGCGGCCAGACCGGCCATACGGGAAATGCGTGACACGGTGACTGGACCACCTTTGACGAGAATCAGGGGGACGCTCGTTTGTAGCGGTCGGAGACCCCTCCTGTCATCTCCTGCGTCACAGCAGCCACACCAGTCACACCGGTTTGTCCGGAAATCCTGGGAAAAAAATCAGACCAGGCGGCGGTCCGCGGCCCAGCGGGACAGCTCGTACCGGTTCGACATCTGCAGCTTGCGGAGCACGTTGGACACGTGCGTCTCGACCGTCTTGATCGAGATGTAGAGCTCCTTGGCGATCTCCTTGTACGCGTACCCACGCGCCAGCAGCCGCAGCACCTCGCGCTCGCGGTTGGTCAGCTGGTCGAGCTCCGGGTCGGCGACCGGCGCGTCGGGGCGCGCGGCGAACGCGTCGAGCACGAAGCCGGCCAGGCGCGGGCTGAAGACGGCGTCGCCGTCGGCGACCCGGCGGATCGCGTCGGCGAGCTCGTCCGGCGAGATGGTCTTGGTGACATACCCCCGCGCGCCGGCCCTGATCAGCCCGATGACGTCCTCGGCGGCGTCGGAGACCGACAGCGCCAGGAACTTCACCTGCGGCCGCGCGCGGCGCATCGCGTCGAGGACGGCCCGGCCGCCGCCGTCGGGCATGTGCACGTCCAGCAGCACCACGTCGGGCTCCAGCGCGCCGATCTTCTGCACCGCCTCCGCGACCCCGCTGGCCTCGCCGATCACGTCGACGTGCACGCCGAGCTCGGCGCGGACCCCCGCCCGGAACATGGCGTGGTCGTCGACCAGGAACACCCGCAGGCGCTGGGTCTCGTCAGTCATCACTTCTCCGTATCGATGGGCAGGCTCAACCGCACCTCGGTGCCGTCGCCCGGTGTGCTGCGGATCTCCGCCTTGCCCCCGTGGCGCCGCATGCGGGCCAGGATCGAGCCTCGCACGCCGTGCCGGTCGGACTCGACGGCGGTGAGCTCGAAGCCGACGCCCCGGTCGCGGACGAACACGCTCACGCAGTCGGGCTCGACCTCCGCGTAGAGCGAGACGGTCTCGACCTTGGCGTGCTTGGCCGCGTTGACCAGGGCCTCGCGGGCGGCGGCGACGATCGCCCCGACCCGCTCGTCGACGTCGACGTCACCGACGACAACGGTCTCGACCGCGATCGCGAACGTGTCCTCGACCTCGGCCGACGTCTCCTCCAGCGCGGCGCTGAACTTCTCCGTCGGCGACGCGGTGGGCTTGTACAGCCAGTTCCGCAGGGTCCGCTCCTGCCCGCGGGCGAGGCGCTGGACCTCCTTCAGGTCGCCGGCGTTGCGCTGGATCAGGGCCAGGGTGTGCAGCACCTGGTCGTGGATCATGGCGGCCAGCTCGGCCCGCTCCTGCTCGCGCACCCGCGCCTCGCGCTCCGTGCTGAGCTGCGTGAACATGCGGTAGAGCAGCGGGGCCAGGGCGAGGCCGACGCCGGCGAGGGCGACCGCGGCGAAGCCGAGGCCGTAGCCGATCGAGGCGAGCGTGGCGCCGGAGATCGGCACCCCCACCACGAACGCGCCGATGATCCCGACGATGACGAGCAGGCCGCCGCCGATGAACCGGACCAGGTAGGACTTGCGGTTGTTGTCCATCACGGCGCCGAGCCAGGGCATCCCGGGCACGGTCGCCGACCAGCGCTCGCGCCGCTTCGGGTCGGCCTGGTGCCAGATGATGCCGGCGCCGAGCGCGATGACGGCGGCCAGCCAGCCGATCACCGCCTGGATGCCGTCGCTGGGGCCGGCCATCAGCACCAGCAGCACCATGCCGACGCCGAGCGCGAGGAACGAGAAGAGCTGGTTGACGTTGCGCCGGCCCGACCGCACGTGCGGCGGCATCGGCAGCACCGCCCAGAACGCCGCGTAGAGCAGCGCGCCGAGCCCGTTGAACGCCGCGAGCAGCACGAACGCCACCCGCACCAGCACCACGGAGGCGCCGAGGTGCGCGGCGATGCCGGCGGCGACGCCCGCGACGACCCGGTCCGCGGGCTCGCGGTAGAGGCGGCGGACGGGCACTGGGCTGGTCATCGGACTCGTTTCGGCTCGCGGTCGCAACTGGGTTCCACCAGATCGTCACACGCCGACCGACGCCCGGACCACTCCGAGCCGCCCCGGAACCGGCAAATCAGGGTGGTGTCAGGGTCGATGCCTGAGGCGCGGAGGGCTCCGGGTCGGCGACGATCGGTGGCATGACGAACCCGCCTGCCGCCGACGAGCCGGCGGCCGCAAGAGCACGTGCAGAAGATCAAGAGCCGGATGGTGTACGAGTGGCGCCCAGCTACGAGGCGGACTACCTGCCCGACGGGTCCGACGACGCCGCCGCCACTGCCGACACTGCCGCCACTGCCGACGCCTCCGACGCCGCCACGTCGCAGGACGCCCCTGCCGCACCCGTCTCTGCCGCGCCTGTCAGTGGGGCGCCGGCCGGGGATGAGCCGGTCAGCGCGGTTCCCGTCAGCGCGGTTCCGGTCAGCGCGTCGCCCGTCAGCGCGTCGCCCGTCAGCGGCGCACCGGTGAGCGGGGCGCCGGCCAGCGCGCCGCCCGCGGCGACGCTCGGGCACGACACGACCCTGGACCACGGCGCCGTGGATGCTGCCTGGGAGGCGGCGACCGTCCCCGCGGAGCCGAAGCTGGACCTGACCAAGGTGGAGCGGGGGGAGCCGGCGTCGGAGGGCTTCGAGCCGCCGTCCGGTGGCTTCGCGCCGGGCGCGCCCGCGGGTGCCGGACCGGCCGGCCCGCCGCCGCCCGGCCCTCCTCCCACCGGCGGCGCCGGTGGGCCCGGTGCGCCTGGTGGTCCCGGCGGTCCTGGTGGTCCCGGTGGTCCCGGTGGTCCCGGTGGTCCTGGGGCGTTCGGAACGGCGGCCGGAGGGGTGCCGCCGTTCGGATTCAGCCGCAGCAACCTCGTGCGGCCGCAGCACGGCCGGTACGTCGCCGGGGTGTGCGCCGCGATCGGCCGGGCCACGAACACCGACCCGACGCTGTGGCGGGTCATCTTCGCCGTGCTCACGCTCGCCGGCGGGGTCAGCATCGTCGCGTACCTGCTGGGCTGGCTCCTGCTGCCCGCCGAGGGCGACACCGGCTCCCCGCTGGAGGCACTGCTCGGCCGGGGCAGGTCGACGACGTCCGCCCCGGTCGCGATCGTGATCGGCGTCGGCGCGGTGCTGGCGTTCCTGCTGGTCATGTCCCGCAACGTCGGCGCGGCCGCGATCGGCCTCGCGGTGGTCATCGGGGTGGTGGCGCTGCTCGTCCGCGGGCAGGGCAACCTGCCGCCCGGACCGCAGCCGGACCAACCGGGCGGCCCGCCGGGGGGCCGGCCCTGGATGCCGCCGGTGCCGCCGACGCCGCCCGGGCCGTTCGTGCCGCAGCCGGGTCCGGCGGCCGCCGCGCCGTTCCCGCCGTCGGTGCCGCCGTTCCAGTCCGCCGGACCGTCGTACACCGGGCGCGGCGGCGGATCCGTCGGCAAGACGCCGGGCGTACACCCGGCGTGGCTGCAACACCAGACCGCCGTGACCCAGCCCGTCCCGGCCGCCACTCCGGCGACGCCGGCACCCGCCCGGCCGTCCGGGCCGCCGGCACCGCCCGTGCTGCCGCCGTTGCCGCCGTTTCCACCGCTGCCGCCGACCGGTTACCGGCCGCCGTTCGCGCCGCACGGGCCGTTCAGCGGGAGCAGCCCGTACGCGGCGTCGCTCGGCTACCCGGCGGGGGCGCCCGCGTCGCCGTACCCGGGACTCGCCCCGCAGCCGCCCAAGCCTCCGAAACCGCCGAAGCCGCGCTCCCGCCTCGGCCGGGTGATCTTCTCGCTGATCTGCCTGTCGCTCGGCGTGCTCGCCGCGCTCGAGGTGACCTCGTTCAACTTCCTGGTCAGCACGTACTTCGCGGTGCCGCTCGCGATCGTCGCGCTCGGCCTGATCGTGGGCGCGTGGTTCGGCCGGGCCCGGCTCATGATCCTGCTCGGCGTGGTGCTGAGCCTCGCCCTCGCCATCTCGACCGCGTCGACGATGGACGGCCCGAGCACGAAGGACGTCGAGAACATCAACATCAGCCCGATGTCCGTCACCGAGCTCGACAGCGACTACCGCACCGACTTCGGCAACATCCACGCCGACCTCCGCCAGGTGGACTTCGCCGGCCAGGACGTCAACATCAGCTTCCGGGTCGGGTACGGCGGCAACATGGAGATCATCCTGCCGAAGAACGTGGACGTGTACGTCGACGTCCGGGTCGAGGGCGGCGACTGCCGCGTCCTGGGGCGCGAGTGCGGCGGGTTCAACCAGACCAACGAGTTCACCGACCTCGGCACCGACGGCGCCGGCGGCGGCAAGCTGCACCTCGACCTCGACCTTCGCTACGGCAACCTGGAGGTGACCCGGTGAAGCCGCACCGCACCGATGGCCTCTCCCTCACGTTCGGCCTGATCTTCCTCGGCATCGTCATCGTCTGGCTCTTCAACCAGGCGGTCTCGGTCAATCTCAACGCCGGCTGGATCGTCGCCGTCGGACTGATCGTCTTCGGCCTGCTGGGGCTGCTCGGGGCGCTGCGCTCCGACAAGTCCGACAAGCCGTCCAGTTCGGTGCCCGCCTCGTCGGCGCCGCCGGCTTCTTCGGCACCTCCCGCGTACGACCCGGACGACGCGGACTAGTCACGGAATATGCTGGGCCGGCGGGGCGCGTTCCCCCGCCGGCCTTTCGTTTGCATTTGTTGCTTGAGGAGCCCTTCAGACATGACCCAATTTCCCGTTGGCGGCGCGTCCGGCGTCTCCCGCCGCCCGATCCAGATCGGTGACCGCGCCGCCCGGGTCCTCGCCTCCGAGCTCGCCCGTCACGGCGGGCCCAAGACCGGCCTCCTGGTCGGCGCCGCGGCCGGCTCCGCCACGCTCGCGGCGGCGATCGACGCGCTGCTGCCCGACGACCGCCTGACCATCGTCGCCACGTCCGGCGCCTCGGCGGCCGCAGGGGCCGTCGCGGCACTCCGGGAGCACGTCGAGCGGCAGGGGCGCTGGGTGTCCGACCGGACCCGCGTCGTCGAGTCGCTCACCGAGGCGGAGCCCGCCGACGTGGTGATCCTGGCCGAGCCCCTCGCGGGCGGCGCCGACGACGCCCGGACCGTCCTCGCCGGCCTGACCAAGCTCGTCACCACCGGCGGCGTCCTCACGGTCGTCGTCCCGGCGACCCGCCTGCCGAGCGGCGCCGCCGACGAGGTGGAGCGCCAGGCCGCGCTGTACGGCGTGGGCAGCGACCTCGTCCTGCGCAACGTGCCGCCGGTCCGCGTGCACCGCCTCCGGCACACCCCGGCCCACCACGCCGCGGCGCACAACCTGCTGCCGGCGCTGCGCCCCTCCAGCGTCCCCCTTACCCGGGGCATGCACATCGACTCCAACGGCGTCGCCGCCGCCGGCATCGCGCTCGGCCTCGCCGCCCTGGCCAAGGCCGCCCGGCCGAAGTCGAAGCTGTGGCTGGTCCCGGCCCTGGCCGCCGCGCCCGTCGCCGCGTTCTTCCGCGACCCTCAGCGCGACGTCCCCGAGGACGCGAGCGCCGTGGTCGCCGCCAGCGACGGCAAGGTCCTCGGCGTCGAGCGCCTGCACGACAAGCGCTTCGGCGACATCGAGTTCCTCCGCATCGCGGTCTTCCTCTCCGTCCTCGACGTCCACGTCAACCGTGCCCCGGTCGCGGGCAAGGTCGTCGACTACTTCGTCGAGGACGGCGGCTACGCGGCCGCGATGAAGCCGGAGGCCGAGCACAACGTCGCGGCGTACACGCTGCTGGAGACCGCCCACGGCCCCGTCGCCGTCGTCCAGCGCACGGGCCTGATCGCCCGCCGCATCGTGCAGCGCGCCCCGGTCGGCTCCCTGCTCGCCAAGGGCGAGCGCTTCGGCCTGATCCGCTTCGGCTCCCGCACCGACGTCTACCTGCCCGCCGACAAGGCCACCCCCGCGGTCGCCCCCGGCGACCGGGTCGTCGGCGGCTCGACGGTCATCGCCACCTGGCTCTGATCCCGTCCTCCCCGGGGCCCGGTGGAGCTTCACACTCCACCGGCCCCCGGCGCGGCCAGCACTCCGACCCACTCAACAAACGTTGGTCAATGCCCGGCTTTGCGGCCATTGCGCATCGAGGCTGCGTGATCCACCCCCGGTTTGATCTCTGAAACGTGGGTGGATCGCGCAACGTCTATCCATGCGGCACCGGGCGCGGCGTTAGCCGAGGGGCAGCGAAGCACCCCGCGCACAGCGATGGCCGCGCATTCGCCCACCTCCCGGCAGACCTGCACCCAGCACTCCACACCACCCCGACAGGCATTGGCCAATGCCCGGGTTTGCAGCCTGTGCGCCATCGGGGCTGCGCGATCCCCCAAAGTTGATCTCTAAACGTGGGTGGATCGCGCAACATCTATCCGCGCAGCGCTTGAGTCGAGGGGCAGCGAAGCGCCCTGCGCACGGCGGCGGCCAAGCGTTCACCCACCTCCGGCAGACCTTGCGATCAGCTCCCCGCGTCCGGCGGCGGCCACGCGCTCACCCACCTCCGGCAGACCTTGCGATCAGCTCCCCGCGTCCGGCGGCGGCCACGCGCTCGCCTACCTTCCGGCAGACCTGCGCCCAGCGCTCCGCACTCCCCCGGGCAGACGTTGGTCAATGCCCGGCTTCGCGGCCTTTGCGTCATAGGTGCCGCATCGTCCACCCTCAAATCCGTCCGGGGCGGGGCGGCCGCAGCATTAGGGCAAGGGGAAAGCGAAGCGCCCCGCGTCCGGGGAGCCGGAGGCGGGGCGCTGCGAGGTGCGGGAAGGTCAGGCGGCGGCGTGGCGACGCTGGCGGAGCCAGAGGATCGGGCCGCTCACCAGGTACGCCAGAACCACGGCGACGAACGTCAGGCGGAAGTCCACCAGGGCACCGACCACCGGCAGGGCGAAGAGCCACGGCGGGAGCTTCGCCAGGCGGGCGAGCTTCGCGTACGGGAAGCTGGACACCATCGCCAGGCCGAGCAGCGCGACGCCGGCCACGCGGAGCGCCGGGGGCATCTCCGGGGCGATCAGCGTGGCGAGGGCGAGCACCGCCGCGCACATGGTGGTCGGCACGCCGCAGAAGAAGCGGCCGTCCTTCGGGGAGACGTTGAAGCGGGCCAGGCGGATCGCGGCGCAGGCGGCCACGAGGGCGCAGGCGGGCATGAGGGCCGCGGCCGGGGCCGAGTCGCTCAGCCAGGCGTAGACGACGACGGGCGCGGCCAGGCCGAAGGAGCACATGTCGGCGAGGGAGTCCATCTGCGCGCCGAACGGGCTGGCGACGCCGAGGCGGCGGGCCAGGAAGCCGTCCAGGCCGTCGAAGACGACGCAGGCGATCAGCAGGGTGGCGGCGATGCGGACGTCGCCGTGGTTCACGGCGACGAAGATCGCGCACAGGCCCAGCAGGAGGCTGCTGATGGTGCAGGCGTTGGCCAGGGCGAAGCGGATGCGCCGGCCGACGGTGCGCTCGCCCGGCAGCAGCGGGATGCTGAAGCTCGAGGCCTCTTCGGCGCCCAGGGAGACCGACGGGACGGCGGGGCTGACCGGCGCGACAGACACCACGTCTCGTGACAGTCCGTCACGGCGGCGCATACGCAGGCGCGGGAGCCGGACCCTGCCCTCGCGGGTTTCGGTCTCGGCGGGCGGCGGCATGAGCAGCGAGGTCGCGCCGGCGACGTTGCCGTCACCGCGACGACCGACCCGCCCGGCGAAGAGCACCTGGCGGGCGAGCGAACCGCTGCGTCGCAGCCGGCCCGCCCACTGTCTGCTGCCACCGGGGCGAGGACTGTCCGTGGTGCGTCGTCGCTGCCAAGGTGCTCTCGGCACTGATCCTCCATGCAGGAACGGGGTTCCCACGGTCGCATTCCGGGGCCCTTTGCCCCACTGTGTCCGTCTTCGCGAGACTGCCTCGCGATCTACACCATCGCATATCGTGTCGCGCTTGGCGATGGCTCAGATAGGAACCAGCCTAGAAACATGCTCGTCGGGTGCTGATGCCGGACTACTCAGCGTAGTCCAAAATTCACCTGTAATTTATCTTAACGACCACGATCACTGTCCCGCCGTGGGAGTGAGGCGGCCCACTGGACCACCTCCGTGAGTGAGAGGCCGGGCAGCTCGGCGCGGTCGAACCAGGCCGCGGCCGCGGTCGATCCGCCGGCGGCCTCGGTCACTCTGGGTGCGGTCGGCGCGGGCACCAGGACGCGGTAGAGGGCCCGTACGGCGTGCCAGTTGATCGGGTAACCCTCGGGGCCGATCGCGCCCGGGTTGCGCCGGTGGGTGACCCCGAGCAGCTCGGTGATCTCCCCGTGCTGGGCGGTCTCCTCGACGAGCTCGCGCAGCAGCGCCTCGCCGGGCTGCTCGCCGGGGTCGGTACCGCCGCCCGGCAGGTGCCACTTGCCGGCGCCGGGGTAGCCGGGGGCGATCTGGGTGAGCAGCACCCGGCCGTCGGGGTCGGCGACGAAGCCGTACGCGGCGAAGCGCTGCCCGGTCGGCAGCCCGTTGGGGTCGGGCCGCTCGGTGAAGTCGCCGACGGCCGCGCCGGGGGCCGGGGCGACCTCGAAGACCACCCGGTCCTCGTGCAGGTCGGGCGTGATGACGGCGTGCACGTCGAGCACCGAGAGCACCACGACGGACAGGTCCGCCTGCTCGACGAAGTGCCGGACCATCGCGGTCGCGGGGCTCTCGCCGTGCCGGACCGGTCCGCCGACGTCGTCGGTCCCTCCGGGTCGGCGGCCGTAGACGGTGATCACCCGGGCTGCGCACATGGCGCCAAGCGTAGAACGCGCCCGCCGCGAAGCGGGCCCGGGCAGCGCTAACAAAAGCAAGCGAAGCGGGGCAAGGCAACCAAAAAGAGCAAAGCAGAGCAACGACGAGCAAAAGCAGAGCTAGCGCAGGCCCGCCCCGCGCAGCGCCTCCTCGGTGACCTCCGTCAGCTGCAGCTCGTCGAGGTCCTCGGGGTCGAACCAGCGGGCCTCGGCGGTCGAGCCGCCGACGTCGTGGATCACGGGACGGCTGGAGCGCGGCACCTGGACGCGGTAGAACGCGCGGACGCCGTGCCAGTCGATCGGGTACCCCTCGGGGCCGAGCTGGGCCGCGTCCCGGTGCGACGCCACCCCGAGCAGCTCGACGATGTGGCCCTCCTGCCCGGTCTCCTCGGCCAGCTCGCGGATGAGCGCCACGCCGGGCTGCTCGCCGAAGTCGGTCCCGCCGCCGGGGAGGTGCCAGGAGCCGCCGCCCGGGTACCCGTCGGAGATGCGGGTCAGCAGGACCCGGTTGCGCCGGTCGGTGCAGACGGCGTAGGCGGCGAAGCGCTGGGCGCGGTGCAGGCCGTCGGGGCCGGGCACGGCGTAGAAGGACGGCACCTCGGGCACGCCGTCGGGGCGCAGGTCGACCGCGGCCTCGCGCAGGCCGAGCGCGTCGGCGGTGAAGCGGCGCAGCGGCAGCTGCTCGGCCTCCTCGCGGGTGACCCAGCGGGCCAGGTCGGTGGGCTGGCCGACGCGGTCGCGCAGCGCGCCGCCGCGCACGGTGACCTCGTAGATGAGCCGGTCGGTGTGGATCGTCAGGCCACGGTCGGGCAGCGCCCGCATGTCGGCGAGGACGTCGCGCAGCCGGGCGACGGCCACGGACAGGCCCGTCTCCGCGGCGGTCTCCCGCACGACGGTGTCGACCGGCTGCTCACCGTGGTCGACGGCGCCGCCGGGCAGCGACCAGACTCCGGGCGTGCCGGCCTTCGCCGACGCCCGGACCAGTAGGAACTCGTCGGAGTCGGCAATGACGCAGTAGGCCGCGATGCGCCGCAGCGGCTGTAACGCAGGAGTCACGTCGATAAATTGTCCGGCATTTCAGGCCAGTCGCAAGAGCGACGCTCAGACCAATGGGTGAATGAAGAAACACTCACTCCCACTCGATGGTGCCCGGCGGCTTGGACGTCACGTCCACGACCACGCGGTTGACCTCGCGGACCTCGTTGGTGATCCGGGTGGAGATCTTCGCGATCAGCTCGTGCGGCAGCCGGGACCAGTCGGCGGTCATGGCGTCGTCGCTGGAGACGGGGCGCAACACGATCGGGTGACCGTAGGTGCGGCCGTCGCCCTGGACGCCGACGCTGCGGACGTCGGCGAGCAGCACGACCGGGAACTGCCAGACCGACCGGTCCAGGCCGGCGGCGGTGAGCTCCTCGCGGGCGATCAGGTCGGCGGCGCGCAGGATGGCGAGCCGCTCCTCGTCGACGGCGCCGATGATCCGGATCGACAGGCCCGGCCCGGGGAACGGGTGCCGCATGACGATCTCCTCGGGCAGGCCGAGCGCGGCGCCGATCGCGCGCACCTCGTCCTTGAAGAGCGTCCGCAGCGGCTCGACCAGCGCGAACTGCAGGTCGTCGGGGAGGCCGCCGACGTTGTGGTGCGACTTGATGTTGGCGGTGCCGGTGCCGCCGCCGGACTCGACCACGTCGGGGTAGAGGGTGCCCTGGACGAGGAACTCGACGTGCTCCTCCGCGTCCAGGTCGCGGGCGGCCTGCTCGAAGACCCGGATGAACTCCCGGCCGACGATCTTGCGCTTCTGCTCCGGGTCGGTCACGCCGGCGAGGGCACCGAGGAAGCGCGCGGAGGCGTCGACGACCTTCAGGTTGATGCCGGTGGCGGCGACGTAGTCCTTCTCGACCTGCTCGGCCTCGCCGGCGCGCAGCAGGCCGTGGTCGACGAAGACGCAGGTCAGCTGGTCGCCGACGGCCTTGTGCACGAGGGCCGCGGCGACGGCGGAGTCGACGCCGCCGGACAGCGCGCACAGCACGCGCTTGCTGCCGACGCGGGCGCGGATCGCCTCGACCTGCTCCTCGATGATGTTGTTGGACGTCCAGGTGGGCTCGATGCCGGCGACGTCGTACAGGAACCGGCGCAGCACCTCCTGGCCGTGCGGGGTGTGCGCGACCTCCGGGTGGAACTGCACGCCGGCGAGCCGCCGCGACACGTCCTCGAACGCGGCGACCGGCGCGGCCGGCGACCCCGCGGTGACCGTGAAGCCGGCCGGGGCGGTGGTGACGCAGTCGCCGTGGCTCATCCACACCGACTGGTCGTCGGGCAGGCCGCGCAGCAGCACGCCGCCGCCCCCGGCGATGCTCAGCGGGGTGCCGCCGAACTCGCGCAGCCCCGTGTGGCTCGCCTCGCCGCGCAGCGCGACCGCCATCGCCTGGAAGCCGTAGCAGATGCCGAAGACCGGCACGCCGGCGTCGAACAGGGCGGCGTCGACCTGCGGGGCGCCCTCCTCGTAGACCGAGGAGGGGCCGCCGGACAGGATGATCGCGGCGGGGCCCTTGGCGAGCATGTCCGCGACCGGCATCGAGTGCGGGACGATCTCGGAATACACGTGCGCCTCGCGCACCCTGCGGGCGATCAGCTGCGCGTATTGGGCACCGAAGTCGACGACGAGAACCGGCGGCGGCGTGGTCATGCGTCGAGCCTAGTCGGCGCCCCGGGGTGACCTGCGCCTCACTGCCGCTCTTTTCAGCCTTTGCCGCGTCGGTACCGCGGTGCCGCGCACTTCGATCACGAACGGCGCTCCCGTGGCCGTTGCGGCGTCGGTACCGCGGTGCCGCGCACTTCGGTCACGAATGGTGCTCCTGTCGCCGTCGCGGCGCCGGCACGGCGGTGACGCGCAACGCCGCCGGCGCGCCGGCCGGGACGGCGGGGTTGGCCGGCGGGACGGCCGGCACCGGGACGTAGGTCTCGCCCAGCGGCGGCCGGGGGTCCTCCTCGCCGCGGTTGGGCCACATGGACATGGCCCGCTCCGCCTGGGCGGTGATCGTCAGGGACGGGTTGACGCCCAGGTTGGCGCTGACCGCGGCGCCGTCGACCACGTGCAGGCCGGGGTGGCCGTAGACCCGGTGGTAGGCGTCCACGACGCCGTGCTCCGGCGAGTCGCCGATCGGCGCGCCGCCGAGGATGTGCGCGGTGACCGGGATGTTGAAGACCTCGGTCCAGCTGCCGCCGGGCATGCCGCCGATCTCCTCGGCCAGCAGCCGGACAGCGTGGTTGCCGGCCGGGATCCAGGCCGGGTTGGGCTCGCCGTGCCCCTGCGACGTGGTGAGCTTGCGCCGGCCGGTCCAGCCGCGGCGGAGCCGGACGTTGAGCGAGTTGTCCAGCGACTGCATGACCAGGGCGATCACCGTCTTGTGCGACCAGCGCCGCACGGAGAGCACCCGGGTGTGCCGGATCGGGTGCCGGAAGAACGCCCCGAACCAGCGCAGCGGCCGCAACGGCCCGCCGTCGGTGAGGACGGTCTGCAGCAGCCCCATGGCGTTGGAGCCGGGGCCGTACCGGACGGGCTCGATGTGCGTGTGCGCGTCGGGGTGGAACGAGCTGGTGATCGCCACGCCGTCGGTGAAGTCGACGTCCTTGCGCAGCGAGCGGGCGCCGAGGATGGACTCGGAGTTGGTGCGGGTGAGCGTGCCGACCCTCGCCGACAGCCCCGGCAGCTGCCCGTCGGCGCGCATCCGCAGCAGCAGCTCCTGGGTGCCGAGGGCGCCGGCGGCGAACACGACCTGCGCCGCGTGGAACGCCCGGCGGTCCCGCCGCCGCCCGGTCCCGCGGGTGTCGATGCGATAGCCGCCGTCCTCAGGTCGTACCGACGCCACCGTCGTCAACTGGTGGACCTCGGCGCCGAGCCGCTCAGCCAGGTGCAGATAGTTCTTCACCAGGGTGTTCTTCGCGCCGACCCGGCAGCCGGTCATGCACGAGCCACAGTGCTCGCAGCCGTGACGCAGCGGTCCGGCCCCGCCGAAGTACGGGTCGACGCCCGACTTGCCGAAATACACCCCGACGGGGGTCTGGTGGAAGGTGTCGCCGACGCCCATCCGCTCGGCGACGGCCTTGATCGCCAGGTCGGCCCGGGTCATGCGGTGGTAGACGCTGACCCCGAGCATGCGCTCGGCCTGGTCGTAGAAGGGTGCGAGCTCGGCGCGCCAGTCGGCGATGCCGCGCCACTGCGGGTCGTCGTAGAACTGCTCGAGCGGCCGGTAGAGGGTGTTGGCGTAGATCAGCGACCCGCCGCCGACGCCGGCGCCGGACAGCACCAGCACGTTGCGCAGCAGCTTGAGCCGCTGGACGCCGAAGCAGCGCAGGGCCGGTGCCCACAGGAAGCGCTTGGCGTCCCACGACGTCTTGGGGAACTCGTCGTCGGCGAAGCGCCGGCCGGCCTCCAGGACCGCGACCGAGTAGCCCTTCTCGGCCAGGCGGAGCGCGGTCACGCTGCCGCCGAAGCCCGAACCGATGACCACCACGTCATATCGCACGCCTCATGGTGACTCACCAGTAAGTTACTGGGAAGTACCCAGTTCCGTATCGGCCGGCGTCAGTCCCGCCGGAGCGCCTCCCCCAGCTACCGGGCGGGGTGCGGCACACTGAGGCGCATGGCGAGACTTCCCGGCGGGCTGGCCGCCTGGCGTGGCCGCCGGCTGCTGCGCGGGGCCGGCCCGGCGCCCATGAAGGAGCACTGGGGCCCCGACACCGCCAAGGTGACCGCCGCCCGCCACACGGTCCTGCACTCGCTCGTGACCGAGGCGGCGAAGTACGCGGACGCGACCCCACCGGTCGCGGTCACCCTCGCCGGGTCCGGCACCGTCCGGTACACCGGCGGCGTGCTGCGCGTCGGGCTGCCCCTGGTGTGGGGACTGCCCGCCGACCACCTGCGCATCGTCCTGGCGCACGAGCTGGCACTGCCGGACACCAAGCACCCCGAGCTGGTCCGCGGCCTGCTGGCGACGGCGGACGCCAAGGTGCACGCCGCGACGGGTCCGCTGCGGGTCGCGGTGGAGCAGGTCCGTGACGCGGCGGCGATCGCCGCGGGCGGTGGCGGGCTGTCCGGCGTCGAGGACGCGGCCGCGGCGCTGCTGCGGGCCGCGACGATCGAGGCGGCGTTCGCCGCGTTCGCCGCGGCCGAGGGCCGCCACCTGCTCACCCCTGGCAGTGCCGCCGAACCGGCCGCCGAACCGGTGCCGGTGCGGATCTCGGACCTGCACGCCGGCTGGCGGCTGCGCCTGTCGCGGTGGGGCGCGCCGGCGGTCGACGGCGGCGCGCTGCTCGACGAGGTGCCGCTGCGGCACCCCGGGCTCGCCGCCGAGCTGCGCGCCATCGGCGAGGTGCCCCGGCCCGGGCTGGCCGGCGACGCCGTCGACGTGGAAACCCTGACCGCCGAGGAGGAGCGCACGCTCGCCGCCGAGGTGATCGAGGGCGACGGGGAGTGGACGCGCTTCGAGCAGCTGCCGGTCGAGGTGTACGGCGCGGAGGTCGAGCGCCAGGCCCGCGAATACGTGCGGGCGGTGCGGGCCGTGCTCGGCCGCGACCCGGACGACCGTGACGAGCTCGCCGGCACGCTGCTGCGCCGGCCGGTCGACGTGGAGCGGGCCCGGCGCGGCGAGACCGCCGCCGACGACCAGCCGGCACCGCCGTGGATGGGGGTCGTGCTGCTGTCCGTGCTCGTCGAGCACACGCTGCTGCGGCAGGGCTGGCGGCGGGAGCACCCCCTGGTGGCCCGGCGCCTGGTCGCGCCCGGCGGCGAGGTGCTCGACCTGAACGAGCTGTACCAGAAGCCCGACGAGCTGCGGCGGCTGCTCGCGGCTACAGGCTCAGCGTCGGGGTAGCCGCCAGCTCGACGGGGTGGATCACCAGGTAGCCGTTGGGGGCGTGCTGCTCGACGACGCAGGCGCCGAGCTGGTTGTAGCCGGCGCCGTCGAACCGGATCCCGTTCCACGGCATGACGATCTGGGTCGCCGGCAGCGAGAACTGCTGCACCGCGTTGCGGATCGTCGGCGGGCTCAGGTCGGTGGTGACGGTGTTCATCGCCAGCGCGAGCAGCATCGTCGCGGTGAACGCGGCCGCCGCGACGTCGGTCAGCTTGGCGTGGAACGCCTGCTCGAACATGCCGCCGACGACCCTCGCGACGGGGTTGCGGCCCGCGAAGTCCCCGGACCAGCCCGTGGCCCGCAGCACCTGGTTGTTGCCCTTGACCCCGTCGAGCGCCCCGACGCCGGGGCCGAGCGCGATGACCGGCGCCTTGCCCTTGAGCCGGCCGGCGAGCTCCACCGCGGCCGCCGCGTCCTGCGCGTTGAGCACGAAGGCGAGGACGGCGTCGCCCTTCTCGACGAAGCTGCTGTCGCCGGCGCCGCCGGAGTCCAGGGCGATCTGCTGCCTGCCGCCGACCTCGTAGCCGGCGGCGAGGCTGAGGTCCTCGATCGAGGCCCGCACGTTGGCGAGCTCCTCGCCGACGGTGCCGCTGGCCTTGCCCATCGCGGTGATGATCCGCTTGAACTCGTCGCCGGTGTCGCGCTCCCGGTACAGCAGCGCCAGCGCGGTCGAGATCGCCTGCCGGTCGCTGGGCTGGATACGGAAGTGCGCCGCCCGGTTGAGGTCGGCGAACGTGTCCGCGGTGCTCAGCGCGTCGACGAGCGCGACGCCGATGGTGTCGGTCTCGCGGCCGGCGGGTGCGGCGACGTCCAGGGTGTCGGCCAGGACGAGCCCGACGGCGCCGTCGTGCACGAGCCGCGACGCCTCCTTCTCGACCTTCTCCGGCGCGCTGTCGCTGTTGCCGACGACGAGCGTGAGCTTCGTGCCGTTGCGCAGGCCGGCGCCGACGGCCAGCGGCAGGGGCAGCTTCAGGTCGGTGACGTCGTTGTTGACCAGCTCGATCGCGAGCTTCGCGCCGAGCTGCGCCTGCTGGCCGATCGCGGCGTTGGGCCCGGTCGTGGAGACCAGCAGGCCGATCGCGACCGACGCCGGCGGCTTCGGCGCGGGGTTGCCCTTGCTCGTGCAGGCGGTCAGGAGCAGCGCGGTGACCACGGCGAACGCGGCCACGGCGGGCCGGCGGCCGAGGGTGTGCACGACAGGAAGCTCCTTGGGACACGCGGCTGGTCGGACGGTGCGTATCCTTCCCGTCTGGTCGATGCGTTTCAACCCCGAAGTCGAATGCCAAGTAATGTGACCTGGACCACAATGCCGTGGTTGGACAGATGTCGCAACCCTGGTTTGATAAGGCTCGCACGCTGCTCAGGCAGCGCGATGACGCATGCGAAAGGTGTGAGGGGTGCAGACCTTCGCTTCGCCACCTTCATCGAGGGCTCCCGCCGTCGTCATGAAGGTGAACAGCCACCGGCGCCGCAGGCCAGGGGAGCCGCAGCGGCGCAGCGCGTCGCTGTTCCGGGTCCGCGACTGGCGCGTGCCGACCAAGCTCGCCGCCGTCCTCGTGCTGCCCGCCGTGGCCTTCCTCGTCATCGCCGGCGTCCAGATCAACGCTTCCGTCCAGGACGCCTCCAAGCTCGACCAGTTCGCCCAAGGGGTCAAGGTCGGCCGCCAGTTGACCAATCTGATCCACTATCTGCAGCTGGAAAGGGACCGAACGGCCGGAGTTCTCGCCAAATCGACCACCGTCCAAGCGCCGAGTGGGTCGACTTCGAGCAATCAGGAGCTGGCCGCGAACTACGCCGCCACCGACGCGGCCCTCGCCGCCTTCTCCGCCGCCGCCCGCCCGCTGCTGGCCAACCCGATCTTCAACCAGTCGCAGAACCGGGTCGCCGCCGACTTCGCCGACCTCCAGCTCGTCCGCGAGGGCGTCAAGCAGCGGTGGCTGCGCCAGGACGCGGTCTTCGACCAGTACTCCTCCACCATCCAGCACCTGTTCGGGCTCGTCCCCGACCGCCCCGACATCGGCGGCGACTCCCAGTCGGTCACCGAGGTCGCATCCCTCATGGACCTCGCCCAGGCCAAGGAGCTCAAGGACCAGCTGCGCGGGCGGATCTTCGCGGCCGCCAGCGCCGGCAAGTTCGCCCCTGACGACTTCGAGACGTTCTCCGAGATCCAGGCGCGGCAGGTGGCCGCCGCCGAGCGCTTCCGCGACTCCGCCAGCCCGCGGCACCTCGCCCTCTACGACCGCAACCTGCGCCAGACCGCCGTCGGCACGGTCGCCCGCCTCCAGCAGCAGGTCATCTCCCGCGCCCGGGGCGCCGCCGTCGGCGTGACCCCCGAGGAGTGGTGGCTCGCCAGCACCAGCGAGCTGGACTACATCCGCACCATCGAGCAGGAGCTGCTCGAGGACGCGATCGAGGGCGCCGCCAACCGCAGCGCCTCGCAGCGCACCGACGCCATCGTCGCCACCTCCGTGATCGTCCTGGTCATGCTCATCGCGCTGCTGCTGTCGTGGCTCATCGGCCGGTCGATGGCGCGCTCGCTGCGGCAGCTGCGGGCCCAGGCGCTCGACGTGGCGCAGCACCGCCTCCCCGAGGCCATCCAACGCCTGCGGACCCTCCCCCGCGGCGAGACCGTCACCGTCGACACCACCACCAGGGTCCGCTCCACCGACGAGATCGGTGAGGTCGCCGACGCGTTCACCGCCGTGCACCGCAGCGCCGTCAGCCTCGCCGTCGAGCAGGCCGTCATGCGGCGCAACGTCAACTCGATGTTCGTCAACCTGGCCCGCCGCTCGCAGACCCTGGTCGAGCGCCAGCTGCAGCTGCTCGACCAGCTGGAGTCCGCCGAGACCGACCCCGACCAGCTGGCGAACCTCTTCCGCCTGGACCACCTCGCCACCCGCATGCGCCGCAACGACGAGAACCTCCTCGTCCTCGCCGGCAGCGAGGCCACCCGGCGCTGGGCGCAGCCCGTGTCCCTCTCCGCGGTGGCGCTCGCGGCGATGGCGGAGATCGAGCAGTACGCGCGAATCCGGCACGACGTCGCCACCGACATCTTCGTCGTCGGGCACGCCGTCTCCGACATCGTCCACCTGCTCGCCGAGCTGCTCGAGAACGCGACCACGTTCTCGCCGCCCGACACCGTCGTCACCGTGTCCGGCTGGCCCTCGAAGCAGACCCGCGAGGCCACGATCGTCATCGAGGACCGCGGGCTCGGCATGACCGAGTCCGGGCTCGTCGAGGCCAACGACCGCGTGTCGGCGCCGATCGCCATCGACGTGGCCGCGTCCGAGCGGATGGGTCTCGTCGTCGTCGGCCACCTGGCCGCGCGGCACGGCGTCCAGGTCCGGCTCGACGCCTCCGACGAGGGTGTCACCGCCTACGTGACCCTGCCCGCCCGCCTTCTGGCCGCTCCGCCGGAGGGCGCCGGGCTGTACCACGGCAGCGGCAACCGCATCGCCGGCATGTCGCGGCTGCCGATCGCCGCCGAAGAGGCGCGGCCCGTGCCCGCGATGGTCTCCGCCGAGGACGCGCCGACGGCCGTGCTGCCGGCGCTGCCGGGGCGGCCGAGCGGGGCCGGCGCCGCCGGGTCGCCCGCCGAAGGGGACGTGCCGGCCGTCGCGGCGCCGCCGCTGCCGGCGGGGCCGGTCGCCCTGCCGACCTGGCCGGTCGCCGCCTCCGCCGCCGCGGGCGCGGCTTCCGCCGATGCTTCCGCCGCCGCGGGTGCCGAGCCGGTGCCGGCGTCGGTTTCGGGGGCGCCCGTGTCCGGGGTGCCCATCTCCGGCGCGCCCGTGTCCGGTGTACCGGTCTCCGGCATGCCGGTGTCCGGCATGCCGCTGCGTGCGGCGCCCGTGTCGGGGGTGCCGGTCTCGAGCATGCCAGTGTCGGGTGCGTCGGTCTCCGGCGTGCCGGCGTCGGGGATCCCGGCGTCGAGCTTCGGACTTCAGAGCCCCGGCGTGCCTGTCGCCGGGTTTCCCGCCCCGGGCGGTCCGGCCGGCCCTGTCTCCGGTGGCCCCGGGCCGCAGGTGCCGGGGCCGCGGGTGCCCGTGGCCGGCAACGGCGCTGGGCCTGGTGCTGGCCTTGTTGCGGGCGCTGGTGCGCCCGTCTCCGGGGTGCCGGGGGCCGGCGGTGGCCCGGCGGGCCCCGCCTCGGGGCCGCCCGCGCAGCGGACCGCGAACGGTGGGCCCGCCGCGGGCGCGCAGCGGCGCGGGCCGAGCCGGGCCGAGGACATCATCGGCGCGGCCGCGCGGGGCAACACCGCGCCGCCCGCCAAGGGCACCCGCTGGTGGTCGCGGGGCGGCGCGGGTGACGCGCCGGCGTCGTCGGCCCCGGCGGTCCCGGCGCAGCGGGCCCCGGTGATCGCGGGCACGAGCGCCAGCGGCCTGCCGATCCGGGTGCCGCTGGCACAGTTGCCGGGTGACACTGGGCAGGCGGAGACCAGACCTGACGTGACCCAGCCGATCCAGGTCTCGTCGCACACCGAGCCGGACCCCGCGAGCGTCAGCAGCATGCTCACCCGGTTCTACAGTGGCGTGCACCGGGCCGCGAACGAGGACGAGGTACCCACGGTGCCGATCAACGATCATCGAGGGAGCACGGCGTGACCCTGAGCCAACAAGCACGGGACCTGAGCTGGTTGATCAACGCCTTCACCGAACGGGTGCCGGGCATCGCGCACGCGGTGGTGGTGTCCTCCGACGGCCTGCTGGTCGCCGTGTCGGACCATCTGCCGCGCGACAGCGCGGACCAGCTGGCCGCCGTCACGTCGGGTCTGGTGAGCGTCACCAGCGGCGCCGCCCGCATCTTCGACGGCGACGAGGTCAAGCAGACCGTGGTCGAGATGGGCCAGGGCTTCTTCCTGGTCATGACGATCCGCGACGGCTCGATCCTGGCCGTGCTCGCCGGCCGCGAGGCGGACATCGGCGTCGTCGGGTACGAGATGGCCCGCCTGGCCAAGCAGGCCGGCGAGATGCTCACCCCGGCGCTGCGGGCCGAGCTCCAGCAGGCCCTCCCCCGCTGACTCCTTCCCCCGCTGACCCTTCCCGCGTGATCCGGAAGACCTCGTTCGGCCTCTTCCGGGTCGTGGGAGCCGGGCGCTCCCGGGGGAATGCGAAACGGCCCGGACCCCCAGGCGGGGGCCGGGCCGTCAGGCGTCGTGCGCCGGTCAGCGGTCGAGGACCAGGCCGACCTTCTGGAACTCCTTCAGGTCGCGGTAGCCGCACTTGGCCATCGCGCGCCGGAGGCCGCCGAACAGGTTGAGGACGCCGTCGGGGTCCTCGGATGGGCCGTACAGGACCTTCTCGAGGTCGCCGAGGGACTCCTCCGCAGAGCCGAACGAGCCGCGGGGCAGCTTCGGGTGGCTGGCGGCGGAGTGCCACCAGGCGCCGCCGGCCGGGGCGGACCCACTGCGCGACAGGGGCTCGCCGACCATGACCGCGTCGGCGCCGCAGCCGAGGGCCTTGGCGATGTCCCCGGACGTCTGCAGGTTGCCGTCGGCGATGATGTGGACATACCGGCCGCCGGTCTCGTCGAGGTAGTCGCGGCGGGCGTCGGCGGCGTCGGCGATGGCGGTGGCCATCGGGACGCGGATGCCGAGGACCCGGTCGGTCGTCGACCACTCGTCGGCGCCGATGCCGACGATCACGCCGGCCGCGCCGGTGCGCATGAGGTGCAGCGCGGTCTGGTAGTTGGTGCAGCCGCCGACGATGACCGGCAGGTCCAGGTCGGCGATGAACTCCTTGAGGTTCAGCGGCTCGTCGGTCGTCGACACGTGCTCGGCGGAGACGAGGGTGCCCTGGATGACCAGCAGGTCGACGCCGGCGTCGAGGATGACGGGCGCCAGGGCGAGGGTGTGCTGCGGGGACACGCGGACGGCGACCGTGACGCCGCCGTCGCGGATCTCCTTGACCCGCTCGCCGATGAGCTCGGGCTTGATGGGCTCCGCGTACACCTCCTGGAGGCGCCTGGTGGCCCGGGAGTCCTCGTCCAGCCCGGACAGCTCCTCCAGGATCTTGCTCGGGTCGCTGTAGCGGGTCCAGAGGCCCTCGACGTTGAGCACGCCGAGCCCGCCGAGGCGGCCGAGCTCGACGGCGGTCGCCGGGCTCATGATGGCGTCGGAGGGGTGCGCCACGCACGGGATCTTGAACGGGTACGCGTCGAGCTGCCAGTTGGTCGACACGTCGTCGACGTCACGGGTGCGCCGTGTCGGGACGATCGCGATGTCGTCCAGGTGGTAGCCACGCCGGGCACTCTTGCTCAGCCCGATCTCGACCACGTCACGCATTTGCCGCTCCTGCCATTGTTAAGCCCTGCTAGGGGTGTCTACCGCGAGTGGTAGTTGGGTGCCTCGACGGTCATCTGGATGTCGTGCGGGTGGCTCTCCTTGAGCCCGGCCGCGGTGATCCGGATGAGCTGGCCCCGCTCGTGCATGTCGGGGACGGTGGCGGCGCCGACGAAGCCCATGCCGGAGCGCAGCCCGCCGACGAGCTGGTGGGCGACCGCGGCGAGGGGGCCGCGGTAGGGTACCTGGCCCTCGATGCCCTCGGGGACGAGCTTGTCGTCGGACAGGACGTCGTCCTGGAAGTAACGGTCCTTGGAGTAGGACCGGGCCTGGCCGCGGGACTGCATCGCGCCGAGCGAGCCCATGCCCCGGTAGGACTTGAACTGCTTGCCGTTGATGAAGATCAGGTCGCCGGGGCTCTCCTCGCAGCCGGCGAGGAGGCTGCCGAGCATGACGGTGCTGGCGCCGGCCACGATCGCCTTGGCGATGTCGCCGGAATACTGCATGCCACCGTCGCCGATGACCGGCACGCCGAGCGGCGCGCAGGCCCGGGCGGCCTCCATGATCGCGGTGATCTGCGGCACGCCGACGCCCGCGACGACGCGGGTGGTGCAGATGGAGCCGGGGCCGACGCCCACCTTGACCGCGTCGGCGCCCGCCTCGGCGAGGGCCTTCGCGCCGGCATACGTGGCGACGTTGCCGCCGACGACGTCGACGGCGGTCTCCTTCTTCAGCCGGGCGACCATCTCGACGACCTGCCGGTTGTGCCCGTGCGCGGTGTCGACCATGACGATGTCGAGGCCGGCGTCGATGAGGGTGCGGGCCCGCTTGTAGGAGTCGTCGCCGACCCCGACGGCGGCGGCGACGCGGAGCCGGCCGGCGTCGTCCTTCGTGGCGTGCGGGAACTTCTCGCTCTTGGAGAAGTCCTTGACCGTGATCAGGCCGCGGAGCTTGCCGGAGCTGTCGACGATGGGCAGCTTCTCGACCTTGTGCTTGCGCAGCAGCGCGAGCGCCTCGTCCTTGCTGACCCCGACGGGAGCCGTGTAGAGCGGGGCGACGGTCATGATCTCGCGGACGGGCGTGGCCGGGTCGGAGACGAAGCGCATGTCCCGGTTGGTGACGATGCCGACGAGCTGGCCGGCGCCGTCGACGACCGGGACGCCGGAGATCCGGTACCGCCCGCAGAGCTTGTCGACCTCACCGAGGGTGTCGTCGGGCGAGCAGGTCACCGGGTTGGTGACCATCCCGGCCTCGGACCGCTTCACCAGGTCGACCTGCTGTGCCTGGTCGTCGATCGACAGGTTGCGGTGCAGCGTGCCGATGCCGCCCTGGCGCGCCATGGCGATCGCCATCCGGGCCTCGGTCACCGTGTCCATCGCGCTGGAGACCAGCGGGATGCGCAGGGTGATGTTGCGGGTGACGTGGCTCGACGTGTCGACGGCGCTCGGCACGACGTCGGACTCGCCCGGCAGCAGCAGCACGTCGTCGAACGTCAGGCCCAAAGGCAGCTCGGAGCTGCCGGAAGGGCGTGACAGCACGTCAGGTCGCGGCGAGAAATCCATGAAGCGCATCCCAGCTCTCGGTCTCCGGCGGGTGCGTCTCATCGTACTTCCGCCCCGACGGCGCACCCCCTCCGCCATAGCCGGACGTGCCCTGGCTTACTACCGCTCCGCACACCGAGCCCCACACATGCCGGTATTAGGGCTACCGTTGAGGCGTGCACGAAGAGCCCATCGACCCGTTCGCCGGTGACCCGGCCGATCCTTCGGCCGAGCTCGACGACAGCGGTGCCGACGACCCGTTGACCGCCGCCGAGCGCCAGGACGTTCTCGAGGACCTTGCCGACCTCGAGATCTACCAGGCGCTGCTCACGGCGATCGGTGTCCGTGGGCTCGTCATCGAGTGTGAGGACTGCCACGAGCCGCATTACTTCGACTGGGACCTGCTGCGGGGAAACCTGAAGCACCTGCTCACGTCGGGCCGGCCACGGGTGCACGAGCCCGCTTTCGACCCGGACCCGGACCATTACGTCACATGGGAGTACGCGCGGGGTTACGCTGACGGAGTCCATGACGCACTCGCGAGTGCCACGGACGACAACGAAGGCTGAGTCCGCGGGCACCTTCGTTTAGGTTTGCCGCGCGCGGGGTACCGACGCGGCATGGCACGCGACGCTAGCTCACCAACCCGGCACGGAAGGCCGCCGCTACGGCGTGTGCCCGGTCGCGTGCACCCAGTTTCCGGAACAGCCGGCGAGCGTGCGTCTTGACCGTGTCCTCGGAGACGAAGAGCTCCCGGCCGATCTCGGCGTTGCTCTTGCCGTCCGCCATGCCGCGCAGCACCTGCAGCTCGCGCTCGGTGAGCTCGACGCGCCGCCGCGGCGGCTCGCCGGGCATGTCGCCGCGCTGCTGCGGCACGCCGGCGCCCACGATCCGCGCGTTGGGCACCCCGACCGCCGTCCTCGCCGCCCCGGGCAGCCCCCGGCCCGCCGGAAGCATCCCGCCGGGCGTCTGGGCCGGCGTGCCGACCCGCGCGGGCAGGACCGGCTCGCCGTTGCTGCCGCGGCCGACCTGGCTCAGCACCAGCAGCACCGCCTTCGCGAGCGTCGTGACCGGGTCCGCCGTGTCGACCCGGATGACCGCCCTGGCGCCGGCCGCGATCGCCGCCGCCGCCGCGCGGGGCTCCTCCGTGCCGAAGAAGACCACCGTCGAGCCCGGCGACACCGCCAGGACGCGGCGGGAGAACTCCGCGCTGTCGGGCCGGGCGAGGGTCGGGTCGGCCAGCACCAGGTCCGCGGGCTGCTCACTCAGGCGGGCCAAAGCCTCGACCATCGTGACGGCGGTCCGCACCGCGTGTGCCACTCCGAGCCTGGCCGCGGCTGCGGCGACCGTCTGTGCCGCGACCTGTGTTCGCACACACACCAAAATCGTACGCACCGTCGTGCTCCTCTCTCTCAAAGAGAGAAACACGAAATGGCGAGATCTAGACGTGGTTTCGCCGCGATTGGCCTACGAGAAATTGACCGACGACATCCCGTTACCTGCGGCGGTCTCGCGCGTTGTACAGGGTCTGTGCCACTCGCGAATTCCGGCCCGCAAGCTAGGAAGGAGGGGCGAATGACGAATGTGACTCGACTGCCCGGCCCGATCGCGGACATGTGGGACTGGCAGCGACTCGGCCTGTGTCGCGGGCGGGACAGCGCGCAGTTCTTCCACCCGGACGGCGAGCGTGGCGCGTCGCGCGGCCGGCGTGAGGCGGCGGCGAAGAACGTGTGCCGGGCGTGTCCGGTCCGGGCGCAGTGTGCCGCGCAGGCCCTGGCGACCCGCGAGCCGTACGGCGTGTGGGGCGGCTTCAGCGAGGGCGAGCGCCTGCGGCTGCTGGCCGTCGGCTGGGAGGACTGCGCCGTGCGGGGCCAGGAGAAGGTCGACGTGTCACGCCTGGAGGCGAAGCTCGGGCTGCGTCCTTCGCCGCCGCCCATCCAGCTGCGCACGATCCGCACCCACCCGGCGCCCAGCGTGCCGGCCCAGCGGCGCCGCGCCGGCACCGACCGCGCCCGCCCCGCCGCCCGGTAACTGCGGGGAGCGGGTCACCAAGTACGAGCCGCCGGCGCAGCCGGCGAACATGTGCGGGTCAGCGCACCTCGACCTGCACCGAGTGCCATCCGGTGGCGCCGTCGGGGTCCGGCGGCGCCACGGCGTCTGTCTGGGTGTCGCCGCCGTTGTCGGTGGCGCGGACGGTCAGCCGGTGCTTGCCGGGCGTCGCGGTCCACGGCAGCGTCCACTGCCGCCAGGTGTCGATCGACGGCACGGCGGCGAGCTTCGCCTGCTGCCAGGGGCCGTCGTCGACGCGGACCTCGACCTTGGAGATGCCGCGGTGCTGGGCCCAGGCGACCCCGGCGATGACGACCTGGCCGGCGCCGGGCCGGCCGCCGTCGCGGGGCGTGTCGATCCGCGACTGCGTCTTGATCGGTCCCTCCCGGGCCCAGCCGCGATTGATCCAGTACGCGTCGAAGTCGGCGAACGACGTCAGCTCCAGTTCGGCCAGCCACTTCGTGGCCGATACATATCCGTACAGGCCGGGCACCACCATTCGAACGGGAAATCCGTGCTCGATCGGGAGCGGTTCGCCGTTCATCGCGATCGCGAGCATCGCGTCCCGCCCGTCGCGCAGCAGCGCGGTCGGGGTGCCGGCGGTCCATCCGTCGACGGACCTGCTGACCACCTGGTCGGCGCCGGCCTTCGGCCGGACCTCGTCGAGGAGGTCGGCGATCCGGACGCCCTGCCATTTCGCGTTGCCGATCAGGCCGCCGCCGACGTCGTTGGAGACGCAGGCGAGCGTCACGTACCGCTCGATCATCGGCCGCTTGAGCAGCTCGTCGAAGGTGAGGGTGAGCGGCTTCTCGACCCGGCCGTGGATGCGCAGCGTCCAGTCCGCCGGCGACACCTGCGGCACGACGAGGGTGGTGTCGATGAGGTAGAAGTCCTTGTTCGGCGTCACGAACGGGGCCAGGTCCGGCAGGTTCGCGTCGGCCTCCGCCGGCAGCGGCGTGGCGGTGTCGGGCACGACCGGGACGCGCACGGCCGCGCGGTCGGCCTCGACGTCGCGGCGGGTCGCCCACCAGCGGGCGGTGAAGCCGGCGACGAACGCGGCGGCGAGCGTGCCGCCGGCGGCGCGCAGGAAGAAGCGGCGCTGCTCGTACGACTCGATCGGCGGCCGCACCAGCAGCCACCGCAGCACGCCCGCGCCGGCGAGCGCCCCGGCCACCGTCGGCGCGAACGCGTACCAGGGCGCGTCGTGGCGGGTCATCGCCGCCAGGACGCCGATCACGGCGAACAGGGCGATCCCGGCATACCCGTACAACATCCGGCGCAGCGCCAGGATCCCGACGACCGCCGCGAAGACGGCGAGGATCAGCAGCGTCCCGGCCTGCAGCGCGATCTTGTCGTAGGTGTAGAAGACCGCGACCGCGAAGTCCTTCACGGGTGCGGGCACCGCGTCGATCACGACCCCGCCGACGGACACGAGCGGGGAGGTGGTCGCGCCGGTCAGGATCGAGACGACCTCGGCGACGCCGAGCGCCACCCCCGCGGCGGCCATGCCGGCGAGCGCGCCGTTCCGTTTGCTGAGCACGGCTCCAGTCTGCGCCGCGCACCACCGCCCACCAAGGGCGGTAATCGATCCATAAGGAAGAAGGGCCCGGTCACCGGACCGGGCCCTTCTTCCGACGCTCTGAACTCAGAAGCCCGGGCCGTGCGAGTGGCCGTGGCCGTGCCCGTGGCCGTGACCGCCACCGGCGGCGGCGGGCTCGGGGGCGACCGGCTTGTCCACGACCAGGCTCTCGGTCGTGAGCAGCAGGCCCGCGATCGAGGCGGCGTTGGAGACCGCGCTGTGGGTCACCTTCACCGGGTCGACGATGCCGGACTTGACCAGGTCGACGTATTCGCCGGTGGCGGCGTCGAGGCCGTGACCGAAGTCGAGCGCGGCGACCTTGCCGACGACGACGTAACCGTCGAAGCCCGCGTTCTGCGCGATCCAGCGCAGCGGCTCGACGAGCGCCTTGCGCACGATCGAGACGCCGACCTTCTCCTCGCCGGTCAGGCCGAGGTCGCCGTCGAGGACCGGGAGCACCTGGGCCAGGGCGGCGCCGCCGCCGGGGACGATGCCCTCCTGGACCGCCGCCTTGGTCGCGGAGATCGCGTCCTCGATGCGGTGCTTGCGCTCCTTCATCTCGACCTCGGTGGCGGCGCCGGCCTTGATGACCGCGACCCCACCGGCGAGCTTGGCGACCCGCTCGTTGAGCTTCTCCTTGTCCCAGTCGGAGTCGGAGGCCTCGATCTCCTTGCGGAGCTGCTCGACCCGCGCGGAGACCTCGCTCTGCTCGCCGCCGCCGTCGACGATCGTGGTGAGCTCCTTGCCCACGACGATCCGCCGGGCCTTGCCGAGGACCTCGGTGCCGACCGACTCGAGCTTGTAGCCCAGCTCGGGGGCGACGAGCTCGGCGCCGGTGAGGATCGAGATGTCCTGGAGCATCGCCTTGCGCCGGTCACCGAAGCCGGGCGCCTTGACCGCGACGACCTTGAAGGTCTTGCGGATGGCGTTGACCACGAGGGTCGACAGGGCCTGGCCCTCGACGTCCTCGGCGATGATCAGCAGCGGCTTGTTGTCCTTGACGATCTGCTCCAGCAGCGGCAGCAGCTCCTCGATGGCGGCGATCTTCTGGGTGGTGACGAGGACGTAGGTGTCCTCGAGCACCGCCTCCTGCGACTCGACGTCGGTCACGAAGTGCGGGGAGATGTAGCCCTTGTCGAACTGCATGCCCTCGGTGACCTCGAGCTCGGTCGTGAGGGTCGAGCCCTCCTCGACCGTGATGACGCCGTCGCGGCCGACGCGCTCCATCGCGGAGGCGATCAGGTCGCCGATGGTGGCATCCTGCGCGGAGATGGTGGCGACCTGGGCGATCTCGGTGTGGCTGGCGACCGGGGTCGCCTTGTCCTTGAGCGCCTTGACGACGGCGGCCGTCGCCAGGTCGATGCCGCGCTTGATGCCCGCCGGGTTGGTGCCGGCGGTCACGTTGCGCAGGCCCTCGCGGACCAGCGCCTGGGCCAGCACGGTGGCGGTGGTGGTGCCGTCGCCGGCGACGTCGTTGGTCTTGGTGGCGACCTCTTTGACCAGCTGGGCGCCGAGGTTCTCATAGGGGTTGGCGAGCTCGATCTCTTTCGCGATCGTCACGCCGTCGTTGGTGATCGTCGGGGCACCGAACTTCTTGTCCAGGACGACGTTGCGACCGCGCGGGCCGAGCGTGACCTTGACCGTGTCGGCCAGGTGGTTGACGCCGTGCTCCAGCAGGTGCCGCGCATCGTCGGAGAAGCTCAGGATCTTCGCCATGCGTGTGATGTCCCTTCAAAGCGACACCGCCCCGGCCGCAGCGCTCCTGCGCACGGGTCCGGGGCGGTGGCCACTGATCTACTTGGTCTGGGTCACTTCTCGATGACCGCGAGGACGTCACGGGCGGAGAGCACGAGGTACTCCTGGCCGCCCCACTTGACCTCGGTGCCGCCGTACTTCGAGTAGATGACGGTGTCGCCGACCTTGACGTCGATCGGGACCCGGTTGCCCTTGTCGTCGATGCGACCGGGGCCCACAGCCTGGACGGTGCCCTCCTGGGGCTTCTCCTTGGCGGTGTCCGGGATGACGATGCCCGAGGCGGTGGTCGTCTCAGCCTCGTTGGCCTGGACCAGGATGCGGTCCTCGAGCGGCTTGATCGCAACCTTCGTCGCGGTAGTCACGGGCATACCCTCCTGGGGTATCGATTTCTTACGCTATCGAGTGCCCGGTGAAGCCGTCGTCGCGGGTGCCGGCTCCAGCCGGTTGGCTGGCACTCTCATGTCGAGGGTGCTAATCGGAGGTTATGTCGCTGGCTAGCACTCCGTCAAGGAGAGTGCCAAACACGCCACGAAATCACCCGTCGTCGGCTAGGCGACGGACAGCGGCCGGGCATCGCATACCGATCTACGCTCACCTGTATGAAGAGGCTGCTCGGCACGTTGATCGTCGCGACCCTGGCCATGGGGTCCCTCGCCGCCTGCGGCAAGAAGGACGGCGGCGACGTTGCCGCGGAGGCCAGCAACGGCCCCTCGAACTCGGCCGAGTTCGGCGAGGGCCCCGGCGGCGCCTCGGCGTCGCCCGGCAACGGCGGCACGGGGGGCACCGGCGGGACCGGCGGCACCCAGGATCCGGCCGCGGACAAGAGCGCCGCCGGACCCACGTACCCGGGTGACGCCAAGGGCTACTGCCAGGCCGCCGTGTCCGCCTGGACCAAGAACGACATGAACCGGATCAAGCAGCTCGCGAGCAGCGGCGCCGTGTCCAACTTCCAGTACATCGAGAAGGGCGCCGACCACAACTGGAAGTACGTGAAGAAGGACGGCTCCGAGTGCGTCCTGCGCAACGACCACGGCGACCAGCTCCAGGTCACGATCGACGAGCACAATCTGGGCAAGCCGCAGGCCGTCACCGACGTCGTCATCGAGAAGACCGAGTACCCGTCGGACGCGTCCAGCTACGTGCAGAACTTCATCAACGCCTGGTACAACGGCAACACCGCCCGGATGGCCAGCTACTCCAGCCAGTCGATCGCCGGCAGCTACGGCGGCAAGAAGGCACCGCCGAACTGGACCGAGGGCCAGCCCAAGGAGGACAAGGGCGACTACTGGCTCGTGCACGGTTCGTCGAACGCCGGCGACAGCTATACCTTCAAGGTTCGCAAGAGCCTCGGCAAGGCCGGGGGCATCCTAGGGATTTCATAGACGCATGCTCGAACAGGCGATTCAGGCCGCGGCCGCACTCCCTGACGGCGACCCGCTCGCCGCCGCGTCGGCGCTGCGGGCGGCCGGCTTCCCACCCGACCTCGCCGCCGCCGCGCTCACCCAGGTGGCGCTGCGACGCAAGGCGGTCGCGAAGTTCGGCGCCGACGCGGCGGTGATGCACTTCACCCGCGCCGGCCTCGAGCAGGCGACCAGGGCTCCCGTCGCGGCCCGGCGGGCGGCCCGGCTCGCCGCCGCGGGCGCCACCCGGGTCGCGGACCTCGGCTGCGGCATCGGCGCCGACACGATCGCCTTCGCCCGCGCCGGGCTGCGCGTGCACGCGGTCGACGCCTCGCCGGAGACGGCCTCGACGGCGTCGGCGAACGTCCACGCGTTGGGGTTGGCGGCCGGTGTACTGGTGGAGGCCCGCGACGCGACCGAGGTGCCCCTCGACGAGGTGGACGCCGTGTTCTGCGACCCCGCCAGGCGCACGTCCGGCGGGCGGCGGGTGTTCGACCCCCGCGCCTACTCGCCGCCGTGGGACTTCGTGATCGGCCTGGCGGCGCGGGTGCCGATGACGGTGCTGAAGCTCGCACCCGGCATCGACCACGCGCTGCTGCCGCCCGGCGCGGAAGGAGAATGGGTCTCGGTCGACGGTGACGTGGTCGAGGCGGCCGCCTGGTGCGGCCCCCTCGCCGCCGCTCCCCGCCGCGCGACCCTGTTCCAGGGATCACAGGTCTTCGCACTGACCGGTTCCGGCACGACCACCGCACCTGTCGGACAGGTCGGAAATTTCGTGTATGACCCTGACGGGGCGGTGGTGCGGTCGCATCTCGTCGCCGAGTTCGCCGCCACGGTCGACGGCGCCATCGCCGACCCGACCATCGCCTACGTCTACACCGCCTCCGCCGTGCCGACCCCGTTCGGGCGCTGCTACGAGGTGCTCGACCAGCTGCCGGTGGCGTTGAAGCGGCTCCGGGCGGCGCTGCGCGCCCTCGACGTCGGCTCCCTGACGATCCTGAAACGCGGCTCCGCCCTGGACGTGGAGGAGCTGCGCAGGTCGCTGCGCCTGGCCGGCACCCGGCCCGCGGTGATCGCGCTGACCAGGGTCGCCGGCGCCCCCGCCGTGCTCCTGCTGCGCCCCGTCGCTCAGTCCGTCGCTCAGTAGAGCTGCTGCCCCAGGCGGCGCTGCAGGTCGATGAGGACGTCGTCGGCGAGGTCCTCCGGCGGGCGGCGGCCCAGCTGCTCCGTGAGCATCCGCCCCGACTCCCGGCACATGTCCCACGTCACGCGCTCGTGCAGCCACCGCAGCCACTCGACGACGTCGTTGATGAAGAACGCGACGATCTGCTCCGACCCCCGGACCCGCCGCTCCTCCGCCATCACCGTCAGCGCCGCCGCCAGCCGCCGCCGCGGGAAGTCGTGCCCGGCGAGCGCGTCGGCGAACACGTCCGCCCGGTGCCGCGGCGCGGTCGGCGCGACCGTCAGCTTCGGGAACGGCGGATCGCCCGACGTCCACACCTGCGCGCTGCGCGGCACGAACTCCGGCTCCAGCACCACGTCGATCCGCGACGCGTGCCCCGGGTCGTCGACGGCGACGAGCACCCGCGGCTCCACCGAGCTGACCTTCGTCACGAACCGCGACAGCCCCGTCGCCTCCTCCACGCAGAACCGCGCGTCCGGCAGGTCCAGCACCCCGTCGAACACCAGCCGCCCGACCCGCGGCCCAGCCCCCTGCCACAACCTGACCCTGACCAGCCCGACCTGCGGCCTGGCCGCCACCCGCACGTGCCGGTCCGTCGCCGTGATCGGCCCGTCGCCGTCGAACACGGACATGTCCCGGCCGGTGGTGGCGCCCAGGAAGATGTGCCCGAAGCCCAGGTACATCTGGACGGCACCGATCTGCATCTCGCTATTGTGGGCCAGTGGCGAGCAAGGGCACCCCGGCGACCGCACTGTTGGCGCGGCAGAAGATCGTGTTCACTCCGCACACGTATGAGGTCGACCCCCGGGCCGCCTCCTACGGCGAGGCCGCCGCGGCCGCCCTCGGCGTCGCGCCGGACCACCTCTTCAAGACCCTCGTCACCACCGTGGACGGGCAGCTCACGGTCGGTGTCGTGCCCGTCTCCGCGTCCCTGGACCTGAAGGCCCTGGCCGCCGCCGTCGGCGGCAAACGCGCCGCGATGGCCGAGCCCGCCGCCGCCGAACGCGC
The DNA here is from genome assembly GCF_040674675.1 of Dactylosporangium sp. NPDC049742. NCBI lineage: Bacteria > Bacillati > Actinomycetota > Actinomycetes > Micromonosporales > Micromonosporaceae > Dactylosporangium > Dactylosporangium sp. NPDC049742. Next base: position 131,871 of record NZ_JBFANF010000006.1, on the reverse strand, counting down.
CACCGGCTACGTGACCGGCGGCATCTCCCCCGTCGGCCAGCGCTCCCGGCTCCCGATCGTCATCGACGCCTCGGCGTCCGGACTGTCCACGATGTACGTCTCGGGCGGCCGGCGCGGCCTGCAGATCGAGCTCGCCCCCGACGACCTCGTCAAGGTCACCGGCGCCGTCCTCGCCCCCATCGCGACCCACTGACCATGCCGCCGGACGAGGCCCGCCCGCACGCACCGGCCATGCGTGCCTCCGACGAGGACCGCCGGCGGGTGATCGACGCGCTCCAGCACCACACCCAGGCCGGCCGCCTCACCCTGGACGAGTTCGCCGACCGCTGCGACGCCGTCCTCGCCGCGAAGACCCTCGCCGAGCTGCGCGCCGCCACCCATGACCTGCCGGCGCTGCCACCGGTGCCGGCGACGGCGCCCGCGGGCACGTCGAACGACCGCCACGTGCTGTGGGTGTTCGCGATCGCGCTGGTCGCCGCCGTCCTGCTGGGACTCGTCTACGCCGCGTTCCACTGACCCGCTACGCCGCGGGCTGATGGGTGGTGCCGTGCCAGGAGCGCCACAGGGCGGCGTAGGCACCGCCGGCGGCCACCAGGTCGTCGTGGGTGCCCAGCTCGGTGATCCGGCCGTCCTCGACGACGGCGACCCGGTCCGCGTCGTGGGCGGAGAACAGCCGGTGCGCGATGGCGATGACGGTCCGCCCGTGCAGCGCGCCCGCGAGTGAACGCTCCAGGTGGCGGGCGGCACGGGGGTCGATGAGGGACGTCGCCTCGTCCAGGACCAGCGTGTGCGGGTCGGCGAGGACGAGCCGGGCCAGGGCGAGCTGCTGCGCCTGGGCCGGGGACAGCGGCGGCTCGCCGAGCACGGTGTCGAGGCCGGCGGGCAGGGCGTCGACCCAGTCGAGGGCGTCGACGGTGGCGAGCGCGTGCCGGAGGTCCGCGGTCGTCGCGGACGGGCGGGCGAGGACGAGGTTGTCGCGGACGGTCCCGAGGAAGACGTGGTGCTCCTGCGTGACGAGGGCGACGTGCCGGCGCAGCGACGACAGCGGCAGGTCCGTCAGCGGGACGCCGCCGATGGTGACGGTGCCGCCGCCCGGCGGGTAGATGCCGGCGAGGAGCCGGCCGAGGGTGGACTTGCCGGCGCCGGACGGCCCGACGATCGCGAGCCGCTCGCCGGGCCGGACCTCCAGGTCGATGCCGTGCAGGACGTCACGGCCGTCGACGTACGCGTACCGCACCCCCCGCGCGACGATCCGCTCGTCCGCGGGGACCTCGGCGGCGCCGGAAGCGGCCACCGGCACCGACTGGACGCCGACGATCCGGGCGAACGAGGCGAACCCGACCTGCAGGTGGTCGAACCACGACAGGACCCGGTCGAGGGGGTCGATGAGCGCCAGGAAGTACAGGACGGCCGCGGTGACCTGACCGACCGTCGCCCACCCCTCCGCGACGAACCACCCGCCGGCGACGAGCGTGACCGCGCCCGGCAGCGCGTAGCCGAACTCCGTCAGCGGGAACCAGACGGTGCGCAGCTTCAGCGTGTACATGTTCCGGTCGTACAGGCCGCGCAGATGCTCCTGGGTGCGCTCGACCCGGCGCCGCCGCAGCCGCAGGACGTCCACGGTCCGGGCGCCCTCGACGGTCTCGGCGAGCCCGTCGGTCAGCTCGGCGAACGCGGCGCTGGCCGCTAGGTATCCGGCCGGCGCCCGCCGGAAGTACCAGCGCGAAGCACCCCACAGGATCGGCACGGCGACGAGGGCCGGCAGCAGCAACAGCGGCGACACGAGCGCGACGGCGCCGATCGTCAGGATGACCTGCAGGACGCCGACGACGACCTCCGGCACGGCGAACCTGACCGTGTCCGAGGTCCCCTCGACGTCACGGGACGCGCGGGTGAGCAGGTCGCCGGTGCCGGCCCGCTCCACCGTGGACGGCGGGACGGCGAGGACCCGGTCGACGAACTCCTCCCGCAGCGTCGCGAGGATCTGCTCACCGAGGCGGGCGGAGGCGAGTCTGGCGAAGCGCACCAGTACCGACACGGCGACGACGAAACCGGTGATGGTGAGCGCGATCCGGTCGACGGTCCAGATGGTGGTGCCGGCGGAGGTCTTCTCGACCAGGTCGCCCAGCAGGCGCGGGGTGACGAGACCGGCGACGGCGGCGCCGACGTGCAGGGTGACGACGAGTGCCAGCATCCGCGGGTGCTCGCGGACGAGCCGCCGCAGGTACGCGCGGACCTCGGCACCGGAGGCGACGGGCAGCAGCATCAGGCGTCCTCCTCCCTGGTGACGGTCGCGCTGTACGCGGGGCAGGTGGCGAGCAGCTCGCGGTGGGTGCCGGTGGCGGCGACCCGGCCGGTGGCGTCGACGAACGCGACCACGTCGGCCCGGTCGAGCAGCAGCGGGCTGGTGGTGCACACGACGGTGGTCCGGCCGGCGCGGGCGGCCGGCAGGCGCCGCGCGATGAGGGCCTCGGTGTGGGTGTCGACGGCGCTGGTGGGTTCGACGAGCACCAGGACCGGCGGGTCGAGGGCGAGCACGCGGGCGAGCCGCAGCCGCTGCTGCTGCCCGCCGGAGAAGTCGCGGCCCCGCTCGGCGATCTCGGTGTCGAGCCCGTCGGGGAGCGCGTCGACGATGTCCTGCGCCGCGGCCGTCTCCAGCGCGCCCAGCACGGCGGTGTCGCTCTTCGTGGTCTGGTGGCCGCCCAGCACGGCGGTGTCGCTCTTCGTGGTCTGGTGGCCGCCCAGCACCGCGGTGTCGCTCTTCGTGGTCTGGTGGCCGCCCAGCACCGCGGTGTCGCTCTTGGTGGTTTGGTGGCCGCTCAGTTCGTCGCGGAGCCGCCCGCGGAAGAGCCGGTCGTCGTTGTCGGCGACGACCACGTGCGACCTGACGTCGTCGATCCGCATGGTCCGCAGCGGCACGCCGAGCAGCCTCGCCTCCGACCCCGGGTCGAGCAGGCCGATCCGGTCGGCGATGGCCGCGGCGTGCTCGGGGCGGGCGGCGGCGATGGCGGTGAGCCGGCCGTGGCCCGCGGTGAAGCCCGACCCGGGGTCCTCGAGGTCGCCGTCGTGCGGCGCCTCCGGGTCGGCGGGGTCGTGCAGCTCGGGCTCGACCCGCAGCAGCGACACGACCCGGCCGGCGGCGACGTGCCCGCGGGTCACCTTCTCCGCGACCTCGGTGAGCGTCCGCAGCGGGCTGACGAGGAACGCCGCGTACGCGTAGAACGCGACCAGCTCACCCGGCGTGATCTTGCCCGCGACGGCGAACCTGGCGCCGAGCCACGTGACCAGCGCGACGAACAGCCCCGGCAGCAGGATCTGCGCGCCTTCGAGGAGCGTCTCGACCTTCGCGACCCGGATGCCGGCGGCGCGCACCTGCTGCGACTCGGCCCTGTACCGCCCCGACACGACGTCCTCACCGCCGATGCCGCGCAGGATCCGCAGCCCCGACACGATGTCGGCGGCGCGGCCGGTGAGCGCGCCGGCGAGCTCCCGCTGCGCGCGGCGACGCTGGTGGAGCGGCTTGAGCAGCAGCCCCACGACGGCCACGAGCAGCGGCACCCCGATGACGACGACGAGCCCGAGCGGCACCGACACGTCGAGCAACAGCACGGACACGACGACGATCGCGACGACGGCCCCACCACCGCGGGCGGTGACGTCCATCGCGTACCCGACGTGGTCGAAGTCCGTGGTGCCGATGCTCACGACCTCGCCGGTCGCGACCTTCTTCGGCAGGGTCGCCCCGAGCCGCGTCGCGTGCCGGGCGGTGACCTGCATGGTCCGGAACCCGGCGGACAGGAAGTTCGTGACGGCGAACCGGTGCCGCATGATGCCGCTGACCGCGGTCACCGTCCCCAGCCCGAGCAGCGCCCCACCAGCCGCGACCAGCGCACCCCGGTCATGGCCGGTCAACGCGTCGACCCCCGCACCGAGCGCCGCCGGCACGAGCGCCTGACTCACCATCCAGACGATCCCGAGCGCGATCCCCGCGATGATCGTCGGCAGCTGGTGCCGCAGCACCCACAGCAGAAACCGCGCGGCGGACCTGCTGTCAGGCTCCCCCGGCTCGTCGATCGGCAACCGTTTCATGGCCCGCCGACGGTAACCCGGAACCCCGGTCGGACGCCTTACATTTTTCCGCCCGCCGGACCGCCCCCGCGGCCCGCCCTCAGCGGTCGACCTCGGTGAAGTCCCACGCCTGCGGCCGCCGCGACACGAGATGCGACGGCGGGTCCGCGAACTCCTCAGGCGTGCTCCCCCGCCACTTCGCGATGACCACCAGCCGATGGTCCGTCGACGAGTACACCTCACTGCTGATGTGCAACGGATGCACCTCGACCTTGGGCAGCATCGCCTCACACACCCACGACAGCAGCTCGTCGAACGCCTCCGGGTGCGCCCGGACCTCCCACATGCGCACGATCACGGCGCTGGACTCTACTCCCATACCACTCCCACCGTCCTTCCCGCTCCTGCCCACCATGCCACCCCACCGCCCGCCCCCGCTCCCCACCGCTAAGCCCACCTCAGCGAGCCGCCTACTCTGCCTGTTCGTCTGCTCCGGCGGACCTGCCACTCCGGCTGGTCGGCCCGCTCCGGCGGACTGGCTACTGCGGCTGGTCAGGCCTGCTGCTGCCGATCGGCTGCTCCCAGCGAGTCGCGCTGCTTCTGCCAGCCGACCGCCCCGGCCGGTCGGGCAGTTCCTTCCTGCCGGCCACTCAGACTGGTCCCACAACTTCTGCCGGCCGCCCGCTCCACTTGGCCGGGCTGCTCCTGACCAGCTGACCGCTCCGGCCGGTAGCCACTCCCAGCGGACGGCGACTCCCACCGCTCGGCGACCCCACCGCTCGGCTAATCCCACCGGTCGGCGACTTCCTCCGCTCGGCAGCTCCCACTGTCCACGTCGAGCCACTCCCACCGATCAGCAGATCTCGCCAATCCGCCGCTCCTACTGACTGGCCACCCCCGCCGTTCAAGCTGCTCCCACCGGTTGGCGACTCCCGCCGCTCGGCGACGCAGGCGGCTTCCACCGGTCGGTCAACTCGCCGCTTGGCCACTCCCGCTATTCAAACTGCACCCCGGCGGCCGGCAGCTCCCGCCAGTTCGACACTCCCGCTGGTCCGGCACCACCGCTGGTCGAGCTGCACCCGCCGGTCGGCCACTCCTGCTGTTCGTGCTCCTCCCGCCGAACAGCCACTCCCGTCGAAGGGTGGATTCCGGCGGGCGGTCGCCTCCGCTGTGAAGGTCGAACAGCCGCTCCCGCCGAACAGCCGCTCCCGCCGAACAGCCGCCCCACCAACGACTCCGCCCACCGAACGGCCACTCCCCCCAAACGGCTCCCCGCCGAACAGTCGCTCCGGCCAAACAGCTCCCACTCCGCTGGTCCGGCACTACCGCTGTTCGAGCTGCACCCGCCGGTCGGCCACTCGTGCTGTTCGTGTTCCTCCCGCCGAACAGCCGCTCCATCGAACAGCCACCCCGCCAACGACTCCTCCCGCCGAACGGTGGATTCAGGCGGGCGGTCAATCCGCTGTGCAGGCCGGACACCGCTCCCGCCGAAACGGCCGCTCCCGCCGAAACGGCCGCTCCCGCCGAACGGCTCCGCCCGCCGGACAGCCGCCCCGCCAAGAATTCCTCCCGCCGAACTGCCGCTCCCGTCGAACGGTGGATTCCGGCTGGCGGTCGCTTCCGCTGTGCAGGTCGAACAGCCGCTCCCGCCAACGGCTCCCCCGCCGAACAGCCGCTCCCGCCGGACAGCCGCCCCGCCAACGACTCTGCCCACCGAACGGCCGCTCCCGTCGAACGGTGGATTCCGGCTGGCGATCACTCCCGCTGTGCAGGCCGGACGACCGCTCCCGCCAGACGGCCACTCCCGCCAAACGGCTCCCCGCCGAACAGTCGCTCCGGCCAAACGGCTCCCCTGTCGAACAGCCTCCCCCGCCGGACAGCGCTCCCGTCGGACGGCCGCTCTCGGTCGACGGTCGGTCTCGGCGAGTGGTGGATTCCGCTGGGCAGGGGGTGCTGGTGGTCAGGCGGTGACGAGGGTGATCGGCATCGCGGAGTCGGTGGGTAAGGCGAGCCGGCCCGGGGTGGTGCCGGCGGCGACGAGGTGGGAGCCGAGGGCGGCGACCATGGCGCCGTTGTCGGTGCAGAGCTTGGGGTGTGGGACGCGCAGCGTGATGCCGTGCTTGTCGCAGCGCTCCTGGGCGAGGGCGCGGATGCGGGAGTTGGCGGCGACGCCGCCGCCGATGACGAGGGTCCGCACGCCGCCGGCGAGGCAGGCGTCGACGGCCTTGGCGGTGAGCACGTCGCAGACCGCCTCCTGGAAGCTGGCGGCGACGTCGTTGACGGGGACCGGCTCGCCGGTGCGCTGCCGGGCCTCGACCCAGCGCGCGACCGCGGTCTTCAGGCCCGAGAACGAGAAGTCGAACCGGTGCTCGACCAGGTCCCGGGCGGCGGTCAGCCCGCGCGGGAACGGAATGACGATCTGCCCCTCGCGGGCGGCGCGGTCGATCGGCGGGCCGCCCGGGAACGGCAGCCCGAGCAGCCGCGCGACCTTGTCGAACGCCTCCCCCGCGGCGTCGTCGATGGTGGCGCCGAGCGGCTCGACCCGGCCGGCGAGGTCGTCGACCCGCAGCAGCGACGAGTGGCCGCCGGAGACGAGGAGCGCGATCGCCGGCTCGGGCAGCGGGCCGTGCTCCAGGGTGTCGACGGCGACGTGCGCGGCCAGGTGGTTGACGCCATAGATCGGTTTGCCGGCGGCGAGCGCATACGCCTTGGCCGCGGCGACACCGACGAGCAGCGCGCCGGCGAGCCCGGGCCCGGCGGTGACGGCGATCGCGTCGACGTCGCCGAGCGTGATCCCCGCGGTGTCGAGGGCGCGCTGGACGGTCGGGACCATCGCCTCGAAGTGGGCGCGGCTGGCGACCTCGGGGACGACCCCGCCGAACCGCGCGTGCTCCTCCACGCTGGACGCGACCTCGTCGGCGAGCAGCGTGTGCCCGCGGACGATGCCGACGCCCGTCTCGTCGCAGGACGTCTCGATGCCGAGGACGAGGGGCTCAGTCTTCACGTCTCATCACCAACGCATCCGTGTTGCTCGGCTGGTAGTAGCCCTTGCGGACGCCGACACCCTCGAACCCGTAGCCGGCATACAGCTTCTGCGCGGGCAGGTTGTCGACGGCGACCTCGAGCAGCACCTGCCGGATGCCGTGCCTGGTCGCCTCGTCGAGCAGCGCCTCGAGCAGCCGCCGCCCGATGCCCTGCCGCTGCGCGTCCTTGCGGACCCCGACATTCTGGATCCACGCCTCGTCGGGCGGGGCGAGGGCCAGCCCGGCATAGCCGACGACCCGCTCGCCGTCGAGGGCCACGAGGTAGTGGTGACCGTTGGCCAGCTCATTCCAGAACATGCCCGCGGACCACCGCTCCTCGCCGAACAGCTCGTCCTCGATCGGCAGCAGTGACTCGATGTGAAACCAGCGAAGCTCGGCCAGCTGGACGCTCACTGCAGCGCCGGCTTCCGCTCGCCGGGCGCGACGGCGTCGGGCCTGCGCAGGTAGAGCGGGACGAGCGCCTCGCTGGGTGCCTTGGACAGGACCCGGTCGGCGGCCAGCTCGGCGAGCGCCCGCGCGGACGGGTACAGCAGCGGCAGCACCGGCAGGCCGAGCACATCGGCATATTTCCCGGCGCCGTCACCCGCCGCCCCGTCGACGGCAGGCACCTCCCCGGCGGCGATCGCGGCGGCCACCGCCGCGGGCTTGTCGACGGCGGGGTCGGTGACGCGGGTGCCGTCGTGGTGGACGGACCAGTAGATCTCCTTGCGGCGGGCGTCGGTGGCGACGAGGACGCGGCCGGGGAGGGGGTGGCCGATGCCGTCGAGGGAGCAGACGCCATAGACCGGGACGTCGAGGGCGTGGGCGAGGGCGGCGGCGGTGACCATGCCGGCGCGCAGGCCGGTGAACGGGCCGGGGCCGGTGCCGGCGACGACCGCGGCCAGGTCGCCGGGCGCCACCTGACCTTCGGCGAGGACCGCATGGATCTGCGGGGCGAGCAGCTCGCCGTGGGCCTTGCCGTCGACGGTGACGCGCTCGGCGACGACGGTGACCGCGAGCTCGTCGACGCGGACGAGCGCGGCCGTCACCGCGGGCGTCGAGGAGTCCACCACCATCACCAGCACGCCGCCAACTCTACCGACCGGGTCCGACACTTCCCGCGGTCGTCGTCCGCGTCAGTTAACAGGCCCGCAACGAGCCGGGCCTAGCATCGGCCGACATCGACCCGCGTGCGGCAGGGAGAGCGGTATGACTGAGCCGGTCCTGGTCGTGGACCTGGGGTCCTGGGCACTGTCCGCCGCCGTCGTCACGCGGGACCAGTTGCATCTCGTGCGGGATCCGGCGACCGGCGCCGCCCGCTGGCCCGGCGGGGCGTGCCTCGACCCGGCGAGCAAACGGCTGGTCGCCGGGGAGCAGCTCAGGGACCAGCATCCCCGGCACTACGTCGACGGGGTGCGGCGGGCCGTCGACGCCAACGCCCCGATCTGGCTCGGCGACCAGCTGGTCAACGGCGCCGAGCTGGTCGCGGCGGCGCTCGACGCGGTCGTCCAGGAGGCGAGGCGGCAGCACGGGGATGTCAGGCGGCTCGCGGTGACGGTGCCGGCGGCGTACCGGACGCACGACCCGCGCAGGGAGATACTGGTGACGGCCGCGGCGGTCGCCGGGTTCCCGGACGTGGAGCTGGTGCACGACCCGTCGGCGGCGGTCGCCGACCCGCTGGCGCAGCTGGACCTGCCCGACGGCGCGTACGTGCTGGTCTGCGACCTCGGGGCGACCTGGAGCGCCACGCTGACGCAGGTGCAGCGCGGGATGGCGGTGCCGTTGAGCCAGGAGAGCTCCGGCAGCGGGCGCGACCTCGACGTGGTGCTCGCCGCGGACCTGCGCGCCACCCTGGCGGAGTGGGTGGAGCCCGCGTTCGCGGCCGGCGGCGACACCAGCGTGCGGGCCAACCTCCACGCCCTCGACATCGTGCGCAGGCTCAAGCATCGGTTGAGCGAGGCGCCGGAGGCGACGGACCAGGTCGAGCCGGGAGCTCCGCCGTACACCATCCGCCGGAACCTCCTGGAGCAGCTGACCGAACCCGCGAACCGGTGGCTGATCGCCAGCTGCCGGGCGGTGGTCGCGCGGGCCGGGATCGTGCCGGCGGAGGTGGCGGCCGTGGTGCTCGACGGCGGCTGCGCGCACCTGCCCGGGGTGGCGCAGGCGCTGCACGCGGGGCTCGGCCGTCCGGTGACGCGACCGCCGGAGCCGGAGCTGGCGGTGCTGCGCGGCGCGGCCCGGCTGGCCGGCGACCGGGGGACGCGGACGCTGCCGGCGGACCCCGCGCCGTGGCGGGTCGAGCCGCTCGCGTGGACGATCCCCGGCGGGCGGGGCCGGCTGGTGCGCTGGCTGGCGAAGGAGGGCGAGCCGTATCCGGCGGGCGCGCCGCTCGCGCAGGTCCGCACCGCCGACGACCGGGTCTTCGACCTCACCGCCGGGCGCACCGGCGGGGTGCTGCTGGAGCACCGCGTGCCGGTCGGCGGCATGGTCGTGTCGGGCGCGGCCGCGGCGCACGTGCGGATCGTGCCGACCGCCGAACGGTTCCAGCTCGCGAAGCGGCACCACCTGCGGGTCGCGGGCGACTGGCTGCTGATGCCGGACCGCCGGATGCTGGTCGAGTGGTCGCGGACCGGCGAGTACGTGAAGGTCCGCGCGGTCGACAGCGGCGCGCTGGTCACGGAGCTGCGCCCCGGTCGCGGCGCGGGCCGCCCGCAGCACGGGCAGGTGGCGCTCGGCCCCAACCATCAGCTGGCGCTGGTCACCTGGGACGCCGACGGCCACTTCGCCGTGTGGGACGTCCTGTCGGGGCGCATGACCAGCAGCTTCTCCGACGGGCACCGGCCCGACGCGGTCCTCGTCAACGAGGGCGAGTGGCGGCTCGTCGCGTCCGGGGAGGGTGCGGCGAGCGTCGGCCGGTACCGGCGGGACGTGGCCACCGTGTGGGACCTGGCGACCGGGGCGCGGCTCGACCGGATCGTCGGGGAGGACCTGATGCGGCGGTTCGCCGGGTACACGGGCACGAGCCGCGCGGACGCGTTCGCGACCGAGATGGCGAGCCCCGACGGGCGGCTGCGGGCCGCGGTGCTCGACGGCTCGGTGTGCGTGCGGGACGTCGAGACGGAGGCGGAGGTGTTCCGCGCGGACCTGTCGCCGGCGCGGCAGGTCCGGACCGCGTTCTGCCACCAGGGGCGGCACCTGCTGGCCCGCCGGACCGACGACGAAGGCACGTCGATCGACGTCTGGGAAGTCCTGCAGCCCGCCTAGTCTTCGGCGCTGCTTTGTTGCGTTTTCTTCGCCGGTACGAGATGTGCCACCCGGGCTGGCCAGCCGGCGCCGTGCGGGACGACGGTGACGGTGCGCGTGTCGTCGTCGTGGCGGGTCAGGCGCAGTTCGAGGTGGTCGTCGGCGAGGTGCTCGACGAACCCCTCACCCCATTCGACGAGCGTCACCGAGTCCTCGACGGTGGCGTCGAGGTCGAGGGCGTCGAGCTCGCCGATGGGGTCCTTGACGTCGCCGAGGCGGTACGCGTCGACGTGCACCATCGCGGGGCGGCCCGCGACGACGGGACGGTGCACGCGGGCGATCACGAACGTCGGCGACGTCACCGCGCCCTGCACGTCCAGCCCTTTGCCGATCCCCTGCGCGAGCGCGGTCTTCCCCGCACCGAGGGGACCGGTGAGCAGGACGATGTCGCCGGCACGGAGGACCGCGGCGAGATTCCGGCCGAACTCGTGCGTGTCGGCGGCCGTCGGCAGCTGTACCGATTGCGTCGTCACCGGTCCCGGACCTTCTTGCGTCACCGGTCCTGGACCTTCTTCAGGAACGTCTCGATGGCGTCGTTGACCTCTTCGGCGTGCTCGAGCATCACGACGTGCCCGCCGTCGGCGACGACGACCAGCTCCGCCTCCGGCAGCACCGCGGCGATCTCGCGGGTGTGGGTGAGCGGGGTGAGCACGTCCCGGTCGCCGCAGACGAGCAGCACCGGCACCTTGCGCAGCGGCCCGAGGACCAGCAGCCGGGCGTGGGTGTAGAGGGTCCGCAGGTACCGCGCGATCACGTCCGTCGACGTGGTGGTGTTCATCTTCTCGACGTACGAGACGAGGGCGGGGCTCGGGCGGGCGGTGCCGAAGCCGTACCGCCGGGTCAGCAGCCACGCGAGGTCGGTGGACGCCCGCCGGGCGCGGTCGACGACGCCGGAGCTGATCGGTCCGGCGATCCCGACGACCGGCAGCAGCGGCCGCTTGAACTTCGCGACCACCTCCGGCAGGCCGAACGTGACCTGGTCCAGCTTGCCGGCGGACGTGGAGATCAGCACGACGGCGTCGACCCGGGACTCGAACAGCTCCGGGACCTGCTCGGCCAGCGCCATGATGGTCATGCCGCCCATGGAGTGCCCGATCAGGATGATCCGGCCGGTCGGGGCGGCCGCCTGCAGGACCGCGCGGAGCCCCGCGCCGAGGGCGTCGAGGGAGTACTCGCCCTTGCGGAGCTTCCCGGAGCGGCCGTGGCCGGGCTGGTCGTAGAAGATCATGCGGTGCTTGCCCTCCAGCGCCCTGCGCTGGAAGTGGAACGTGCCCATGTCGAGGCAGAACCCGTGCACGAACACCAGCGTGGGCGCGTCGTCCGGCTCGTCCTCCGGCCCGTTCACGATCTCGACGTGCAGCTCGATGCCGTCGTCGGTGGTGACGGTCAGCTCCTCGTCGGAGTCCCAGACGCCGAACTCCTCGTCGGCGTAGACGTCGTCGGCGTTCTTGGACCGGTGCACGAGGTACCGCTCGGTCGCGACCCCGGCCGCGACCCCGGCGGCCGCCACACCGAGGATGGCGCCGATGATCCCGACCTTCCGGCGCCGGCTGCTCTTCTCGACCTCGCTACCCGTCATGCGCTCTCTCCCAGGTACACCCGCGGCGTTCTGTTGCTGCCCATCCGCGTGACGATCTCGTAGTTGATCGTGTCGGCGGCCACGGCCCAGTCGTCGGCGGTCGGCTCTCCGCGCGTGCCGGCGCCGAAGAGCACGGCCTCGTCGCCGGCGCGGACGTCGTCGTCGCCGCAGTCCACGACGATCTGGTCCATGCACACCCGACCGACGACCCGGCGCACCTTCCCGCCGATGTGGACCAGCCCGCGGCTGCTCGCCGACCGTGGCACCCCGTCGGCGTACCCGACCGGCACCAGCGCCAGCTTGGTGTCCTTGAGAATCTTGTACGTGTGGCCGTACGACACGCCTTCACCGGCTTGGACGGCCTTCACCAGCGCCACGCGCGCATGGACACTCATCGCGGGCCGCAGATCAGGCGCCCCACCGGGAATCGGTGAGAGCCCATACGTGGACAAACCCACTCGAACCAGCTCGAAGTGGCTCTCGGGCAGCGTAAGCGCCGCGGCGGAGTTCGCGAAGTGCCGCAGCGGCGGCTCGACCCCCAGCCCGGCCGCCACGTCGAGCGCCTCGTCGAACGCCAGCTGCTGCCGCAGAATCGACGGGTGCCCCGGCTCGTCCGCGCACGCGAAGTGACTCCAGATCGCCGCGATCTCCACGTCCCCGTCGGCCTGCGCCTTCGCCGCCGCCGTGACCAGCGCCGGCCAGTCCCCGCGCCCCGCCCCGTTCCGCGACAACCCCGTGTCGATCTTCAGATGTACCGCCGCGACCCGCCGCACCTTCCGCGCCGCGTCCACGATCTCGTCCAGCGCGTCGATCGACGACGCCGACAGGTCCACGTCCGCCGCGACCGCCTCGCCCAGCGGCCGCCCCGGACTGTGCAACCACGAAAGAATCTTCACCCCGCCGCCGACGCCGTGCTCACGCAGCGCCAACGCCTCGTCGAGCGTGGCGGCGCCGAGCCAGGTCGCGCCGGCCCGCACAGCGGCGTCCGCAACGGGCACCATGCCGTGCCCATACGCATCGGCCTTCACGACACTCATCAGAGCCGTCCCAGGCCGCAGCATCCCCTTGAGGGTCGCCACGTTGTGCCGGATCGCGTCGAGGTCGATCCGGACCTGAGCCTGCCACATGCGACTAGCCTAAGCGGTGCCCCCACCACCCGGCTCAACCCCAGTTCCGGCCCCAACCCCCAGCGACGCCTCCGCGCCCTGTTCCGCGCCCTGTTCCGCGTTCCGTTCCGAGCCCTGTTCCGCGCCCGACGCCCGCCCTGCTCCACGCCCAACCCCGGCCCTGCTCCACGCCCAACGCCGGCCGAGCCGAACCGCGCGATCCAGGCGCCCCGCGAGCAGTCAGCTCCACGATCGACCACGCTCCGTCAGCGGCCGAGCCCTCACGAACGGCCGAGCCCTCACGAACGGGCAGCGCGCGTGAGCCGAGGCCGCCACACGCACGAGAAGTCGAGCCCTCACGAGCGAGCGACGCGCACGAGCGAGCGAGGTGGGGTTCGTCACACGCGCGGGAAGCGGGGCGTCGCGGCTTGGACGCTGGCAGAGCGCGGAAGCACGAGGAGGCAACGATCGAGAGCACCCGGGGGAACCGGCTCGGTGTCAGGCGGCCTCTTTCATCGACCCTGGTGCTGTGACCACGAACGTTCACCGGGTTGGTGGTGTTGTGGTTCCTCGCCGCACGGGTGCGGTCGAGCGACTCCCCACCGTGGTGGGGCGGGCCTCAGCCGGCCAACCGACCTGCCGTCGCCCCCACCGCGGTCACCGTCGCGTCGCCGGGTGTGGCGGCGCGACTGTGGTGTGGTGGGGGTCGGTGTGGGTCACGCCGGGACAGTCCGGCACCGGGAAGGTGTCGTCCTGCTCGACGGTGCGTGAGCACCTGCGGCAGCACTGCCGCTGGGGTGCTGGTGCCGCTGCCCGCAGCAGTCCCGGTGTGCCCGGGGGTGCGCGGGCAGGGCGAGCACGCCGTGGGGGTCGCCGCCGGTCAACGTCCCGACCCGCTGCCGCACCGCCCAGCCGATCACGGTCTTCGCCGCCTCGTGCTGCGCCTGCCGGATCCTGCGCCGGTGCCGGCCCTCGACGAGGCGGGCACGGCGGCGGGTCTTGCGCCACCGTCGCGACCCGCGCTGCCCGGGTTTCGGCGCCTGGGCGGCGGTCGCCCGGCGGCGGCGTTTCGTGTCGGTGAGGTGCATGCGGTGTTCGGCGCGGACCGCCTGCCCGGACACCAGCAGCCCGTGGCCGTCGGGGCCAGCAACCGCGTAGGGGTGGATGACGCCGGCGACCCGGGCCGGGTCCGGACCGTCGCCTGCCGGGTACACGGTGACGGGGACTTCGGCGGTGAACTCGACCCACAACCGGCCGCCCTCGGCCAGCAGGGTCACGGACCGGACCTGATCGGCCGGGTACGGCACCGCACGGTCCAGACGCAGCCACAACGGCGCACACCCACGCGTGACCGGCAGCCGCAGGCGCCGCCCGTCCAGAGTGAACGTGTCGTGGAAGTAGCGGACCGGCAGCAGCCCACGCCGCCTGCGCGGGAACCGCACGGACAGGTCACCGGCTCGACGGCGTTTCGCTGCCGTGAACCACGCATCCGAATACCGGCGCAGCACCGACCTCGCCCCGACCGAGTCCAGGTCACCGAAGACGCCTGGCCCGGCCGTGGACAGCTCCCGGCACAGCGCCTGATCCGACACCACCGGCGGCGGGTCATGCCGCCACCGCCAGTGATTGACCTCCAGCACACACGCCCACACGTCGCCAGCCGAGCGCAGCAGCCCGAAGCACCGCTCCCGCTCGCCACGCGTGGTCCGCAACCCGACCCGGCAGGTGCGGTGCACCACCCGAGCGGCAGCAGGATCACGACGGCGAGGCATACGAACACTCAAGCACAGGGGTACGACAGAAAATCCCGACCAACGTGAGCGGACACAGCACTAGCACCGCCCGAAAAATCTCCGAGTGGGCGAACACGCAGCGTGACTGGGGTCGGTGTGTCGGGGCGGATTGCCGGAGGGGGTCAGTGGTGCAGGGTTGACACCGCCTCGCGGAGGTGGGTGGCGACGTCGGCGGCGGTGACCGGGCCGGTGGTGGCGGCCAGGCGGCCGGCGAGGCCGTGGGTGAAGGCGGCCGCGATCGCCGCCTGCTCGGCGGGCAGGCCGGCGGCGAGCAGGGAGCCGAGCAGGCCGGCCAGGACGTCGCCGGTGCCGCCGGTGGCGAGGGCGGGGGTGCCGGTCGGGTTGACGTACACGCGGCCGTCGGGGGTGGCGATGATCGTGCG
Organism: Dactylosporangium sp. NPDC049742; assembly: GCF_040674675.1. Classification (NCBI taxonomy): domain Bacteria; kingdom Bacillati; phylum Actinomycetota; class Actinomycetes; order Micromonosporales; family Micromonosporaceae; genus Dactylosporangium; species Dactylosporangium sp. NPDC049742. The sequence continues at coordinate 116,616 of NZ_JBFANF010000006.1, read as the reverse complement.
GTTGCCCTTGAGCAGGACGACGCAGTCCATGCGCTCGGCGAGGTGCGCGGCGGCGGTCATGCGGTCGTCGCCGGGGGCGCCGCCGGCGAGGCGCTGGAACTCGCCGTCGTGGGGGGTGACGACGGTCGGGGCGTCGCGGTCGCGGAGCCAGTCCGCCATGCGGGCGTCGACGAGCAGGGTGAGGGCGCTGGCGTCGAGGCAGGCGGGGACGGGCGCGCCGAGGACGGTGCGCAGCTCGGCGTACGCGCGCTCGTCGGTGCCCATGCCGCTGCCGCACGTCCATGCCTGGACCCGGCCGGCGTCGGCGACCCGGTCGCTCGCGATGACCGTCGGGTGCTGGGTCCGGACGAGCGGGGCCGCGCCGCCGGCGTAGCGGACGAGGCCGGCGGGGCCGGCCAGCGCACCGGCGACGGAGAGGACGGCGGCGCCCGGGTACTCGTCGGAGCCGGTCGCGACGCCGGCCACGCCGCGGGAGTACTTGTTGTCGTCGGCGGTGGGGCGGGGCCACCAGGCGGCGACGTCGGAGGCGTCGGGCACGTAGCAGGCGGGGTCGCCGGTGAGGAAGGGCGTCAGGCCGATGTCGACGAGCTCGACGAGTCCGCTGTGGACGGCGCCGGCGCCGACGAGCAGGCCGGGTTTGAGGACGCCGAAGGTGACGGTGATGTCGGCGTGGATGGCCATGCCGGTGACGGCGCCGGTGTCGGCGTCCACGCCGGACGGCACGTCGACGGCGATGACCGGGGTGCCGCGCAGCGCGCCGGCGACGTCGGCGACGCGGCTCGCGACCGGTTCCCGCAGACCGCCGCGGCCGCCGATGCCCAGGATGCCGTCCACGACGAGGTCGAACCCGCCGTCAAACGATGACCCGACAACGCCGCCGGCGGCGCGCAGGGCGGCGAGCGCCCCGGTGTGGACGCGGGAGGGGTCCAGGACCAGCGCCGAGACGTGTGCGCCGCGGCGGGCGAGGAAGGCGCCGGCGTAGAGCGCGTCGCCGCCGTTGTTGCCGGGGCCGACGAGGAGCAGGACGCGGCTGCCGTACACCTTGGGCAGGGTCTGCGCGCAGCGCCTGGCGAGGCCGGCGGCGGCGCGCTGCATGAGCGCACCGCCGGGCAGGGTCTTCATGAGGGCCTCTTCGGCCGCACGGACTTGCGCCACCCGCCAGGCGGCTCTCATGACACGATCACAGCGCCCAGCCTGTCACATACGCCTATTCGACGGTAACCGACTTGGCCAGGTTGCGCGGCTGGTCGACGTCGTGCCCGCGGGCCGACGCGATCTCGCAGGCGAGGACCTGCAGCGGCACGGTCGTGACCAGCGGCGCCAGCAGCGTCGGGGTGACCGGCACGTGGAAGAGGTGGTCGGCGTAGGGTTCGACCGCCGTGTCGCCGTCTTCGGCGATCACGATCGTGCGAGCGCCGCGCGCCCGTACCTCCTGGATGTTGGAGACGACCTTGTCGTGCAGGACGCCGCGGCCCCGGGGGGACGGCACCACGCACACGACGGGGGTGCCTTCGTCGATGAGGGCGATCGGCCCGTGCTTCAGCTCGCCGGCGGCGAACCCTTCGGCGTGCATGTAGGCGAGCTCCTTGAGCTTCAGCGCGCCTTCGAGGGCGACCGGGTAGCTGACGTGCCGGCCGATGAACAGGACGCTCTTGGCGTCGGCGAGCTCCCGGGCGAGCTTGCGGATCGGCTCCATCATCGCCAGGACCTGCTCGACCTTCTGCGGCATCTCCTGCAGCTGGGCGACGACGGCGCCGACCTCGTCGGCGTACTTGATGCCGCGGACCTGCGCGAGGTGCAGGCCGACCAGGTAGCAGGCGACGAGCTGGGTCAGGAACGCCTTGGTCGAGGCGACCGCGATCTCGGGGCCGGCGTGGGTGTACAGGACGGCGTCGGACTCGCGCGGGATGGTGGAGCCGTTGGTGTTGCAGATGGCCAGGACGCGGGCCTTCTGTTCCTTCGCGTGCCGCAGGGCCATGAGGGTGTCCATGGTCTCGCCGGACTGGGAGATGGCCACGACGAGCGTGGAGCGGTCCAGGACGGGGTCGCGGTAGCGGAACTCGCTGGCGAGCTCGACCTCGCAGGGGATGCGGGTCCAGTGTTCGATCGCGTACTTGGCGACCATGCCGGCGTGGTACGCGGTGCCGCACGCGACGATGAAGACCTTGTCGACGTCGCGGAGGTCCTGGTCGGTGAGGCGCACCTCGTCGAGCAGCAGGTCGCCCTGCTCATTGAGCCGCCCGAGAAGGGTCTCGGCGACGGCGTGCGGCTGCTCGGCGATCTCCTTGAGCATGAAGTAGTCGTAGCCGCTCTTCTCGGCGGCGGAGATGTCCCAGTTGATGTGGAAGTCCTTGCCCTCGGCGGGGTTGCCGAGGAAGTCGGTGATCACGATGGCGTCGCCGGTGATCAGCACGACCTGGTCCTGGCCGAGCTCGACGGCCTCGCGGGTGTGTTCGATGAACGCGGCGACGTCGCTGGCGAGGTAGTTCTCGCCCTCGCCGCGGCCGACGACGAGCGGCGAGTTGCGGCGGGCGCCGACGACGGCGCCCGGGGCCTGGGCGTCGACGGCGAGCAGCGTGAACGCGCCTTCGAGCCGCCGGCAGACGGCCCGCATCGCGTCGGCGAGCCGCTCGGCGGGGTCTTCCACCGAACTGCGGGAGACCTCGAAGCTCAGCAGGTGCGCCGCGCACTCGGTGTCGGTGTCGCTGGCGAACTCGATGCCCTGCTGCTCCAGCTCGGTGCGCAGCTTCGCGAAGTTCTCGATGATGCCGTTGTGGATGACGGCGACCCGGCCGTCGACGGAGCGGTGCGGGTGCGCGTTGCGGTCGGTGGGGCCGCCGTGGGTGGCCCAGCGGGTGTGGCCGATGCCGGTGGTGCCGGTGTCGAGGCCGTCCTCGCTCTGCAGGGCCTTCTCGAGGTTGGCGAGCTTGCCGGCGCGCTTGGCGGTGCGCAGGACGTCGTCGACGATGGCGACCCCGGCGGAGTCGTACCCGCGGTACTCCAGCCGGCGCAGGCCGTCGAGGACGATGGTCAGGGCCGGACGCGAGCCGGCGTACCCCACGATTCCGCACATGTCCCGTACCGTAGCAGACATTCGAGCATGCCCGATGCTCGAAACTGTCGTGATTGCGCACGACGCCTGCGCACAGTGGGACGAAAGCGACGCGTGCCACCCCCGGGCCGGGGGTAGCACGCGTGACAGGCGAGGTCAGGCCAGCGAGGAGCGGATCTGGGCGCCGCCGTCGATGACGAGCGTCTGGCCGGTCATCCAGCGCGACGCCGGACCGCCCAGGAAGGTGATGACGTCGGCGATGTCGTCGGGTTCGCCGATGCGCCCCAGCGGGAGGTGTTCGCTGAGGTACTGCTCGTTGTTCTCCCACAGCCCGCGGGCGAGCTTGGTGCGCACGATGCCGGGCGCGACGCCGTTGACCCGGACCGCCGGGGCGAGCTCGGCGGCGAGCTGGCGGGTGAGGTGGATGACCGCGGCCTTCGTCGCGTTGTAGTAGCCGATGCCGGGCTCGGTGAGCAGCCCGCCGACGGAGGCGACGTTGACGATCGCGCCGCCCCGGGACGACATCGACGCCTTCCAGGCCAGCTGGCTCCACAGCACGGGGCCGAACTGGTTGAGCCGCGCCGTCTTCTCCGCGCGGACCGGGTCGATGTCCATGAGCGGGCCGAAGTACGGGTTGGTGCCGGCGTTGTTGACCAGGACGTCGATCGCGCCGAACCGGGCCATGGCGGCGTCGACGGCGGCGCCGGCCTGGTCAGGCTCCGCGGCGTGCGCGGCGTGGGCGAGCACCCCCGCGGACGGGTGGGCGGCGCGGATCTCCTCCGCGACGGCGTCGAGCGCCTCCTGGTCCCGGGAGGTGAGCACGACGTTGCAGCCCTGCGCGGCGAAGGCGACGGCGGTCGCCTTGCCGATGCCGCGGGATGCGCCGGTGACGAGAACGGTGCGGGCGTCAGTCATGCGCCGCACGTTACTCCCGGGTAGACCCCTTCATGTCGACCATGGCGGCGTCGGTACGGGACGACCGCCGCCGCCACCCACGAGCCGAGGCTAGACGGGGGAGACGGTGCGGACGATGGCGGCGATGCGCTCGGCGGCCTCGCGGGCGATCTCCAGGGTGGACGCCTCGACCATGACCCGGACCAGCTGCTCGGTGCCCGACGGGCGGAGCAGGACCCGGCCGGCGCCGCCGAGCTCCGCCTCGACCTGCTTCGCGGCGTCGAGGACCTGGGCGGCCTTGGCGGCCGCGGCGCGGTCGCCGACGGGCACGTTGATCAGGACCTGCGGCAGCCGCTGGACGACGGAGGCGAGGTCGGCGAGGGTCCGGCCGGTGCCGGTCATGCGGCCCATGAGGTGCAGGGCGGTGAGCACGCCGTCGCCGGTGGTCGCGTACGCGGGCATGACGATGTGCCCGCTCTGCTCGCCGCCGAGGGCGAGGCCCTTCGCGCGGAGCTCGTCGAGGACGTACCGGTCGCCGACGCGGGTCTCGAGGAGCCGGATGCCGGCGTCGGCCATGGCGATCTTCAGGCCGAGGTTGCTCATGACGGTGGCGACGAGCGTGTCGTCCTTGAGGTGGCCGCCGTCGCGCATGGCGAGGGCGAGGACGGCCATGATCTGGTCGCCGTCGACCTCGTCGCCGGTGGCGGTGACGGCGAGGCAGCGATCGGCGTCGCCGTCGTGGGCGATGCCGAGGTCGGCGCCGTGCTCGACGACGGCGGCGCGGAGCTGCTCGAGGTGATTGGAACCGCAGTTCTCGTTGATGTTGAGCCCGTCGGGGTCCGCGTTGATCGCGACGACGGACGCGCCGGCCCGCCGGTACGCCTCGGGGGCGGCGGAGGAGGCGGCGCCGTTGGCGCAGTCGACGACGACCTTGAGCTCGACGAGCGGGCCGGGCAGCGACGTCAGCAGGTGCCGGACGTAGCGGTCCTCGCCGTCCTCGAGGTCGGTGACGCGGCCGACACCGGCGCCGGTGGGGCGCCGCTTGACCCCTTCGGTCATGAGCCGCTCGATCTCGTCCTCGACCTCGTCGGGGAGCTTGTGACCGCCGGCGGCGAAGAGCTTGATGCCGTTGTCGGGCATCGGGTTGTGCGACGCGGACAGCATCACGCCGATGTCGGCGGACAGCACGCCGGTGAGGTAGGCGACGGCCGGGGTGGGCAGGACGCCGACGCGGATCACGTTGGCGCCGGCGCTGGTGAGGCCGGCGACGACGGCCGCCTCCAGCATCTCCCCGCTGGCCCGCGGGTCGCGGCCCACGACCGCCAGGGGCGCGTGGGAGTGGTCGCGCTCGAACAGCGCCTGGGTCGCGGCGATGGCGACGGCCATTGCCAGCTCGGGAGTCAGGTCGGCGTTGGCGCGTCCGCGGACGCCGTCGGTGCCGAAGAGTCGCCCCACTGCGATACCTCCGTTGAGCTTTAGGCCGCGAACCGTCGAGCCGAAAGGGCCGCGAACGCAAATCGGCCGGGTACACCTCCAGGGTGCACCCGGCCGCGAAGCTTGGTTAGCGCTTCGAGTACTGCGGAGCCTTGCGGGCCTTCTTCAGACCGTACTTCTTGCGCTCGGTGGCGCGGGCGTCACGGGTGAGGAAGCCGGCCTTCTTCAGCGCCGGGCGGTCGTCGGGGTCGTTCTCGACGAGCGCGCGGGCGATCGCGAGGCGCAGGCCGCCGGCCTGGCCGGTGGTGCCGCCGCCACGCAGGTTGGCGAACACGTCGAACTGCTCGAGCTTCTCGACGATCACCAGCGGCTCCTTGACGGACTGCTGGTGGACCTTGCTGGGGAAGTAGTTCTCCAGCTCGCGGCCGTTGAGGAGGAACTTGCCGGTGCCGGGAACCAGGCGGACCCGGACGATGGCCTCCTTGCGGCGGCCAACGGTCTGGATCGGCTGGCCGGCGCGGCGGGAACGGGTCGGGACCTTGGCCGTCGCCTCGACGGCGGGGGTCTCGACGGTGGCGACAGCAGCAGCGGCCGGCTCAGCGGCCTCGGTGTCGATGGTCTCGACGGTCTCGTCGGTCACGCTCAGTCCTTCGTCCGCGCTCACTGCGCGATCTGCTTGATCTCGAACGGCTGGGGCAGCTGCGCGGCGTGCGGGTGCTCGGCGCCCGCGTAGACCTTCAGCTTCCGGATCTGCCGGGCGCCGAGGCGGTTGTGCGGGAGCATGCCCTTGACGGCCAGCTCGATCGCCCGCTCCGGGTTCTTGGTCAGCAGCTCCTCGTAGCCCACCTTCTTGAGCCCACCCGGGAAACCCGAGTGGCGGTAGGCGACCTTGGTCTGCCGCTTGTTGCCGGTCAGCGCCACCTTGCCGGCGTTGATCACGATGACGAAGTCGCCGGTGTCAACGTGCGGGGCGAACGTCGGCTTGTGCTTACCGCGGAGCAACGTGGCGGCGTGCGTGGCCAGACGGCCGAGCACGACGTCCGACGCGTCGATGACGTGCCACACGCGCTCGATTTCACCCGGCTTCGGGCTGTACGTACCCACAGGTCTACCTTGTCTTCCACGTCGTCGGTTCTGGGGTGCGCTCTCATGGCGGCGCTAAAGGGGCGCACGACCACCTAGCGTACCCGAAACAGTGGGGACGCCTTGTCATCGCACAACAGCGGTCCACGATACCGGGCCGCTGTTGTGCGAGTCAAAACGGCCTCAGACCCCCTCGAGCCGGCCGGGTGACCTGCGGAGGTAGACGAACCAGGTGACGGCGAAGCAGACGGCGTAGAAGGCGAGGAAGGCGATGTACGCACCGTCACCGGTCTTGTACGCGAGGAACGACTGCCGGAACGCGAGGTTGACCAGCACGCCCCCGGCCGCGCCGATCGCGCCGGCGACGCCGATGAGCGCGGTGGCGAGCCGCCGGGACTGGTTCTCGTCCGTGGGGTACTTGGCGCGGAAGATCGCCGGGATCATCTTGTAGGTCGACCCGTTGCCGATCCCGCTGAAGACGAACAGCGCGATGAACCCGGTCAGGAACAGCGGCAGGGAGTGCTGCCGCGACGCGGTGAGCACCAGGGTGGCGCCGAGGGCCATGCCGACGAAGTTCCAGAAGGTGATCTTTGCGCCGCCGAAGCGGTCGGCGAGGGCGCCGCCGACGGGGCGGATGAGCGAGCCGAGCAGCGGGCCGAGGAACGTGAGGTAGGCCGCCTTCACCGGGGTGTCGAAGTCGGACTTGAACTGCACGAGGAGCACCTGGCCGAACGCGAAGCCGAAGCCGATGAACGAGCCGAACGTGCCGATGTACAGCAGTGACATGATCCACGCGTGGCGGTCCTTGATCACGTCGCGCATGGCCCGCCGGTCGTTCGCGGCGTGCGCGAGGTTGTCCATGTACAGCGCCGCGAGGGTCGCCGCGATCACGATGAGCGGCAGGTAGATCAGGACGATGAGGCGCGGGTTACCGGCGCCGGCGGTCGCGAGGATGAGCAGGCCGACGAGCTGGACGGCGGGGACGCCGATGTTGCCGCCGCCGGCGTTGATGCCGAGCGCCCAGCCCTTCAGCCGCTGCGGGTAGAAGGCATTGATGTTGGCCATCGAGGAGGCGAAGTTGCCGCCGCCGACGCCGGCGACGGACGCCACGATCAGCAGGGTGGTGAAGGAGACGCCGGGCTCCAGGACGATGCCGGCCAGGATGCTGGGCACCAGCAGCATGAGGGCGCTGAAGATGGTCCAGTTGCGGCCGCCGAAGGTGGCGACGGCGAACGTGTAGGGCAGCCGCAGCACCGCGCCGACGAGGGTCGGGGCGCTGGTGAGCAGGAACTTCTGGGCCGGGTCGAAGCCGTACTTCGGGCCGAGGAAGAGCACGAAGACCGACCACAGGCTCCAGATGGAGAAGCCGATGTGCTCCGACAGGATGGAGACGATGAGGTTGCGGCGCGCGATCTTCGCGCCGCCGTCCTCCCAGAAGGTGCGGTCTTCTGGCCGCCAGTCGCTGATCCAGCGGCCGCCGCGGCGGGGGGCCGGGGGCTGTGCGCCAGGCTCGGTGGTTTCCACGGCGAGAGTCATGACGCAGAAGTTAAGGACGCCACGTTTCGGTCGCGCGCACCGCTTCTTGTCCTGACCGAAACGTTTCCCCCACGTCGGCGGCCGCCCGGTTGTGAGAACCGGACGGCCGCCCGCGGGAAGATCTCAGGGCGGAGATCGGCTGCTAGGCCTTGGTGAAGATCCAGGTGCCGGTGTCCGGGCCGCCCTGCGGCGGGCCGAGCTTCAGGGTGGTGCCGCCCGAGCAGTCGTAGCTGCTCTTCTTCAGGACGGGCTGGGCGTCGACGGCGCCGCCGGTGTCCGCGGTGCCGGTGCCGGCGAAGTCGGCGATGGAGGCCTTGTCGGCCACCCGGACCGCGGCGGGGCTGGTCAGGTCCACGGTGACGGTGAGGGTGCTGAAGTCGACGGTGCCGACGGGCTCCCACGTGCCGGTCGCCGCCGACGGGGTCTTGACGGTGCCGTTGACCTTGCCGCCGTAGCCGAAGCTGCCCTTGACGTCGCCGCCGGAGACGGTGAACGCGAAGGTGACCGGCTTCATGGCGCCGAAGTCGACCTGGGCCTTGCCGGCGCTGTCGACGGTCAGCGTGGTGCCGCCGCCGCCGGTGAAGGTCCCGGTGACGGGGCCGCTGAGCTTGCCGTCGAGTCCGGTCGCCTTCCAGGTGCCGACGAGGCACGGCGCCGCGGCGCCGGTCCCGGACGTGCCGCCGGGGGCGCCGGACGTGGCGCCGGCCGAGCCGCCCGGAGCCCCCGCCGAGGCACCGGCCGAGGTCTTGCCGCTGGCACCGGCGCCGGGGGTGCCGGCGTCGCCGCTGCAGCCGGCGAGCCCGACGCCCAGCGCCGTCATGGCCACGATGGTGACCTTGGCGGTCGAGCGCATCTGGTTCCTCCTCATATTGGGGTCCGTTACTGTCTACCCCCGCGAGCAGATGGCCGAACCGTACCGTGGGACGATCTGGCACAACCTTCACCAGGCTGTGGCTGCGCCGTAACGTCCTGCTCAACGCTCTAGTGAGGCGCTCTTAGCAGGCGCGAAACATTTGGGACCCTGGAGCGAAACCGCCCGGCGTCAGCCTTTTGGCCATGAAGGTCGTCGTTGTCGGTCACGGCATGGTCGGGCACAGGTTCCTGGAGGCGCTCCGCGCCCGGGACACCGGGAACGCCTGGGAGATCACGGTTCTCGCCGAGGAGAGCCGTTCCGCGTACGACCGGGTGCGGCTGTCGGCGTTCTTCGACGGCGTGTCCGCCGAGGAGCTCACCTACGACGTGCCGGACGGCGTCGACCTGCACCTCGGCGAGCCGGTCCTGGCGATCGACCGGGCCGCCCGCAAGGTCACCACCGCGCAGGCCGTGTACGAGTACGACGCGCTGGTCCTGGCGACGGGCTCGTCGGCGTTCGTGCCGCCGATCACCGGCGTCGACCAGCCGGGCGTCTTCGTCTACCGCACCCTCGACGACCTGGAGGCGATCCGGGCGCACGCCCAGGGACGCGAGGTCGGCGCGGTCATCGGCGGCGGCCTGCTCGGCCTGGAGGCGGCGAACGCGCTGCGCCTGCTGGGCCTGCGCACGCACGTGATCGAGTTCGCGCCGCGGCTGATGCCGGTGCAGGTCGACGAGGCCGGCGGCGCGGTCCTGCGCAAGTACGTGGAGGACCTCGGCGTCCGGGTGCACCTGGGCGCGGCGACCACCGCGATCCGCCAGACCCAGACGGTCAACGCGACGCTCGCGCTGACCCTGTCCGACGGGGCGCACATCCCGGCCGACATCGTCGTGGTGGCGGCCGGCATCCGGCCGCGCGACGAGCTGGCCCGCACGATGGGCCTCCCGACGGGGGCGCGCGGCGGGGTCGTCGTCGACGAGACCTGCCGCACCGAGGACCCGGCGGTGTACGCGATCGGCGAGTGCGCCGAGATCGACGGCCGCTGCTACGGCCTCGTCGCGCCCGGCTACGCGATGGCGGAGGTCGTCGCGGACCGGCTCCTCGGCGGCGAGGCGTCGTTCCCGGGCGCGGACACGTCGACGAAGCTGAAGCTGCTCGGCGTCGACGTCGCCAGCTTCGGCGACGCGCTGCGCACCGACCTGCTCGACGTCGTCTACCTCGACCCGGCGAGCGGCACGTACGCGAAGCTGATCCTGTCCGACGACGCGCAGACGCTGCTCGGCGGCATCCTCGTCGGCGACGCCAGCTCGTACCCGGCGCTGCGGGCCAGCGTCGGCGGCCCGCTGCCCGCGTCGCCCCTCGCGCTGCTCGCCGGTGACGCGCCCCGCGCGGCGCTGTCCGAGGACGCGCAGATCTGCTCCTGCAACGCCGTCACCAAGGGCCAGATCACCACGGCGATCCACGAGCAGGGCTGCACCGACGTGGCGGCGTTGAAGGCGTGCACCCGCGCCGGCACCAGCTGCGGCTCGTGCGTGCCGCTGCTGAAGCAGCTGCTCGCCGAGGGCGGCGTCGCGCCCAGCAAGGCGCTGTGCGAGCACTTCACCCAGTCGCGGGCGGAGCTCTTCGACATCATCCGGGTCTGCGGCGTCCGCACGTTCTCGCAGCTCGTCGCCGAGCACGGCACGGGGCGCGGCTGCGACATCTGCAAGCCGACGGTCGCCTCGATCCTCGCGTCGCTGCACAACGACTACGTCCTGGACGGCGAGCAGGCGGCGCTGCAGGACACCAACGACCACTTCCTGGCCAACATCCAGCGCAACGGCACCTACTCGGTGATCCCGCGGATCCCCGGCGGGGAGATCACCCCCGAGAAGCTGATCGTGATCGGTGAGGTCGCCCGCGACTTCAACCTGTACACGAAGATCACCGGCGGGCAGCGCATCGACCTGCTCGGCGCCCGCGTCGAGCAGCTGCCGGCGATCTGGCACCGGCTCGTCGCCGCCGGCTTCGAGTCCGGGCACGCCTACGGCAAGGCGCTGCGCACCGTGAAGTCGTGCGTCGGGTCGACCTGGTGCCGGTACGGCGTGCAGGACTCCGTCGGCCTCGCCGTCGAGCTGGAGCTGCGGTACCGCGGGCTGCGCGCGCCGCACAAGCTGAAGTCGGCCGTGTCCGGCTGCGCGCGGGAGTGCGCGGAGGCGAAGGGCAAGGACTTCGGCATCATCGCCACCGACAACGGCTGGAACCTGTACGTCGGCGGCAACGGCGGCTTCCGGCCCCGCCACGCCGACCTGATCGCGAGCGACCTCACCACCGAGGAGCTGATCCGGCTCGTCGACCGGTTCCTGATGTTCTACATCCGCACCGCCGACCGGCTGCAGCGCACGTCGGCGTGGATCGAGGCGATGGACGGCGGCCTGGACTACCTGAAGGCCGTCATCGTCGAGGACTCCCTCGGCATCGCCGGCGAGCTCGAGTCGATGATGGCGCACCACGTCGGCTCCTACGTCGACGAGTGGCGGGCGACGATCGGCGACCCTGAGCGGCTCGCCCGGTTCGTGTCGTTCGTCAACGCGCCGGACACCCCCGACCCGACGATCACGTTCGCTTCCGAACGCGGCCAGCCCGTCCCCGTCGTCCTTGGAGTGCGCTCATGAAGTGGACCGTCGTGTGCCCCTTCCCCCGTCTGGAGCCGGAGCGTGGCGTCGCCGCGCTGGTCGACGGGGCGCAGGTGGCACTGTTCCGCACGTACGACGGTGACGTGCACGCGATCGGCAACCTCGACCCGATCAGCGGCGCCGCGGTGCTGTCCCGCGGGATCGTCGGCAGCCGCGGCGACGTGCCGACGGTCGCTTCGCCGATGCACAAGCAGGCGTTCGACCTGCGCAGCGGCGAGTGCCTCGACCTGCCGGGGGTGCGGGTGCCCGTCTACCCGGTGCGTGTCCGCGACGGTCTGGTCGAAGTGGCCGCTGCCGAGCCGGCGACCGCCGAGGCCGTTACGTGAGCGCGGCCAGCGTTTTGGAGGCCAAGCCGATGTCGGGTGAGGACCTGCCGCTGGCGGGGTTCACGGTGGCGGTGACCGCCGACCGGCGGCGCGACGAACTCAGCGCCCTGCTGGAGCGCCGCGGCGCCCGGGTCGTGCTCGCCCCGGCGCTGCGGATCGTGCCGGTCGCCGACGACACCGAGCTGAAGGCCGCGACCGTGTCCTGCGTCGACGTCGCGCCGGAGATCGTGATCGCGACGACCGGCATCGGCCTGCGCGGCTGGCTCGAGGCCGCCGAGGGCTGGGGGCTCGCCGAGTCGCTGCGGGCCCGGCTCAACGACGCGTTCCTCATCGCCCGCGGCCCGAAGGCGAAGGGCGCCGTCCGCGCCGCCGGCATGCTCGAGGCCTGGTCCCCGGACACGGAGAGCTGCGACGAGGTCCTCGACTTCCTCCTCGGCGGCGGGTTCCCGGGCGGGATCGCGGGCCGGCGGATCGCGCTGCAGCTGCACGGCGAGCCGCACCCCGAGTTCACGACCGCGTTGCGCGACGCCGGGGCGATCGTGGTGGAGATCCCGGTGTACCGGTGGGCCCCGCCCGTCGACCCCGCACCGCTGCGGCGGCTCGTCGACCTGATCTGCTCGCGGCTGGTCGACTCGGTCACGTTCACGTCCGCGCCGGCCGTCAGCTCGCTGCTGCGGGTGGCCGGCACCGACGCCCCCGACGTCCTGGAGGCGCTGCGGACCGACGTCCTGGCCGCGTGCGTGGGCCCGGTCACCGCCGCGCCCTTGCAGCGCCTCGGCGTGCCCGTGGCGGCGCCGCAGCGGGCCCGCCTGGGCGCGCTCGTGCGCATCCTCGTCGACGAGCTGCCCAAGCGCGCCCCGACGCTGCACGTCGCGGGTGCCGCGGTCACGCTGCGCGGGCACGCCGCGATCATCGACGGCACGCTGAAGCCGCTCGCCCCCGGCCCCATGGCGGTGCTGCGGGCGCTCGCCGCATCGCCCGGGCGGGTCCTGTCCCGGGCGGCGCTGCTGCGTGAGCTGCCCCGCGGCGCCGACGAGCACGCCGTCGAGATGGCCGTCGCCCGCCTGCGTGCCGCCCTCGGCGGCCCCGCGTTCGTGCAGACGGTCGTCAAACGCGGCTACCGCCTCCGCATCGACTGAGGCGGGCGGCCGGCGACGGCCCCGCTACTGCAGGTAGTGCTCGACCTCGTCGACCGCGTGCGGCTCGACCTCGTCGGGGGCGACACCCTGCAGCTTCGCCGCCCGGCGGCGGCGCAGCAGGTCCCACAGCTGGTCGAGCTGCTCCTCGATGGCGCGGAGCCGCTCGTGCTCCTCGTCCTCGGAGATCTTGCCCGCCTGCAGCTGGGTCCTCAGCTTGTGCTCGTCGTCCACAAGCGCCGAGATCTGCTGGATCAACGTCTTCTCGTCCATCCCGCCATCATGCCCGGTCGTGCCGGCGTCAGCGGAGGGTGAGTGACGACCACCCGAACTGGTCGATGGGTCCGGTGCCGGCGCCGATCCGCCAGTCCGCGGCGTCGCTGATCGCCCTGCCGACGAACCCCTTCGACCAGGTGACCGCCTCCACCGGGTCGTCACCCATGGCGAGCCGCGCCGCGACCGCCGTCGCGAACGTCGCGCCGGAGCCGTCGGTGTTGCGGCTGGTGACCCGCGGGCTGTGCAGCAGCCGCGCCGCGCCGTCGGCCCACACCATGTCGACCGCGTCGTCGCCGGCGGCGAAGTCACCCCCGGTGATCACCACGTACCGCGGACCCCCCGCCGACAGCTGCGCCGCCGCCTTCGCCATGTCGGCGGGCGTCACGACCTCCCAGCCGACCAGCAGCGACGCCTCCTCCCGGTTGGGGGTGGCGACCATCGCGTGCGACAGGAGCCGCTCCACCGCCGCCGCGAGGCCCCTCCTGGACCCGCCGCAGGCCGCCTCCAGGACCGGGTCGACGACGAGGTTCGGCAGCGCGCCCGACCGGGCCCTCGCGGCGACCGCGACCGCCGTCTCCGGGTTGGGGAACATGCCGGTCTTGACCGCCGCGACCGGCAGGTCCTCCAGGACGCTGCCGAGCTGCCCCGACACCACGGTCGTCGGCTGGGGGAACACATCGGTGGTGCCGCGCGTGTTCCGCGACACCACCGCCGTCACGACCGACGCCCCGTGCATCCGCATCGCGGCGAGGGTGCGCAGGTCAGCCTGTATTCCGGAGCCACCGGACGAGTCGGACGCGCCGACGGTGAGCACAACAGAGGGGTTCACCGGGCAATGTGAGCACGTGGTGACGCAGCGCCACGGACAACGCGTCCGTCAGGGCGTCAGCCGCGCCCCTCCCACACCGGCTCCGGCACCTCCACGACCTCGCCGTCGGCCCGGAACAGCACGAACCGGTCGAACGACCGGCTGAACCAGCGGTCGTGCGTCACGGCGATCACCGTCCCGTCGAAGGTGCGCAGCCCCTCCTCCAGGGCCTCGGCGCTGGCCAGGTCCAGGTTGTCCGTCGGCTCGTCGAGCAGCAGCAGCGTCGCCCCGGACAGCTCCAGCAGCAGCACCAGGAACCTGGCCTGCTGGCCGCCGGACAGGGTGCCGAAGCGCTGGTCGGCCTGCGCCGCCAGCTCGTACCGGGACAGCGCCGGCATCGCCTGCGGCCGCGGCAGCCCGGTCCGCCAGTCGTCGCCCCGCCAGAGGATCTCCACGAGCGTCTTGTCGAGCAGCTCCGGGCGGTCGTGCGTCTGCGAGAAGTGGCCCGGGCGCACCCGCGCGCCGAGCCGCACCTGCCCGCCGTGCGCGACCGGCGCGATCTGCACGCCGATCGGGGTCTGCGTCGGGTCCGGGTCGGTGCCGCCGCGGGCGAGCAGCCGCAGGAAGTGCGACTTGCCGGTGCCGTTGCCGCCGAGGACCGCGACCCGGTCGCCGTACCAGATCTCCAGGTCGAACGGGTACGTCAGGCCGTCCAGCTCGAGCTGCTCGCACATGACGGCGCGTTTGCCGGTGCGCCCGCCGGACAGCCGCATGCGGATGTCCTGGTCCTTCGGCGGGGTCGGCGGCGGGCCCGCCTCCTCGAACTTCTTCAGCCGCGTCTGCGCCGCCTGATACCGGGAGGCGAGGCCGTCGTTGTAGGCGGCCTTCGTCTTGTACATGAGGACCAGGTCCTTGAGCTTCTGGTGCTCCTCGTCCCAGCGGCGGCGCAGCTCGTCGAGGCGCTCGTGCCGGGCGACCCGCGCCTCGTGCCACGACGCGAACCCGCCCGGATGCACCCACGCCGAGCCGCCCTCGACCGCGACGACCCGGTCCGCGGACCTGGCGAGCAGCTCACGATCGTGCGACACGTACAGGACGGACTTCGCCGACTCGCGCAGCCGGTCCTCCAGCCAGCGCTTCCCCGGCACGTCCAGGAAGTTGTCGGGCTCGTCGAGCAGCAGCACCTCGTCGTCGCCGCGCAGCAGCAGCTCCAGGGCGAACCGCTTCTGCTGCCCGCCGGACAGGGTCCGCACCGGCCGGTCCCGGGTCTCGTCCCACGGCTTGTTCAACGCGGCGACACTCACCGTGTCGAAGAGGACCTCGGCGTCGTACCCGCCGGCCTCACCCCACGCGGCGAGCGCGTTCGCGTACCGCAGCTGCGCCTTCTCGGTGCCCTCGGCGTGCATGGCGACCTCGGCGGCGTGCAGCCGCTCCCCCGCCTTCCTGAGGCCGTCCGGGGCGAGCTGCAGCGCCAGGTCGTACAGGGTGCGGTCGTCGCCGATCATGCCGATGAACTGGCGCATCACGCCGAGCCCGCCGGAGCGCGCGATCGCGCCGGTCCGCACCGGCAGGTCGCCGGCCACCATCTTCAGCAGCGTCGTCTTGCCCGCGCCGTTCGGCCCGACGAGCGCGACCTTGGCGCCCTCACCGACCCTGAACGACACCTCGGCGAACAGCTCACGGCCGTCCGCGAGCGTGTGCCCGACCCCTGCCACGTCCACGTATCCCACGAGTCAGGAATTCTGCGCCGCGTCGGCCGGTCCGTCGCCCGCTTTTCTGACTTCGAAGATCCGGAAGCCCTTGTGGTTGGCGTGCCGGGCGGCGCTGAACCCCTGCTCCTCCAGCCACCGCTGGAGCGAGTCGGCGCCGAGGTTCTTGGCCACGACCAGCCACGCGACGCCGTCCGGGGCCAGCCGGGGCAGCCAGCGCAGCAGCAGCGCGTGCAGCTCCGGCTTGCCGATCCGGATCGGCGGGTTGGACCAGATCTGCGTGAACCCGACACTGTCCGGCACGTCGCCGGGCAGCGCGGTGACCACGTTCGGGCCCGTGTTCTCCCGCGCGAGCTCCAGGGCCCGCTGGTTGACGTCGACGGCGTAGATCGTCGCCCGCGGCGCGCTGCGGGACAGGACCGCGGCGATCGGGCCGTACCCGCAGCCGAGGTCCAGCAGCGGCCCGGTCTCCGCCGCGTCCGGCAGCGGGGCGCGCTGCAGCAGCACGGCGGTGCCCGGGTCCAGACGGTTCGCGGAGAACACCCCGGCCGACGCCAGCAGGCGAAACTCCTGGTCGTCGACGGTGAATTCGACGGTGTGCCGGGTTTCGGCGGCCGCCGGCTCCGCGGTGAAGTAGTGCTCGCCGGACACGATGCCCCTCCTTCGACCGGTGACGCAACGCATTGTCCCCAAGGAGGTGAACGCCCCTGCTCGCGGCCCACTCGTTCGGATTGTGCGAAACATCGCCGACACGCCACCTCCCAGGAGTCTCGGCTACCCTGTGCGACATGACTTCTGGGAACGAGCAGCGCCGGAAGCGGCGCTCCGACTCGTTCCGCCGGGACGAGGCGGACGAGGCCGACAACTGGTTGGCCGGTCTCCGCGGCAGCGGACCCGACCCGTTCACGGCGCCGCCACCGCCGTCGTACGACGAGCCGGCCTTCGATGATCTCCGCGGCGGAGGACGGGGTGGTCGTTCGCGTCCGGACGATTCGCCGAGCGGGTCGTTCCGCGCTCCCCGTGACGACTCGCCCAGCGGGTCCTTCCGCGCGCCGCGCGACGCCGCCGGGGGGCCGGGCCGTCCCCCTCGCGACGACTCACCCAGCGGGGTGTTCCGGGCCTCTGCCGTGCCGCCGCCGGCCGGGCCCAGGGCCCATGAGGGCGGCCGGCGCCGGGCGCCGGGCGACGACTCCCCCAGCGGCTCGTTCCGCGCTCCCCGCGACGACTCGCCCAGCGGATCCTTCCGGGCACCTCGCGACGACTCTCCGAGCGGGTCCTTCCGCGCGCCGCGCGACGCCGCCGGGGGGCCGGGCCGTCCCCCTCGCGACGACTCGCCCAGCGGATCCTTCCGCGCGCCTCGCGACGACTCGCCCAGCGGGTCGTTCCGGGGGCCGCGGGACGAGCCGACGTCGTTCCGGCCGTTGCGTGACGACTCGGCCGGTGGGGCGTTCCGGCCGGTGCGCGACGAGCCCGCCGGGCCGCGGGCCGGGCGCGGCGACTCGCCGAGCGGGGTGTTCCCCAGGCCGGCCACCGTGCCACCGCCGGCACGCGCCGCGATCGAGCCGCCACCGCCCGTGGAGACCACCGAGTCCCGCGGCGGCCGGCGCCGGGCGCGCACCGACGACGAGCCCGCCGGCCGGCGCGCCGCGGAAGGTCGCCCTTCGGAGTCGTACGCGCACGGGCCCGCCCTCGAGCCGATCATCAAGCCCCTCGCGGACTACACGCCGCCGGGGACCTCGACCGAGCCGCCGCCGCTCGTGCCGATCTTCCCGACGATGCGCCCCGACAGCAGCCCCACCAGCGGCTCAGGCGGCTCTCGCGGCCCGGTCAGCGGCCCCCCGGGCAGCCCGACCAGCGGCTCGGGTGGTGGCCGCCGGGCCCGCCGCGCCGCGGAGGAGGCCGACTCGCCGACGGGCGCCCGGCGCCGGTTCGACGACCCCGACAGCACCGGCCGCCGCGCCGCCGGTGGGGCCGGTGGGGGCGCGGAGGGCCCGACGGCCGGGCGGCGGGCCCGCGACGCCGGCCCCGAGACGACGTCGGGACGCCGGGGGTTCGACACCGGTACACCAGCCGCCGCCGCAACGGAGACAGGCCCTGGCCGGCGGTCCCGCGGCGCCGAGGACCCGGCCGCGCTCCGGCGCGACGACACCGGCACGTCCCGGCGGGGGCGCGGTGGCTTCGAGCCAGCGGGCCCCGAGCCCGGCGTCGGCCGGCAACGCTCCGGCCCCGGGTTCGTCGGCGGCCCGTCCACCGGGTCGGGCTACGGCCCGGGCTCCACCGAGCCGAGCACCGGCTCCGGCACAGGCCGCCGCGGCGGCTTCTACACCGGCGCCCCCTCCGGCGCGGACCGCGACGACACGTCCGGCCTCCGCCGCGATGACACGTCCGGGCTCCGGCGCGACGAGACCTCCGGGCTCCGGCGGGACGAGACCTCCGGGTTCCGGCGGGATGACACGTCCGGGCTCCGGCGCGACGACACCGGCGTGCGGGGGCGCGGGTTCGACGACATGCCGCCGCGGCGCGACGAAAGGCGCGACGAGCGGCGCGACGACACCGGCACCGCCCGGCGGCGCGGCTTCGAGCCCACCGGCCCCGGCTTCGACCGGACCGGCACCGGCTACGAACCGGCGAGCGCCGCGTTCGAGGCGAGCGGCACCGCGACCCGCCGCCGCCCCGGCGCCGACGAGGCACCCCACCAGCGCCGCCCGCTCGACGACGGCCTGCCGTTCGACGAGCCGTCGGGCCCCGGCCGCCGCGGCCGCCCCGGTGGCGGCTCGGCCCGCGGGACGGGCGAGTACACCACCGGCGGCACCAAGCGGGCGCTCCGGGAGCCACCCGGCAACCGGCCCGCGGACCGCCCCGACAGCAGGCGCCCCGGCGGCGGCCGCACCACCGCGGCCGAGCCGGCCCGCGGGGTCGAGCACCGCCCGCACCGCTGGATCGCCGCGCTCAGCGTCATCGGCGTGATCGTGCTGCTCGGCGCGTGCGGCCTGGGCTCCTGGTTCATCTTCAAGGACGAGAAGAACGGCCCCGAGTCGGCCCGGTCGAGCGCCAACGCCGGCCCGAAGAAGCGCGACATCAGCAGCCGGCAGGTCGACCCCAACCCGCTGACCGAGGCCGAGGTCTTCCCGCAGAACAACATCGTCGCGGTGCCGGACGAGCCGCCGTACCTGATCCTGAAGACGCAGGCCTCACCCGACTGCAAGACCGCGGCCACCGACGCCCTGGCGACCCTGCTCGCCGGCGCCGGCTGCTCCGAGGTCGTCCGGGCGACCATGAAGTCGCCCAACGAGGACTACCTGATCACCGCCGGCATCTTCAACCTCGACACCGAGAAGTCCGCCGCCGCCGCCTTCGAGGGCGTCAAACCCATCGTCGACGGCCAGAAGGGCCGCTTCGCCGGGATGAGCGTCGGCGCGGGCACCGGCACCGACGCGATCGTCCGCGCCCCCACCCAGCTCGGCTGGAACTACCGGGGGCACTTCATCGCGTTCGTCGTGATCGCCAGGGTCGACGGCAAGGACTTCACGCCCGACGACCCGTACCCCAACCAGATCACGTACGACATCGTCGAGACCTACCTGGAGAACGGCATCATCGGCAACCGGGCCATCATCCAGCCGGAGGCCACCCCCGCCGCGTCCCTCCCCGGCTCGGTCCCGCCCCCGTCTTGATCAGGTAGCGGATCCGGCCGTGATGGCGACCGGATCCGCTACTGGATCACCGGTCACTCGGCGTCGCGGCGGCGGCGGGTCTGCTCCGAGCGCAGCCGGAGCTCCGAAGGGTCGTCGGGGTACCTGACCTCGACCAGTGCCAGGCCGTGGGCCGGCGCGACCGTCACCTCGTCGGCGCGGACCCGCCGGCTGAGCAGCCCCGCGGGCCACGAGGGGGCCCGGCGGCCGTCGCCCACGAAGAGCTGGGCGCCGACGAGGCTGCGCACCATCTGCTGGCAGAACGCGTCGGCCTGGACGGTCGCCACGAGGATGCCGTCCGGGTCGCGGCGCCAGTCGATGCGGTTGACGGCCCGGATCGTCGTGGCGTGCTCCTTGCGGCGGCAGAAGGCGGCGAAGTCGTGCTCGCCGACCAGGCCGGCGGCGGCGGCGTTCAGGGCGTCGAGGTCCAGCGGACGGGGCCAGGCGACCGTGTCGTGCCGGCGCAGCGGCTCGGCGCCCGCCACGGCGTCGGTGACGCGGTACTCGTACCGGCGCGACAGGGCCGAGAAGCGGGCGTCGAACTCCGGCGGGACCTCCGCGGCCGCGTGGACGCGCACGTCGAGCGGGAGCAGCCCGGCGAGCTTGCGCAGCAGCGTGGACGACAGGGCCGCCCAGCGGTCCTCGGGGACGTCGACGTGGCAGACCTGACCGGTGGCGTGGACCCCGGCGTCGGTGCGGCCCGCGACCGTCAGCCCCTCGACCGTGCCGAACAGGCGGGTCAGGACCGTGATCAGCTCGCCGGCGACGGTGCGGCGGGTCGGCTGGACCGCCCAGCCGGAGAAGTCGGTCCCGTCGTACGCCACGTCGAGGCGGACACGGATCAACGCACACCCTCCAAAAGAACCGGCCCGGCACCCCGTCGCGCGGGGTGCCGGGCCGTCGATTTCAGACCTGTGGTCAGGCCTTCTTCTCGTCCTCGTCCGCGGCCGGCTCGTCCGCCGACTCCGCCGTGGCGGCCTCGTCGGAGGCGGTCGCCGACGCGGCCGCGGGGGCCTCGTCGGTGTCCTCGCCGGCGAGAACCGCGATCGAGTCGGCCTTGGCGGCCTTCCGGGCGGCGGCCTTGCGCGGCGCCGGCGCGGCGGCGACCTCGAGCTCCTCGACCAGCTCGATGATCGCCATGGGAGCGGCGTCACCCTTGCGCGGGCCGGTCTTCACGATCCGGGTGTAGCCACCCGGCCGGGTCGCGAACCGCGGCGCGATCTGGTCGAACAGCTGGAACACCACGTCCTTGTCGCGCACCACGGCGAGCGCTTGACGGCGCGCGTGCAGATCGCCGCGCTTGGCCTTGGTGATGAGCTGCTCGGCGAGCGGGCGAAGCCGCTTGGCCTTCGTCTCGGTGGTCTGGATGCGACCGTGCTTGAACAGTGAGGTGGCGAGGTTCGCCAGCATCAGCCGCTCATGCGCGGGGCTGCCGCCGAGGCGGGGACCCTTGGTGGGCGTGGGCATTGGGGCTCCTCAATCAAACAGCAGCCGGTTAGAGCTGCTCGGTCTCGCGGTAGTCGTCGGTGTCGTCGTAGGAAACATCGGCGAACGAGTCCACGACGTGTGCCGGGTCGAACGTCGGGGCGGAGTCCTTGAGACCCAGACCCATCCCGGCGAGCTTCATCTTGACCTCGTCGATCGACTTCTGACCGAAATTCCTTATATCGAGGAGGTCTGCTTCCGTGCGGCTGATCAGCTCCCCGACGGAGTTGATGCCCTCGCGCTTGAGGCAGTTGTACGAGCGGACGGTGAGGTCGAGCTCCTCGATCGGCAGTGCCAGGTCGGCAGCGAGCTGCGCGTCCTGCGGCGACGGGCCGATGTCGATGCCTTCTGCGGTCTCGTCCAGCTCACGGGCCAGGCCGAAGAGCTCGACGAGGGTGGAGCCGGCGGAGGCCAGCGCGGTGCGGGGGGTCAGCGACGCCTTGGTCTCGACGTCGATGATGAGCCGGTCGAAGTCGGTGCGCTGCTCGACGCGGGTGGCTTCGACGCGGTACGTGACCTTCAGCACCGGGGAGTAGATGGAGTCGATCGGGATACGACCGATCTCCTGGCCCTGCTGCTTGTTCTGGTTCGCGGTCACGTAGCCGCGACCCCGCTCCACGGTCAGCTCCATGTCGAGCCGGCCCTTGCCGTTGAGCGTGGCCAGCTTCAGGTCGGGGTTGTGCACGGAGACGCCGGCCGGGGGCTGGATGTCGCCCGCCGTGACGTCACCGGGGCCCTGCTTGCGCAGGTACATCGAGACCGGCTCGTCGTGCTCGGAGCTGACGCACAGCTCCTTGACGTTCATGACGAGCTCGACGACGTCCTCTTTGACACCGGGGATCGTGGTGAACTCGTGGAGCACACCGTCGATCTTGATGCTGGTCACCGCGGCACCCGGGATGGAGCTGAGCAGGGTGCGACGCAGCGAGTTGCCGAGGGTGTAGCCGAAGCCGGGCTCGAGCGGCTCGATGGTGAACTTTGACCGGGTCTCGCTGATCGACTCTTCGGCGAGGCTCGGGCGCTGGGAGATGAGCACTTGCGGTTCCTCCAGTTCGTTGCGCGCCCGCTATTTGACGCGCTCCGAGAGGGCGGAGCGTGATCGCCCCGCCCCCACAAAACAACTACTTGCTGTAGAGCTCGACGATCAGCTGCTCCTGGACCTGGGTGTCGATGACCTGCCGCGCGGGCAGGCTGTGCACCAGGACCTTGAGCTCGCTGGGGATGAACTCCAGCCACGCGGGGACGGTCTTGCTGCCCGCGAGGCCCTGCGCGATCTGGAACGGGGTGAGCTCCCGCGACTTCTGCCGCACCTGCACGATGTCGTGCTCGCGCAGCCGGTACGACGGGATGTCGACCTTCTTGCCGTTGACCTGGATGTGGCCGTGGCTCACCAGCTGGCGGGCCGCGTCACGCGAGGTGGCGAGGCCGGCGCGGTAGACCACGTTGTCGAGGCGCGACTCGAGGATCTTGAGCAGCTCCTCACCGGTCTTGCCGGGCTTGGCCACAGCCTCGTCGAAGTAGCCGGCGAACTGCCGCTCGAGGACGCCGTAGATGCGGCGGGCCTTCTGCTTCTCGCGCAGCTGGAGCAGGTACTCGGTCTCCTTCGGGCGACCGCGGCCGTGCTGGCCGGGCGGGAAGGGGCGCGACTCGAACGGGCACTTCGGCCCATCGCACTTGCTGCCCTTGAGGAACAGCTTCATCTTCTCGCGACGGCAGCGGCGGCAGTCAGCCCCGGTGTAACGAGCCATCGTCAGACCCTCCTGCGCTTCGGCGGACGGCAACCGTTGTGCGGCTGCGGCGTGACGTCACTGATCTGCCCGACCTCGAGGCCGACGGCCTGGAGGGAACGGATCGCGGTCTCCCGGCCGGAGCCGGGGCCCTTGACGAACACGTCGACCTTGCGCATGCCGTGCTCCATCGCGCGGCGAGCGGCGGCCTCGGCGGCCAGCTGCGCGGCGAACGGGGTCGACTTGCGCGAGCCCTTGAAGCCCACCTGGCCGGCGGAGGCCCAGGAGATGACAGCACCGGTCGGGTCGGTGATCGACACGATGGTGTTGTTGAAGGTGCTCTTGATGTGCGCCTGCCCGTGGGCGACGTTCTTGCGTTCCTTGCGCCGGACCTTCTTGACAGCGGTCGCGCCGGCGCGAGCCTTCGGCGGCATTCTCTATGCGCTCCTAGATTGTTTTCTCTACCGACCAGCTACTACTTCTTGCCCGGCTTCTTCTTGCCGGCGACCGTGCGCTTCGGACCCTTGCGGGTGCGGGCGTTGGTCCGGGTGCGCTGACCGCGCACGGGCAGGCCCTTGCGGTGCCGGATGCCCTGGTAGCAGCCGATCTCGACCTTGCGGCGGATGTCCGCGGCGACCTCGCGGCGCAGGTCGCCCTCAACCTTGAAGTTGGCCTCGATGTAGTCGCGCAGCTGCACGATCTCTTCATCGGTGAGGTCACGAGCCCGCTTGTTGCCGTCGATACCGGTGGCGGCGAGCAGCTCGATGGATCGGGTGCGCCCGATGCCATAGATGTAGGTGAGTGCGATCTCGGTGCGCTTCTCGCGCGGGAGATCGACACCAACGAGACGTGCCATAGGTGGGCGTGCTCCTTGCGTGTGCGGAGGTCTGAGCCCGCTCCACTCCCGTCTGCCCACAGACGGGCCCCGGCCTCCGACCGGGGGTGCAGCCCACGCGCTCCGCACGCGTCGCGCGCGGTGGCCCGGGGCTGGAACGGGCTAAAACATGGTGGTGCCGTGGATCTGGCGACGCCGGGGACTCAGCCCTGGCGCTGCTTGTGGCGCGGGTCAGTGCTGCAGATGACCATGACCCGGCCATGCCGCCGGATGATCCGGCAGTTGTTGCAGATCCGCTTGACGCTCGGCTTGACCTTCACGGTTTGCCTAACTCTCGCTGCGCACCCCTACATGGGAGCGACAGTCCCGACCGTTTCCTGGGAACCGACACCGATTTACTTGTAGCGGTAGACGATGCGCCCGCGAGTCAGGTCATAAGGCGACAGCTCGACGACCACTCGGTCCTCGGGCAGGATGCGGATGTAGTGCTGCCGCATCTTCCCGCTGATGTGCGCCAAGACCTTGTGGCCATTGGCGAGCTCCACCCGGAACATCGCGTTCGGGAGTGGCTCGATCACTCGGCCCTCGATCTCGATGGCCCCGTCTTTCTTCGGCATGTCCTCCGCTACCTGACGATCGGGTTGGGTGTCGACGCTCGCATCCTTTTCACGGGCCCTGTTGGAGGACCCGCGCCAGCCGCGGCTCAGGCCTGCCACTAGAAGCGCGTGGGGGCATGCCTGAGTGGACGCTTTGCGCCAATGGACGAGTCTACGCGCGGTGAGCGCGATGCACCAAATCGGGGTCTCAACCCCCGCGCCGCTGCCGCCTGCGCTCCCGCTTCAGCTCCCGCGCCGCGTCCGGCCCGCCCGCGAGATAGGTGCTCACCGACGTCGCGAGCAGCACCGCACCGAGCGGCCCGGCGACCCACATCGGCCAGAAGTACACCGCGTCGCCCTTGGAGATGCTGACCAGCGCCCAGATCACAACGTTGACGGTGACCGCGATCAGCCAGCCGCTCCAGATCCCGAGCAGCCAGTGCGGCTGCCGCCCGAACTGCGCCCTGGCCTCGGGCTCGGCCGGCGCGGGCGCCGACGCATACCCGCTCGCGGGCGCCACCGCGCCGCTGTCCACGGGGCGGAAGCCGGGCAGGTCGCTGAGGATCACGTCGAGGTCGCCATAGGTCCGCGCGGCGTAGGTGTCCTTCAGCCGCTCGTCGTACTCGCCGAGTGACAGCCGGCCCTCGTCGACCGCGGCCTTGAGCCGCTCCGCCACGAACTGCCGGTCGACGTCGGCCGCGCGCAGGTGCTCCCGCCGGTCCACCGCCATTTGCCACCCTCCCCGAGTCGCGTTCCCCGCAAGAAGCATCCCATCCGCGCACGCCGTTCTTCCACCCTGGGCCGCCACGGTACGACTGCCGCTCACCCTCCCCGTCCGCCCGGTTTCCGTGATCCGGAAGACTTTGTGCGGCCACAGCCACGCAAGGTCTACCGGATCATGAAAAAGCCCGGCGGGAAGGACCGGCTGCGCGTCGCGCTGACGCCAGCGGTGGGCCCGGCGCGACCGAGCTAGGCGTTGACCTGCTGGCGGGCGGTGACGAGCTCACCGAGGCGGGACCTGCCGCCGTCGGGGGCGGTGAGGACCCAGACGCCGTCGTCACAGATGGCCATCGTGTGCTCGACGTGGGCGGCGACGGAGCCGTCGACCGTCACCACGGTCCAGCCGTCGTCGAGCTCGGCGACCTTCGGCTTGCCCTTCGTGATCATCGGCTCGATGGCGAGGGCCATGCCCGGGCGCAGCGCGGGGCCCTTGCCCGGGCGGCCGGAGTTCTCCACGAACGGGTCCTGGTGCATGGCGCTGCCGATGCCGTGGCCGCCGTAGCCGTCGACGATGCCGTAGCGGCCGGCCTTGCGGACGGCGGACTGGATCGCGAAGGAGATGTCGGTGAGGCGGCCCTTGCCGGAGCGGACGCCGCGGGCGGCGGCGGCGATGCCGGCCCACATCGCGTCCTCGGCGACGGTGACGAGGCGGCGCAGGTCGTTGCTGATCTCGCCGACGCCGACCGTGATCGCCGCGTCGCCGTGCCAGCCGTCCAGCTCGGCGCCGCAGTCGATCGAGATCAGGTCGCCGGCGCGCAGCACCTGGCGGGCGCTGGGGATGGCGTGGACGACCTGGTCGTTGACCGAGGAGCAGATCGAGGCCGGGTAGCCGTGGTAGCCCTTGAAGGACGGGATGGCGCCGGCGGCCCGGATCGTCTCCTCCGCGATCGCGTCCAGGTCGGCGGTGCTGACGCCGGGCGCGACCGCGGCCCGCATGCGGGCCAGGGCGTCGGCGACGACCAGGCCCGCGCGGCGCATGTGGCCGATCTGCTCAGGCGTCTTGAGCTCGATCTCGACCTGGTGCGCCACGGTCAGCCGCCGTAGGAGCGCAGGGCGTCGATCGCGCGGACCGTGATGTCCTCGACCGGTCCGGTGGCGTCGATGCCCACCAGCTTGCCCTGCGCGCCGTAGTAGTCGACGAGGGGCGAGGTGTCCCGGGCGTAGACCTTCAGCCGCTCGGCGATCGTCTCGGCCTTGTCGTCGTCGCGCTGGAAGAGCTCGCCGCCGCAGCGGTCGCACACGCCCTCGTGGGTCGGCGCGTCGAACTCGACGTGCCAGATCTTGCCGCACCCGCGGCAGGTCCGGCGGCCCGAGAGCCGCCGGATGACCTCTTCGTTCTCCACGACGAGCTCGAGCACGATGTCGAGCCCGGTGCCGAGGTCGGCGAGGAGCTTGTCGAGGGCGTTGGCCTGCGGGACGGTGCGCGGGAAGCCGTCGAGGAGGAAGCCGTCGGCCGCGTCGCCCTCCGACAGGCGGTCGGACACCATGTTGATGGTGACCTCGTCGGGGACGAGCTGGCCGGCGTCCATGTAGCGCTTCGCCTCGACGCCGAGCGGGGTGCCCTGCCCGACGTTGGCCCGGAAGATGTCCCCCGTGGAGATTTTGGGCACGGCGAGGTGCGCGGCGATGAACTCGGCCTGAGTCCCCTTGCCCGCCCCGGGGGGACCTACCAGCACCAGCCTCACTACCGGAGGAACCCTTCGTAGTTGCGCTGCATGAGCTGGCTCTCGATCTGCTTCACCGTTTCGAGGCCCACACCAACAATAATGAGCACCGCGGTGCCGCCGAACGGGAAGTTCTGCAGAGCCTGTCCGCCACCGACGACCCCGATGAGCAGGTTGGGCAGGATCGAGATGATGCCCAGGTAGAGCGCGCCGGGGAGGGTGATGCGGCTGAGGATGAAGTCAAGATACTCGGCGGTCGGCTTGCCCGGCCGGATACCGGGGACGAACCCGCCGTACTTGCGCATGTTGTCCGCGACCTCAGTGGGGTTGAACGTGATCGACACGTAGAAGTACGTGAAGAAGATGATCAACATGAAGTAGAGGATGATGTGCGCCGGCTTGTCCTGGGCGACGATGTTGCGCTGGATCCACAGGACGGTCTTGTTGGTCGTGTCCGACCCGGCGAACCTGGTGATCAGGTCGGGCAGGTAGAGCAGCGACGAGGCGAAGATGACCGGGATGACACCCGCCTGGTTGACCTTCAGCGGGATGTAGGTCGACGTCCCGCCGTACATGCGGCGGCCGATCATGCGCTTCGCGTATTGCACCGGGATGCGACGCTGGGCCTGCTCGAGGAAGACCACGAAGGCGATGACGACGACCGCGAGGCCCACGATGACGAAGAACGTGGTCTTGTCGTCCTGGAAGATCGAGAGGCCCTCGTTGGGGAGCCGGGCGGCGATCGAGGTGAAGATCAGGACGGACATGCCGTTGCCGACGCCGCGGTCCGTGACCAGCTCGCCGAACCACATGACCATGCCGGTGCCGGCGGTCATCGTGATGACCAGCACGGTGAGCGTCAGCCACAGCGGGATCTTGCCGGTGTCCGGGATGACCGGGAACTGCGTCTGGTCGCACGCGCCGTTGAAGAGCTGGCCGGACCGCGCCAGGGCGACGATCGCCGAGGCCTGCAGCACACCGAGCCCGAGGGTGAGGTAGCGCGTGTACTGGGTGATCTTCGCCTGGCCGGACTGGCCTTCCTTGCGCAGCTGCTCCAGGCGCGGGATCACGACCGTCAGCAGCTGCAGGATGATGCTCGCGGTGATGTACGGCATGATGCCGAGCGCGAAGACTGAAAGTTGCAGCAGCGCGCCACCGGAGAACAGGTTCAGCAGCGTCGCGACGTTGCTGCTGTCACCGCTCTCGACGATGTCGAGGCACTTCTGCACGTTGCCGAACGACACACCGGGGCTGGGGAGCGTGGCACCCACCCGGTAGAGCGCGATCATCAGCAATGTGAACAGGATTTTGTTGCGCAGGTCAGGCGTGCGAAACGCGCTGGCAAAGGCGGAGAGCAACGTTCTTCCTCCTGCGCAAGGCGGCCGGTCGGCCGACGAGGTGGGGTCCTGGTGGTGCGTTTGGTACGGGTGGTGCGACTGAACGGCTGAGCAGAGCGTGTTACTGCGCAACGGACTCTAACAGGATGCCCGCAGCACATCACGCCCTGGCGATCCCTCAGCTTTTCAGGTGGTCCTTCGGGTGGTGCTCCGACTGTCCTTGAGGCACCGCGTGGCGCCCACCAAAGATGCTCCGGTGGACGCCACGGTAGCGCGTTCTCTACTCCGCTGCGGAGCCGCCGAGCAGCGTGGCGGTGCCGCCCGCTGCTTCCAGCTTCTCCTTGGCCGTCGCACTGAACTTGTGCGCACTGACCTGCAGCTTCACGCCGCCGAGCTCCCCGTCGCCGAGGACCTTGACCAGCTCGCCCTTACGGACGGCGCCGGCGTCGACGAGCTCGTCGACCCCGATGGTGCCGCCCTTCGGGAACAGCTCCGCGAGGCGGGCCAGGTTCACGACCTGGAACTCGATGCGGTTGCGGTTCTTGAAGCCCTTGAGCTTCGGCAGGCGCATGTGGAGGGGCATCTGCCCACCCTCGAACGCCGCCGAGATGTTCTTGCGGGCCTTGGAGCCCTTGGTGCCACGACCGGCGGTCTTTCCCTTGGAGCCCTCACCGCGACCGACACGGGTCTTCGCGGTCTTGGCGCCCGGGGCGGGCCGCAGGTGGTGCAGTTTGATCGTCATCGGATTACTCCACCTCTTCCACGGTGACCAGGTGCGTCACGGTGTGGATCATGCCGCGGATCTCCGGACGGTCTTCCTTGACGACGACGTCGCGGATCCGCTTCAGACCGAGCGAACGCAGCGTGTCCCGCTGGTTCTGCTTGGTGCCGATCTCGGACCGGATCTGGGTGACCTTCAGGCGCGCCATGGTCATGCACCGACCCCGGCCCGCTGGGCCAGCATGGCCGCCGGAGCGACGTCCTCGACCGGCAGACCACGACGGGAGGCCACGGCCTCCGGCGCCTCGAGCTTCTTCAGCGCCGCCACCGTCGCGTGGACGATGTTGATCGCGTTCGAGGAGCCGAGGCTCTTGGAGAGCACGTCGTGGATGCCCGCGCACTCCAGGACGGCACGCACCGGGCCACCGGCGATGACGCCGGTACCGGCGGAGGCCGGCTTGAGCAGCACGACGCCGGCGGCGTCCTCGCCGATCACCGGGTGCGGGATCGAGGCCGCGATCCGCGGCACCTTGAAGAAGTGCTTCTTGGCCTCCTCGACGCCCTTGGCGATGGCCGCGGGCACCTCCTTGGCCTTTCCGTAACCGACGCCGACGGTGCCGTCGCCGTCACCGACGATGACGAGGGCGGTGAAGCTGAAGCGACGACCACCCTTCACGACCTTGGCGACACGGTTGATCGCGACGACCCGCTCGAGGTGCGGGGTCTTCTCGGCGGGCGCGTTGCCGCGGCCGCCTCCTTCGCGACGATTCTCGCGACGGCCGCCACCTTCGGTGTTCCCACCGGACCCGCCGCCCCTGCGCTGAGGACCAGGCATGAACGTTCCCTTTCCTAGAATTCGAGTCCGGCTTCGCGGGCGGCGTCAGCCAGGGCCGCGATGCGGCCGGCGTAACGGTTTCCGCCACGGTCGAAGACGACCTTGCCGACACCCGCGGCCTTCGCCCGCTCGGCGAGGAGGGTGCCGACCTTGGTGGCCAGCGCCTTCTTGTCGCCGTCGGTGCCGCGGATGCTCGCGTCGAGCGTCGACGCAGAGGCCAGCGTGTGGCCCTTGAGGTCGTCGACGATCTGCGCCGTGATGTTCCGCAGCGAGCGGGTGACGACCAGGCGCGGACGCTCGGCGGTGCCACTGACGTGCTTGCGGATGCGGAAGTGCCGGCGTGCGCGCCCGACTCGGCGCGCCGCGGCGGTGCCGCCTGCGTTGCGGCGCTTGAGCAGCGTGGCGCTCACTTCTTGCCTGCCTTTCCAGCCTTACGGCGGATGACCTCGCCCTGGTACTTCACGCCCTTGCCCTTGTACGGCTCCGGCGGGCGGATCTTGCGGATGTTGGCGGCGACCTCGCCCACCTGCTGCTTGTCGATGCCGGCGATGTGGAACAGCGTCGGCCGCTCGACGGTGAACGTGATGCCCGCGGGGGGCGTCACGAGCACGGGGTGGGAGAACCCGAGCGCGAACTCCAGGTCGGCGCCCTTCGCGGTGACGCGGTAACCGGTGCCGGCGATCTCGAGGCTCTTGCGGTAGCCCTCGGTAACGCCGATGACCATGTTCGCGATGAGCGTGCGGGTCAGGCCGTGCAGCTCCTTGGCCTTGCGCTCGTCGTTGGGGCGCACGACGGAGAAGGAGCCGTCCTCGGCCTTCTCCAGCGTGATGGGCTCGGCGATCGTGTGGTTCAGCTCGCCCTTGGGTCCCTTGACGGTGACGACCTGACCGTCGACCCGCAGGTCAACGCCGGCGGGCACCGCGATGGGCTTACGTCCGATTCGAGACATTGAAGGCTCTCCCTTACCAGACGTAGGCGAGGACTTCCCCGCCCACCCCTCGCTTGCGGGCCTGCCGGTCGGTGAGCAGCCCTTGGGACGTCGAGATGATGGCCACACCGAGGCCACCGAGCACGCGCGGCATCTCCACCGACTTCGCGTACACCCGGAGACCGGGCTTCGAGACGCGGCGGATGCCGGCGAGGCTGCGCTCACGGCTCTGGCCGTACTTGAGTTCAACGATCAGCGTCTTGCCGACCTTGCCCTCGTCCGGCTCCTGAACCTGCCACGAGGACACGTAGCCCTCGGACTTGAGCACCTCGGCGATGTTCGCCTTGATCTTCGAGTAGGGCATCGACACCCGGTCGTGGTACGCCTGGTTGGCGTTGCGCAGACGCGTCAGCATGTCTGCGATCGGGTCGGTCATGGTCATTGCTTTGTCAGCCTTTCTCGCCGCGGTTCCTCGCCGCTGTGGGCGGGCCTACGGCGAAGGAGGTTTACCAGGAGGCCTTGGAGACGCCGGGCAGCTCGCCGCGGTGCGCCATCTCACGGATGCACACGCGGCACAGCCCGAACTTCCGGTACACGGCCTTGGGCCGGCCGCAGCGCTGGCAGCGGGTGTAAGCGCGGACCGCGAACTTGGGCTTCGCGGCGGCCTTGAGGATGAGGGCCTTCTTCGCCATTGGTCAGTTCTCCCTAGTTCTCACGGAAGGGGAAGCCGAGCAGCTTGAGCAGCGCGCGACCTTCCTCGTCCGTGCGAGCGGTGGTGACCACGGTGATGTCCATCCCTCGCGGCCGGTCGATGCGGTCCTGGTCGATCTCGTGGAACACCGACTGCTCGGTGAGACCGAAGGTGTAGTTGCCGTTGCCGTCGAGCTTGCGCCCGTCGAGACCGCGGAAGTCGCGGATACGCGGCAGTGCGATCGACAGCAGCCGGTCGAGGAACTCCCACATCCGGTCGTTGCGGAGCGTGACCTTCGCGCCGATCGGCATACCCTCACGCAGCTTGAACTGCGCGATGGACTTGGTCGCCCGGCGGATCTGCGGCTTCTGGCCGGTGATCGTGGCCAGGTCGCGGACCGCGCCGTCGATCAGCTTCGAGTCGCGGGCCGCCTCGCCGACGCCCATGTTGACGACGACCTTGACGACACCCGGGATCTGCATCACGTTGGCGTACTTGAACTGCTCCTGCAGCTTGCCGGCGATCTCGTCGCGGTAGCGCTGCTTGAGGCGCGGGTTCACCTTGTCGACCGTCGTCATCACAGATCCTTACCGGAGCGACGCGACGTGCGGGTCTTGACGCCGTCCTCATCGATGCGGGCACCGACGCGGGTCGGCTTGTTGTCCGAGTCGATCACCATCACGTTGGAGACGTGGATGGCGGCTTCCTGCGTCACGATGCCACCGGTCTTCGAACCACGCTGGGTGGTGCGGATCCGGGTGTGCTTCTTGACGCGGTTCACGCCCTCGACGATGACCTTGTCCTCGCGCGGGAGGGCGGTGAGGACCTTGCCCCGGGTGCCCTTGTCCTTGCCCGCGATGACCAGGACGGTGTCGCCCTTTTTGACCTTCATGGTTACAACACCTCCGGCGCGAGCGAGATGATCTTCATGAAACGCTTGTCCCGGAGCTCACGCCCGACCGGGCCGAAGATGCGGGTACCACGGGGGTCACCGCCGTCCTTGATGATCACGGCGGCGTTCTCGTCGAACCGGATGTAGGACCCGTCCGGCCGGCGCCGTTCCTTTGTGGTCCGGACGACGACGGCCTTGACCACGTCACCCTTCTTCACGCCGGCGCCCGGGATGGCGTCCTTCACGGTGGCCACGATGATGTCGCCGATGCCTGCATAGCGGCGACCCGAGCCACCGAGCACACGGATGCACAGGATCTCCCGGGCACCCGTGTTGTCGGCGACGCGCAGCCGCGACTCCTGCTGAATCACGCTTGTCTCCTAATGTCTGCCAGTTCTCGGCACCGGCGCTTCGAGGGCCGGTGCCGAGCTTGGCGGAACGACGGCCTTACTTGGCCTTTTCGAGGATCTCCACGACCCGCCAGCGCTTGGTGGCGGACAGCGGCCGGGTCTCCATGAGCAGCACCCGGTCGCCGACACCACACGCGTTCTGCTCGTCGTGCGCCTTGAGCTTGTTGGTGCGGCGCATGACCTTGCCGTACAGCGGGTGCTTGACCTGGTCCTCGACCGCCACGACGACGGTCTTGTTCATCTTGTCGCTGACCACGAGGCCCTCGCGGACCTTGCGGCGGCCGCGCACCTCGGTGCTCTCGGTCGTCTGCTCGCTCATGCTCATGCCACCTCAGCCACAGCGTCGGGCGCGGCTGAGAGACCCAGCTCGCGCTCGCGCATGATCGTGTAGATCCGGGCGATGTCCTTGCGGATGATCTGCAACCGCCCGTGGTTGTCCAGCTGGCCGGTGGCCGACTGGACGCGGAGGTTGAACAGCTCCGCCTTCGCTTCCCGGAGCTTCTCGACCAGACTCTCGTCGGACAGCTCGCGCAGCTCGGTCGCCTTGATTCCGGCGGCCATCAGACATCAGCCCCTTCACGCGTGACGATCCGGCACTTCAGCGGAAGCTTGTGGATCGCGCGGCGCATTGCCTCGCGGGCGATCTGCTCGTTCGGGAACGACATCTCGAACAGGATCCGGCCCGGCTTGATGTTGGCCACCCACCACTCGGGGGAGCCCTTGCCGGAACCCATGCGGGTCTCGGCCGGCTTCTTGGTGATGGAGCGGTCCGGGAAGATCGTGATCCAGACCTTGCCGCCACGACGGATGTGCCGGGTCATGGCGATACGGGCCGCCTCGATCTGGCGGTTCGTGATGTACGCGGGCTCGAGGGCCTGGATACCGAACTCACCGAAGACCACGCGGGTGCCGCCCTTGGCCGGACCGTGACGGTCCGGGTGGTGCGGCTTGCGGAAGCCCTTCGGGGGCTTACGAGGGATCAGCATTCGTCAGCCCTCCTGAGGCGTCTCTGCCGGAGCGGACTCCGCCGGGGCCGCGTCGGGCGTCACCTCGGCGGCCTGCGCCGCAGCGGCGGCCCGGCCGGCCTCGGTGCCACCGGCGGTCGTGCCGGAGGAGCCGGAGCGCCCGCGACGCGGCCGCTCGGGCCGGTCGGTGCGCTCGCGACGGCCACCGCGCGGAGCGGCGGCCTCGGCCGGCGCCTCGCGACCCGGAACGGCGTCGCCCTTGTAGATCCAGACCTTCACGCCGATGCGGCCGAAGGTGGTACGGGCCTCGAAGAAGCCGTACTCGATGTTGGCCCGCAGCGAGTGCAGCGGAACGCGACCCTCACGGTAGAACTCCGTGCGGCTCATCTCGGCACCGCCGAGGCGGCCGGAGACCTGCACCCGGATGCCCTTGACGAGCGTGTTCTTCATCGCGGACTGCATCGCCTTGCGCATCGCGCGGCGGAAGCTGACCCGGCTGGACAGCTGCTCGGCCACGCCCTGCGCGACGAGCTGCGCGTCCGACTCGGGGCTCTTCACCTCGAGGATGTTGAGCTGCACCTGCTTGCCGGTGAGCTTCTCGAGCTCGTTGCGGATGCGGTCGGCCTCGGCGCCCTTGCGGCCGATGACGATGCCCGGGCGGGCCGTGTGGATGTCCACGCGGACCCGGTCGCGGGTGCGCTCGATGTCGACCTTGGCGATGCCGGCGCGCTCCAGGCCCTTGGACATCATCCGACGGATCTTGACGTCCTCGGCGATGTAGTCCTTGTAGAGCTTGTCGGCGTACCAGCGGGACTTCCAGTCGGTGCTGATGCCGAGCCGGAACCCGTGCGGGTGAACCTTCTGACCCATTACTCGGTCCCTTCCTCGGCGTCAGCCTTCGGCGTCGCCTTCGTGGCCTTCTTCGCCGGAGCGGCCTTCTTCGCCACGGGCGCCTCGACCTCGTCGGTCTCGTCGGTCTCCGGCGTCACGGCCTTCGCCGCCCTGGTCGCCTTCGCCACGCCGGCCTTGGCCGCGCGGGCCTGGGCAGCGGGGACGCTCTCGACCACGATGGTGATGTGGCTGGTCCGCTTGCGGATCCGGTACGCGCGACCCTGCGCCCGCGGACGGAACCGCTTGAGCGTCGGGCCCTCGTCGACGTACGCCTCGGCGACCAGGAGCGAGTCCGGGTCGAGCCGCTCGTTGTTCTCTGCGTTGGCGATGGCGCTCGCCAGCACCTTGTAGACCGGCTCGCTCGCCGACTGCGGGGCGAACTGCAGCACCGTCAGTGCGTCGCGCGCGGGCAGGCCGCGGACGAGGTTCACCACCCGGCGGGCCTTCATGGGCGACACGCGCACATGGCGCGCGATCGCCCGGGCACCGGGCAGCGCCGCCGCTGCTTTCGTTGGCATTGGGAAATCCCCTTTAGTTGGCTGCCTTAGCGGCGGCGGCTCTTCCGGTCGTCCTTCTCGTGACCCTTGAACGTGCGGGTCAGCGCGAACTCGCCGAGCTTGTGCCCGACCATCGCCTCCGTCACGAAGACGGGAACGTGCTTACGCCCGTCGTGGACGGCGATCGTGTGCCCGAGCATGTCGGGGATGATCGTCGACCGGCGCGACCAGGTCTTGATGACGTTCTTGGAGTTCTTGGCGTTCTGGACTTCCACCTTCTTGATGAGGTGGTCGTCGACGAACGGGCCCTTCTTGAGGCTGCGAGGCATTGCTCAGGCTCCTTAGCCGCGCTTCCGGGTGGCGTAACGCCTACGGACGATGAGTCGGTCGCTCGGCTGGCCCTTGCGCCGCGTGCGGCCCTCCGGCTTGCCCTTCGGGTTGACCGGGTGGCGACCACCCGAGGTCTTACCCTCACCACCACCGTGCGGGTGGTCGATGGGGTTCATGGCGACACCACGGACGGTCGGGCGCTTGCCCTTCCAGCGCATGCGGCCGGCCTTGCCCCAGTTGATGTTCGACTGGTCGGCGTTGCCGATCTCGCCGACGGTCGCCCGGCAGGTGACCTCGACGCGCCGGATCTCGCCGGACGGCATGCGCAGCGTCGCGTACTGGCCCTCACGGCCCAGCAGCTGGATGCCCACGCCGGCCGAGCGGGCCAGCTTCGCGCCGCCACCCGGGCGCAGCTCCACCGCGTGCACGGTGGTGCCGACCGGGATGTTGCGCAGCGGCAGGTTGTTGCCCGGCTTGATGTCGGCGCCGGCCCCGGCCTCGACGCGGTCGCCCTGCTTCAGGTCCTTCGGCGCGATGATGTACCGCTTCTCGCCGTCGGCGTAGTGCAGCAGCGCGATGCGCGCGGTGCGGTTGGGGTCGTACTCGATGTGCGCGACCTTGGCGGGGATGCCGTCCTTGTCCGCCCGCCGGAAGTCGATCAGCCGGTACTGACGCTTGTGGCCGCCGCCCTGGTGGCGCGCGGTGACGCGGCCGTGGACGTTGCGTCCGCCCTTGCTGGGCAGCGGGACGAGGAGCGACTTCTCGGGCGTCGATCGGGTGATCTCGGCGAAGTCGGCGACACTCGAACCACGACGACCCGGGGTCGTCGGCTTGTATTTACGGATAGCCATCGTCTATACCCCTCAGCTGACCGGTCCGCCGAAGGCTTCGATCCGGTCACCGTCGGCGAGCTTGACCATCGCCCGCTTCGTGTCCTTGCGCTTGCCCCAGCCAGTGCGGGTCCGCTTGCGCTTGCCTTCGCGGTTGATGGTGTTGACCGACAGGACGCGGACGTTGAAGATCTGCTGAATCGCGATCTTGATCTCGGTCTTGTTCGCGTCCGGGTGCACCAGGAACGTGTACCAGTTGCGGTTGAGCTCGCTGTAGCTCTTCTCAGAGACCACCGGCTGGATGATCACGTCGCGTGGATCGGCGATCGTCGCCATGATCAGGCCTCCTCTGTGGTCTCGGCGGCGTCGGCAGCGCCGGCGGCCGGCACGCCGAGGAACTCGTCCAGCGCCGCGGTCGTGAAGATGACCTGGTCGGCGAGGAGCACGTCGTGCGTGTTGAGCTGGTCGGCGACCAGGAGGTGCACCGACTGCTCGTTGCGCAGGCTCAGCCAGTTGGCCTCGTCGTCGCGCGGGAGGACCACGAGGACCCGGCGCGCGTCGGTGATGCCGCGCAGCACCTTCAGGGCGTCCTTGGTCTTCGGGGTGTCGCCGCTGATGAAGTTCTCCACGACGTGGATGCGACCCTCGCGGGCCCGGTCGGAGAGCGCGCCACGCAGGGCGGCGGCCTTCATCTTCTTGTTCACCCGCTGGGTGTAGTCACGCGGCACGGGGCCGTGCGTGACGCCACCGCCGGTGAACTGCGGCGCGCGGATCGAGCCCTGACGGGCCCGGCCGGTGCCCTTCTGCTTGTAGGGCTTCTTGCCACCGCCGGACACCTCCCCGCGGGTCTTGACCTTGTGCGTGCCCTGGCGGGCCGCGGCGAGCTGCGCGACGACGACCTGGTGCAGCAGCGGGATGCTGGCCTGCGCGTCGAAGATGTCGTCCGGCAGCTCGACGGTGCCGTTGGTGGCGCCGTCAGCCGTCTTGATGTCAACGGTGGTCACTTGGTGATCCCACCTTTCTGCGCCTTCACCGCGACCTTGGCGGCGCTCCGCAGCAGCACGAGGCTGCCCTTCGGACCGGGGACCGCACCCTTGATGAGGATCAGGCCCTGCTCCAGCTCGACCGCCTGGACGGTCAGGTTCTGCACGGTGAAGCGCGCCCCACCCATGCGGCCGGCCATCTTCACGCCCTTGAAGACGCGACCCGGGGTCGCGCAGGCGCCGATGGAGCCGGGCGAGCGGTGCTTGCGCTCGACACCGTGGCTCGCGCGGAGGCCGTGGAAGCCGTGCCGCTTCATGACACCGGCGTAGCCCTTGCCCTTGGTCCGGCCGGTGACGTCGATCCGCTGGCCGGCGGCGAAGAGGTCCGCGGTGATCTCCTGGCCGAGCGAGTACTCGCCGGCGTCGGTGGTCCGCAGCTCGACGACGTGCCGACGGGGAGCGACGTCCGCCTTGGCGAAGTGGCCCGACCGCGGCTTGTTGACCTTGCGCGGGTCGATCTGGCCCCACGCGAGCTGGACCGCGGAGTAGCCGTCGTTGTCAGCCGTGCGCACCTGGGTCACGACGCACGGGCCGGCCTGCACCACAGTCACCGGGACGACCTTGCCGTTGTCCCAGATCTGGGTCATGCCGAGCTTCTCACCCAGGATGCCCTTGACTTGCCTGTCCATAAGTCCGGTCCCTACAGCTTGATCTCGATGTCGACACCAGCCGGCAGGTCGAGCCGCATGAGCGAGTCAACCGTCTTCGGGGTCGGGTCGATGATGTCGATCAGACGCTTGTGCGTGCGCATCTCGAAGTGCTCGCGCGAGTCCTTGTACTTGTGCGGCGAGCGGATCACGCAGTAGCGGTTGATCTCAGTGGGCAGCGGCACCGGCCCAGCGACCTGAGCCCCGGTGCGCGTGACCGTCTCGACGATCTTCCGCGCCGAGGAGTCGACGACCTCGTGGTCGTAGGCCTTGAGCCGGATGCGGATCTTCTGTCCCGCCATGGTGGCTTCAGTTCCCTCTCTCATGCGAGGTCTCTCGACCTCGCGGAACCCCGAAGGGTCCGGTGCCGCCTATTTGGTTTGTCCGACCCCCGCGGTCGGGCGTGTCGCGGCCAAGGGCCAGGCTCCGCCGCCGACGTCCTTCGCAGGACCGCTGGTGGCGCAGGAGACCTACCCCAGGGCGTGCCACGCCCGGTTCGCGGAGGTGAGCGCCAGTCGCTTGGACTGACGCCGCGCGGAAGCGGTCGAGACTTCTCATTGAGCAGTCTCGACCGCCCCGCGACGCAACCCGACCATTATGCCGCATGACTTGCGACAAAGTGAAATCGGGGTGCTTCAGGTCCTTACTTGAGGATCTTCGTCACACGGCCGGCGCCGACGGTGCGGCCACCCTCGCGGATCGCGAAGCGGAGGTTCTCCTCCATGGCGATCGGCTGGATGAGCTGCACGGTCATGCCGGTGTTGTCGCCGGGCATGACCATCTCGGTGCCCTCGGGCAGCGTGACGACGCCGGTGACGTCCGTGGTACGGAAGTAGAACTGCGGACGGTAGTTCTGGAAGAACGGGGTGTGCCGGCCACCCTCCTCCTTGGAGAGGATGTAGACGGTCGCCTCGAACTCGGTGTGCGGGGTGTTGCTACCCGGCTTCACCACGACCATGCCGCGCTCGACGTCCTCGCGCTTGATACCACGCAGGAGCAGGCCGACGTTCTCACCGGCGCGCGCCTCGTCGAGGATCTTGCGGAACATCTCGATGGCGGTGCAGGTGGTCTTCATCGACTTGGCCTTGATGCCGACGATCTCGACTTCCTCGTTCGGCTTGAGGATGCCACGCTCGACACGACCGGTGACGACGGTGCCACGACCGGTGATCGTGAAGACGTCCTCGACGGGCATGAGGAACGGCTTCTCGGTCTCACGCTCGGGCTGCGGGATCGCGCTGTCCACGGCGCCCATGAGCTCCATGAGGGCGTCCGACCACTTCGGGTCGCCCTCGAGGGCCTTCAGGGCCGAGACGCGCACGACCGGCGCGTCGTCGCCGGGGAACTCCTGGCTCGACAGGAGCTCACGGACCTCGAGCTCGACGAGCTCCAGGAGCTCCTCGTCCTCGACCATGTCGCTCTTGTTCAGCGCCACCACGATGTAGGGCACGCCGACCTGACGGGCCAGCAGCACGTGCTCGCGGGTCTGCGGCATGGGGCCGTCGGTCGCTGCGACCACCAGGATCGCGCCGTCCATCTGCGCGGCACCGGTGATCATGTTCTTGATGTAGTCGGCGTGGCCCGGGCAGTCAACGTGGGCGTAGTGCCGGGCTTCGGTCTGGTACTCGACGTGCGCGATCGAGATCGTGATGCCGCGGGCCTTCTCCTCCGGCGCCTTGTCGATCTCGTCGAACGGGGTGTAGGGGTTCACGTCCGGCATGCGGTCGTGGAGCACCTTGGTAATGGCCGCCGTCAGCGTCGTCTTCCCGTGGTCGATGTGACCGATGGTGCCGATGTTGACGTGCGGCTTAGTCCGCTCGAACTTCGCCTTCGCCACTGGTGTCCTCCTGTGGACTTCTGGTTCGCGGTGCGTCGACGCCTGAAGCGTCGACGCACCCTGTCGACTTGGGTCTGGCGGCTGAAGCCTTCAGGCCCGCTGATGCAGCCTCGCGGCCGCGGACCGGGAACTACTCCCCGGTCGCCTTCGCGATGATCTCCTTGGCGACGTTCGCGGGAACCTCGGCGTAGGAGTCGAACTGCATCGAGTAGCTCGCCCGGCCCTGGGTCTTCGACCGCAGGTCGCCGACGTAGCCGAACATCTCCGACAACGGCACCGTGGCGCGGACGACACGGGCACCGCCGCGCTCCTCCATCGCCTGGATGGTGCCACGCCGGGAGTTGAGGTCGCCGATCACGTCACCCATGTTCTCTTCCGGGGTGGTGACCTCGACGGCCATCAACGGCTCGAGGAGAGCGGGGGTAGCCTTGCGGGCCGCCTCCTTCATCACCATCGAACCAGCGATCTTGAACGCCATTTCCGACGAGTCGACCTCGTGGTACTGCCCGTCGAGCAGCGTCAGCTTCACGCCCACCATCGGGTAGCCCGCGAGCACGCCGTACTGCATCGCGTCCTGGGCGCCGGCGTCGACCGAAGGGATGAACTCCTTCGGGATGCGACCGCCCGAGACCGCGTTGACGAACTCGTACGTCGGGCCGTCCGCCGTCACCTCGAGCGGCTCGAGCTTGACGATGACCTTCGCGTACTGACCCGAACCACCGGTCTGCTTCTTGTGCACATAGTCGATCTTGTCGACGATGCCCTTGATGGTCTCGCGGTAGGCCACCTGCGGCTTGCCGATGTTGGCCTCGACGCTGAACTCGCGGCGCATCCGGTCGACCAGGATGTCCAGGTGCAGCTCGCCCATGCCGGCGATGATGGTCTGCCCGGTCTCCTCGTCGTTCTTGACGCGGAAGGTCGGGT
Organism: Dactylosporangium sp. NPDC049742; assembly: GCF_040674675.1. Taxonomy (NCBI): domain Bacteria; kingdom Bacillati; phylum Actinomycetota; class Actinomycetes; order Micromonosporales; family Micromonosporaceae; genus Dactylosporangium; species Dactylosporangium sp. NPDC049742. The sequence continues at coordinate 76,278 of NZ_JBFANF010000006.1, read as the reverse complement.
CCTCCTCGGCCAGCCGCTGGATGGCGGTGCCCAGCTTCTCCTGGTCGGCCTTGCTCTTCGGCTCGATGGCGACCTGGATGACCGGCTCCGGGAAGGTCATCGACTCGAGGATGACCGGGTGGGCCGGGTCGCAGAGGGTGTCACCCGTGGTGGTCTGCTTGAGACCCTGCACGGCGATGATGTCACCCGCCTGAGCGCTTGGGCGCTCCTCACGCTTGTTCGCGTGCATCTGGTAGATCTTGCCGATCCGCTCCTTGCGGTCCTTGGTGGAGTTGACCACCTGGGAGCCGGACTCGAGCGTGCCGGAGTAGATGCGCACGTAGGTGAGCTTGCCGAGGTGCTTGTCCGTCTGGATCTTGAAGGCCAGGCCGGAGAACGGCTCGCTGTTGGACGGCTTGCGCAGCAGCGGCGTCTCGCCGTCGGTCGCCACGCCCTCGACGGCCGGGATGTCCAGCGGCGACGGCAGGAACTCCACGACGGCGTCGAGCATGGGCTGGACGCCCTTGTTCTTGAACGCCGAACCGCAGACGACCGGGTTGAGCTTGCCGGCGATGGTCGCCCGGCGGATCGCGGCCTTGAGCTCCTTGACGTCGAACGTCTCACCGTCCAGGTAGCGGACCATGATGTCGTCGTCGGTCTCGGACAGCGTCTCCAGGAGCTTGTCCCGGTACTCGTTGGCCTGGTCGACGAGATCCGCGGGGATCTCCTCGATGGCGTAGTCCTCACCCTTCTGGGTCTCGCCGCGCCACGTCAGCGCGCGCATCTCCAGCAGGTCGACGACGCCGATGTGGTCGCCTTCCAGACCGATCGGGATCTGCAGCACCAGCGGGGTCGCGTTGAGCCGGTCGACCATCATCTGCACGCAGCGGAAGAAGTCGGCACCGGTGCGGTCCAGCTTGTTGACGAAGCACATACGCGGGACGTTGTACTTGTCGGCCTGCCGCCAGACGTTCTCGGTCTGCGGCTCCACGCCGGCGACGCCGTCGTAGACCGCCACGGCACCGTCCAGGACCCGCAGCGACCGCTCGACCTCGACCGTGAAGTCGACGTGGCCGGGCGTGTCGATGATCTGGATGACGTGGCCCTTCCACTCGCACTTCGTGGCGGCGGAGGTGATGGTGATGCCCCGCTCCTGCTCCTGCTCCATCCAGTCCATGACGGCTGCGCCCTCGTGGACCTCACCGATCTTGTACGTGATACCGGTGTAGAAGAGGATGCGCTCGGTCGTCGTCGTCTTACCGGCGTCGATGTGCGCCATGATGCCGATATTGCGGACCTTGGCGAGGGCAGCGTCTACGGCAGCCACTTCGAATCCCTACTTCGCTCTCGTCGGATTGCTTGGTAAAGCGTCGCTTACCAGCGGTAGTGCGCGAAGGCCTTGTTGGACTCCGCCATCTTGTGGGTGTCCTCGCGGCGCTTCACCGAAGCACCGAGCCCGTTGCTGGCGTCGAGCAGCTCGTTCATGAGCCGCTCCACCATGGTCTTCTCACGACGGGCGCGCGAGTAGGTGACCAGCCAGCGCAGGCCCAACGTCGTCGCCCGGGGAGGGCGCACCTCGACCGGCACCTGATAGGTCGCGCCACCGACGCGGCGGCTGCGGACCTCGAGGGTCGGCTTGACGTTGTCCATCGCGCGCTTCAGCGTGACGACGGGGTCCGTGCCCGACTTCTCCCGGCAACCCTCGAGGGCGCTGTAGACAACGCGCTCGGCGAGCTGACGCTTGCCCTCGACCAGGATCTTGTTGATCAGCTGGGTGACGAGCAGGGAGTTGTAGACCGGGTCCGCCACCAGGGGCCGGCGCGGCGCGGGGCCTTTACGCGGCATGTCAGCTCTTCTCCTTCTTCGCGCCGTACCGGCTGCGAGCCTGCTTGCGGTTGCGGACACCCTGAGTGTCCAGCGAACCACGGATGATCTTGTACCGGACGCCGGGGAGGTCCTTCACACGGCCACCACGGACCAGCACGATCGAGTGCTCCTGAAGGTTGTGACCGACACCGGGGATGTAGGCCGTCACCTCGATACCGTTGCTCAGTCGCACGCGGGCCACCTTGCGCAGGGCCGAGTTCGGCTTCTTCGGCGTGGTGGTGTACACACGCGTGCAGACGCCACGCCGCTGCGGGCTGCCCTTGAGCGCCGGCGTCTTGGTCTTGCTCAGCTTCGCCTGGCGGCCCTTGCGGACCAGCTGCTGGATCGTAGGCACTGGGCCTGTCTCCCTTCGGCCTCGCGGCCGCACGTCTTCTTCTTCGCTGTCTCCACGGCGTGACCGGCACCCGCGGTCGGGCGTGTCGCCCGCCGCGCGAACCCGGTCCAAGAAGTGCCAACCGGGTTTCGCGGTTTGCGTCCACCCTCAACCCGCGGAGGCGGGCCGTTGTGGACGCACGCACGAGTTGCCCGGCAAAGCCGGGCACGAGGGGAAAGAGTACCCACCGTGAGGACGCTGGTCAAAATCGACGGCTCGGCCCCATGACGGAACACTCTTCACACCAAGAGTACCTGGTGTCTGATCCGTCCGTCCCGGGGGTCGCGTTCTCGGCGTCGGGGCCGGTCAGCGGCGCTCTCAAGGGCGCTCACGGGCTCGTCGAGGTGGCCGCGGCCACGAAGGCCAGCAGCAGGGACAGCACGCCGACGCCCGCGCCGGTGGATCCCAGGACCACCCCGGTGATCGCCATCCCGCGGCCGCTGACCAGCCGGCCCGCCTGGCGGACCTGGCGCATCCCGAAGACGCCGAGGCCGATCGCGCCGAGGCCGAGGAACACGGCCAGCACGGTGAACGCGCCGCCGGCGAGCGGGCCCCACCCCTCGGGCGCGCCGAGCAGGCCGAGGCAGCCCACGAAAAGGCCGACGAAGACCGATGCGATGCCGGCGACGAGACTGCCGATGGCGGGGCCGCTCGGGGTCGCCTGAACGAGGGGGTAGGCCACCCCGAAGGGGGTCCCCTGGACGACGTCGACCCGCATGCCCTGCTGCGCGACGGGCTGGGCCGGCGGCTGGTGCTGGTAGGGGTAGGTCACGTCAGTTCACCAGCGGGTCGAAGTCGGTGCCGCGGCCCCGGGCATAGGCCAGCAGGCCCAGGATCGCCAGGACGACCAGTGTGGCGATCGACAGCACGATGCCGGTCCAGGCGAGCCGCACGCCGTTGCGGAGCCTCCTGGCGCCCAGCAGGAAGCCCTCCGCGGCCACCAGCTCCCGGTGCGACTGCCGGGCCAGCAGCAGCGCCAGGGTCGCCGGGATCGCCCCGCCGAGGAACGGCCCGGTCACCACCGACAGCAGGCCCAGCCCGAACACGGCCGAGGCCTTGGTGGCGCGGACCGGGTCGGGGTCGAGCGGATGGCGCGTCGAGGACGTCACCACCCGAGCCTATCCGGTGCACGGGAAGAGGGCGGGGCCCCGTGGGGTCCCCGCCCTCTTCGTCGTCCGGTGGTGCTTAGCGGAAGGAGCCCAGGTCGAAGTCGTCCAGGGGGACCGCCTGCCCGCTGGCCGGGCCGAAGCCGTAGTCGGCCTCCGGGTAGCCGGTCATCGAGTAGACCTTCGCCTTCGCCTCCTCGGTCGGCTCGACCCGGATGCTGCGGTACTTGCTGATGCCAGTACCGGCCGGGATGAGCTTGCCGATGATGACGTTCTCCTTCAGACCGATCAGCGAGTCGCTGCGCGCGTGGATCGCCGCGTCGGTCAGCACCCGGGTCGTCTCCTGGAACGAGGCCGCGGACAGCCACGACTCCGTCGCGAGGGACGCCTTGGTGATACCCATGAGCACGGGACGGCCGGCCGCCGGCTCGCCGCCCTCGGCGACGACGCGACGGTTCTCCGCCTCGAAGAGCGCACGGTCGACCAGCACACCGGGCAGGAACTCGGTGGAGCCGGAGTCGATGACCGTGACCCGCTTGAGCATCTGCCGGATGATGATCTCGATGTGCTTGTCGTGGATGAGCACGCCCTGCGAGCGGTACACCTCCTGGACCTCGGACGTCAGGTGGACCTGGACCGCCCGGGGACCCATGATGCGCAGCAGCTCGTGCGGGTCGATCGTGCCCTCGGTGAGCTTCTCGCCGACCTCGACGTGCTCGCCGTCCTGGTAGCGCAGCTTGACGCGCCGGCTGAGCTTGTCGTGGACGATCTCCTCGCTGCCGTCGTCCGGCACGATGATGATCTTCCGCATCCGCTCGCCGTCCTCGATGCGCACGCGACCGGGGGTGTCGGCGATGGGCGCCTTACCCTTCGGCACGCGGGCCTCGAAGATCTCCTGCACACGGGGCAGACCCTGGGTGATGTCCTCACCCGCGACACCACCGGTGTGGAAGGTACGCATCGTCAGCTGCGTGCCCGGCTCACCGATCGACTGGGCGGCGATGATGCCGACCGCCTCGCCGACGTCGACGGTCTTGCCCGTGGGCAGCGACCGGCCGTAGCAGGCGCCACAGACGCCGAGCTTCGACTCGCAGGTGAGCACGCTGCGGACGCGGACGGTCTCGGTCCCGGCGGCGACCAGCAGGTCGACCGTGATCGAGTTGATGTCCGTGCCGCGCTCGGCGACGAGCTTGCCGTCCTTGTCGCGGACGTCGTCGGCGAGGGTACGGGCGTGCACGCCCGTCTCCGCGTGCTGGTGGATCCGCATGACGCCGTCGTGCAGCTCGCCGACCGTCATCGGGATGGCGCGGTCGGTGCCGCAGTCCTCCTCGCGGATGATGACGTCCTGCGACACGTCGACCAGACGACGGGTCAGGTAACCCGAGTCGGCGGTCCGCAGCGCGGTGTCGGCCAGACCCTTGCGGGCACCGTGCGTGGAGATGAAGTACTCCAGCACGGACAGACCCTCCCGGTAGCTGGCCTTGATCGGCCGCGGGATGATCTCACCCTTCGGGTTGGCCACCAGGCCACGGATCGCGGCGATCTGGCGGAGCTGGAGCAGGTTACCGCGGGCGCCCGAGTTGATCATCTTCCACAGCGGGTTCTCCTGCGGCAGCGCGCTTTCCATCTCCTTGGCGACCTCGCCGGTCGCCTTGGTCCAGATCTCGATGAGCTCGCCGCGGCGCTCCTCGGCCGTCATGAGACCGCGCTGGTACTGCTTGTCGATCCGCTCGGCCTCCTTCTCGTAGCGCTCGAGGATCTCGCGCTTGCGAGGCGGCTGGATGACGTCCTCCATGCCGATGGTGACGCCGGACCAGGTGGCCCAGTGGAAGCCGGCCAGCTTGAGCGCGTCCAGGGTCGCCGCGAGGGAGACCTTCGGGAAGCGCTCGGCGAGGTCGTTGACGATCGCCGACAGCTGACCCTTGCGGATCTCGTAGTTGACGAAGCGGTACCCCACCGGGAGCGTCTCGTTGAAGAGCACCCGGCCGAGGGTCGTCTCGACCGTGACCGTGTCGCCGGACTGCCAGCCCTCGGGGGCCTCCCACGGCTGGCCGGAGGCGCCGTTGTCGACCCCGATGATGCCCCGGAGCCGGATCTTCACCGGTGCCTGCAGGTGCAGCTCGCCGTTGTCGAACGCCATCCGCGCCTCGGCGTCGGAGCTGAAGGTGCGCCCCTCGCCCGTCAGGCCCTTCTGGATGTGCGTCAGGTGGTACAGGCCGATGACCATGTCCTGGGTGGGCATGGTGACCGGCTTGCCGTCGGCCGGCTTGAGGATGTTGTTGCTGGACAGCATGAGGATGCGGGCCTCGGCCTGCGCCTCCGCGGACAGCGGCACGTGCACGGCCATCTGGTCGCCGTCGAAGTCGGCGTTGAAGGCGGTGCAGACGAGCGGGTGGATCTGGATGGCCTTGCCCTCGACCAGCTGCGGCTCGAAGGCCTGGATGCCCAGGCGGTGCAGGGTCGGCGCGCGGTTGAGCAGCACCGGGTGCTCCGCGATGACCTCCTCCAGCACGTCCCACACGACCGGACGCTGACGCTCGACCATGCGCTTGGCCGACTTGATGTTCTGCGCGTGGTTGAGGTCCACCAGGCGCTTCATCACGAACGGCTTGAACAGCTCCAGCGCCATCTGCTTCGGCAGGCCGCACTGGTGCAGCTTGAGCTGCGGGCCGACGACGATGACCGAACGGCCGGAGTAGTCGACGCGCTTGCCCAGCAGGTTCTGACGGAAGCGACCCTGCTTGCCCTTGAGCATGTCGGACAGCGACTTCAGCGGCCGGTTGCCCGGGCCGGTGACGGGACGACCGCGGCGGCCGTTGTCGAACAGCGCGTCGACGGCCTCCTGCAGCATCCGCTTCTCGTTGTTGACGATGATCTCCGGGGCACCCAGGTCGATCAGGCGCTTGAGCCGGTTGTTGCGGTTGATCACGCGCCGGTACAGGTCGTTCAGGTCGCTGGTGGCGAACCGGCCACCGTCGAGCTGCACCATCGGACGCAGGTCCGGCGGGATGACCGGGACGCAGTCCAGGACCATGCCCAGCGGCGAGTTGGCGGTGTTGAGGAACGCCGCGACGACCTTCAGCCGCTTGAGGGCCCGGATCTTGCGCTGGCCCTTGCCGCTGCGGATGGTCTCGCGCAGCGACTCGGCCTCGTCGTCGAGGTCCAGGTTCTCCAGCAGCGCCTTGATCGCCTCGGCACCCATGGCGCCGGTGAAGTACTCACCGAACCGGTCGCGCAGCTCGCGGTAGAGCAGCTCGTCGGTGATGAGGTTCTTGCGGTCCAGCTTGCGGAACGTGTCCATGACCTCGTCGAGACGGTCGATCTCACGCTGCGCGCGGTCCCGCATCTGGCGCATCTCGCGCTCGCCGGACTCCTTGACCTTGCGGCGCACGTCGGCCTTCGCACCCTCGGCCTCGAGCTCGGCCAGGTCCTGCTCCAGCTTGGCGGCGCGCTTCTCGATCTCCGAGTCGCGGGCGTTCTCCGCCTGGCGCTTCTCCGCCGAGACCTCGTTCTCGAGGGTGGCGAGGTCGCGGTGGCGGGCCTCCTTGTCGACGCTGGTGATCACGTACGACGCGAAGTAGATGATCTTCTCGAGGTCCTTCGGCGCCAGGTCGAGCAGGTAGCCGAGCCGGCTGGGCACGCCCTTGAAGTACCAGATGTGCGTGACCGGGGCGGCGAGCTCGATGTGGCCCATGCGCTCGCGGCGGACCTTGGCACGGGTCACCTCGACGCCGCAGCGCTCACAGATGATGCCCTTGAACCGGACCCGCTTGTACTTGCCGCAGTAGCACTCCCAGTCCCGGGTCGGACCGAAGATCTTCTCGCAGAAGAGCCCGTCCTTCTCCGGCTTCAGGGTGCGGTAGTTGATCGTCTCGGGCTTCTTGACCTCGCCGTGCGACCACTGGCGGATGTCGTCGGCAGTGGCCAGACCGATGCGCAGTTCGTCGAAGTAGTTGACGTCGAGCACTTCGTCTATGTCCTCACGATTCAGTTGCTCGGGTAATTGCTAGGTCGTGGAGCGGGCGCCTTCGCGGGGCGCCCGCCCACGGATCAAACTTCCTCGACGCTGCTCGGCTCACGCCGGGAGAGGTCGATGCCGAGTTCCTCGGCGGCGCGGAACACCTCGTCGTCCGTCTCGCGCATCTCGAGGGCCACACCGTCGCTGGAGAGCACCTCGACGTTCAGGCACAGCGACTGCAGCTCCTTGAGGAGCACCTTGAAGGACTCCGGAATGCCCGGCTCCGGGATGTTCTCGCCCTTGACGATCGCCTCGTAGACCTTGACGCGTCCGAGGACGTCGTCGGACTTGATCGTCAGCAGCTCCTGCAGCGCGTAGGCGGCGCCGTAGGCCTGCATCGCCCAGCACTCCATCTCACCGAAGCGCTGACCACCGAACTGCGCCTTACCACCCAGCGGCTGCTGCGTGATCATCGAGTACGGGCCGGTCGAGCGGGCGTGGATCTTGTCGTCCACCAGGTGGTTGAGCTTGAGGATGTAGATGTAGCCCACCGCGATCGGGTCCGGCAGCGGCTCACCGGAGCGGCCGTCGAACAGCCGCGCCTTGCCGCTGGCACCGATGAGCTGGTTGCCGTCCCGGTTGGGCAGCGTGCTGCTCATCAGGCCGGCGATCTCTTCCTCCTTGGCGCCGTCGAAGACCGGGGTCGCGACGTTGGTGTCCGGCTCGGACTCCCCCGCGTTGATGGCCTTCAGCGCCCGCTTCCACTCGGTGTCGTCACCGTCGATCTTCCAGCCTGTCTTGGCCACCCACCCCAGGTGGGTCTCCAGGACCTGGCCGATGTTCATCCGGCTCGGCACACCGAGCGGGTTGAGCACGATGTCGACCGGGGTGCCGTCCTCGAGGAACGGCATGTCCTCGACCGGGAGGATCTTCGAGATGACGCCCTTGTTGCCGTGGCGGCCGGCGAGCTTGTCGCCGTCCTGGATCTTCCGCTTCTGGGCCACGTAGACGCGCACCAGCTCGTTGACGCCCGGGGACAGCTCGTCGCCGTCCTCCCGGCTGAACGTGCGCACGCCGATGACCGTGCCGGTCTCGCCGTGCGGCACCTTGAGGCTGGTGTCGCGCACCTCGCGGGCCTTCTCACCGAAGATCGCGCGGAGCAGGCGCTCCTCCGGGGTCAGCTCGGTCTCACCCTTGGGGGTGACCTTGCCGACCAGGATGTCGCCGGTCACGACCTCGGCGCCGATCCGGATGATCCCCCGCTCGTCGAGGTCGGCGAGCATCTCCTCGCTGACGTTCGGGATGTCGCGGGTGATCTCCTCCGGCCCCAGCTTGGTGTCGCGCGCGTCGACCTCGTGCTCCTCGATGTGGATCGAGGTGAGGACGTCGTTCTGCACCAGCTTCTGGGACAGGATGATGGCGTCTTCGTAGTTGTGACCCTCCCAGGGCATGAACGCCACGAGCAGGTTGCGCCCGAGCGCCATCTCGCCCTCGTCGGTGCACGGACCGTCGGCGATGACCTGCCCCGCCTCGACCCGGTCGCCCTCGAAGATCACCGGCTTCTGGTTGACGCAGGAGCCGGAGTTGGAGCGGCGGAACTTGTGCAGCAGGTAGGTCCGGCGGTGGCCGTCGTCCTGGTGGATCGTCACGTAGTCGGCGCACATGTCCTCGACCACGCCGGCGACCTCGGCCACGACCACGTCACCGGCGTCGACGGCGGCACGGTACTCCATGCCGGTGCCGACGAGCGGTGCCTCGGCCTTGACCAGCGGCACCGCCTGGCGCTGCATGTTGGCGCCCATGAGTGCACGGTTGGCGTCGTCGTGCTCGAGGAACGGGATCATCGCGGTGGCGACCGAGGTCATCTGCCGCGGCGACACGTCCATGTAGTCGACCTGGTCGGCGGGGACGTTGTCGACCTCGCCGCCCTTCCGGCGGACGAGGATGCGGTCCTCGGCGAAGTTGCCGTCGCTCTTGAGCGGAGCGTTGGCCTGCGCCTTGACGAACCGGTCCTCCTCGTCGGCGGTCAGGTAGTCGATCTGGTCGGTGACCCGGCCGTCGACGACCTTCCGGTACGGCGTCTCGACGAAGCCGAACGGGTTGACCCGCGCGAACGTCGAGAGCGCGCCGATGAGACCGATGTTGGGACCCTCAGGGGTCTCGATCGGGCACATGCGGCCGTAGTGCGACGGGTGCACGTCACGGACCTCGAAGCCGGCCCGCTCACGCGACAGACCGCCCGGGCCGAGCGCGCTGAGGCGCCGGCGGTGGGTCAGGCCCGCGAGGGGGTTGGTCTGGTCCATGAACTGCGACAGCTGCGACGTGCCGAAGAACTCCTTGATCGCCGCCACGACGGGACGGATGTTGATCAGGGTCTGCGGCGTGATCGCCTCGACGTCCTGCGTCGTCATGCGCTCGCGGACGACGCGCTCCATCCGGGACAGGCCGACGCGGACCTGGTTCTGGATGAGCTCGCCGACCGTGCGCAGGCGCCGGTTGCCGAAGTGGTCGATGTCGTCGGCCTCGTAGCCCTCTTCGCCCGTGTGCAGGCGGCAGAGGTACTCGACCGTGGCGACGACGTCCTCTTCCGTCAGCACACCCTGGTTGATCGGGAGGTCCAACTCGAGCTTCTTGTTGAACTTGTATCGACCGACCTTGGCGACGTCGTATCGCTTCGGGTTGAAGAAGAGGTTGTCGAGGAGGGTCTGCGCGTTCTCACGCGTCGGCGGCTCGCCGGGGCGGAGCTTGCGGTAGATGTCGAGCAGGGCCTCGTCCTGGCCGGCGATGTGGTCCTTCTCGAGCGTCGTCATCATGAGCTCGGACCAGCCGAACTTCTCACGGATGCGCTCGGCGGACCAACCGATGGCCTTGAGCAGGACGGAGACGGCCTGCCGGCGCTTGCGGTCGATGCGGACACCGACGGTGTCGCGCTTGTCGATGTCGAACTCCAGCCAGGCACCCCGGCTCGGGATGACCTTGACGCTGGTGAGGTCGCGGTCGGAGGTCTTGTCCGGCTGCTTGTCGAAGTACACGCCCGGCGACCGGACGAGCTGGCTCACCACGACGCGCTCGGTGCCGTTGATGATGAAGGTGCCCTTGGGCGTCATCATCGGGAAGTCACCCATGAACACCGTCTGGCTCTTGATCTCGCCAGTGGTGTGGTTGGTGAACTCCGCCGTCACGAACAGCGGCGCGCAGTAGGTGAGGTCCTTCTCCTTGCACTCCTCCATGGGAGCCTTGACCTCGTCGAAGCGGGGCGCGGAGAACGACAGGGACATCGTGCCGGAGAAGTCCTCAATGGGACTGATTTCATCGAGGATCTCCGCCAGCCCGGAACGGGCGTGCGGATCACCGGCCGAGCGGCTCTGCCACTTCTCGTTGCCAACCAACCAGTCGAACGAGTCGGTTTGGATGGCAAGGAGGTTGGGAACCTCAAGGTGTTCGGTGATCCTGCCGAAGGAGACCCGGCGGGGAGCGTATGCGCTCGAACTGGTCTTCGCAGGGCGGGAAGCTGCCAAGATGCGTCCTTCCGAGGACCGGTGGTGCAGACAGGCCGTTTCGCGTGCAGCCTGACGACCCCCGATGCAAAGTGCCCACGAAGAGGCACTCCACGCCAGAGGTGAAGTCAGAAGACAGCGCAAACTAGCAGTGTAGCCGAAAGGCTAACCGCTGTCGAGCGGCCCCGTGCACGATGTTTCAACGATCTTTTTTGAAGATCGCTGTTCCACCGGCCGAGCCGCTCGCGTCGGTCGAGGCCTGGGGCTCATCGGCCGATGTGCGCTGAACCGGACCCAAGAAGGATCGGGGCACATCTGTCGGGCCACCGGCCGCCGCGTCCGCGGAAGGCAGTGCCTGATTAGCGTGCCTGCCACCAGGTCATCGCGTCAAGGGTTCCCACGCGCGTCGGGCCACCGTGACGGAAATCTCGCACTCCGATCACAAGGTGTTGTGGTGGCCACCCCTAGATCTTGGGTCCTTACACACAAAGAGGCGGGCGCCCGGGTTCCCGCGGGCCCCCCCCAGTGGGGGCAATTTAATGTTGGTTAACATTGGGCCCCCCGGGATAGG